>NZ_CP065938.1:0-310386 GCF_025232395.1 Taurinivorans muris
AGAAATCTGTCAATTTTGAACGTGTTTGCCGGAATTGGTTTCAAAAAAATACAGTTTGCGAGATGATAGGCGAGATTATAGTTTGTGAGCGTGTTTTGAGTGACAAGGTGATAATAGCCTGCTTCAATATTCGTATAAAAATAAAGGCTTTCAAGATTGCAGGGAGGAAGATTTTCAAGACAGATTTCCTGATTGTTTTTCAATTGTACGAAGTTTTCGGAACGCAGGGAAGTTGCACGGGCAACGTGCGGAAATTCTTTATGCTCAATGAGGGAATATATGAAGTATTCTTTGTGCTTATATGTTGAAGCATTTTTTTTGGGAGTTGAATTGTTTAAAACCTCGTTTGTTTTTTGTTTGATAAGAAAAGCGATTTGTTTTGCATAAAATGGATTGATATGCATTTTGTCGGCAAAGAGCGGGGGTTTTTTTTGTTTGTTTATGCTTTTCAATATGCTGCTGATATGGAGATAGGGAATGTCCAGTTCTTCGCAGACTTGCTGATGGATTTTTTCGTGAACGGCTGTTTCAAGTTCCGTGGGGAAAATAAGATGCAGGTGTTTGAAAGGCAGTTCCCCGATATGGGAAAAAATGGAATGAAGTTCGTTATAAAGCCAGTCAGGGGTTCTTGCATAAGGAAAATACGCTCCGTCATTGGGGCAGCAGTCCGTTAGAATCAAATCATAGTTTTCGGAGAGAGCGAATTTTTCAAGGGCGAAGGGAATGTATTGGCAAAAAGAAGCCCCGAGGGAGAAATTATCTACCTGATGAGGGTATTCAAGGGCTTGGTAAACGGGGAAATACCCATTTGCCAAAATTGAATTTGATGTTCCGACCACTGCGATTTTCATAGTGTTTCTTTATTGAGGTAGGACAGCACGCTGCTTACTTTTTTAATGATGCTTTTTTTATGTTGCTTATAAAAAAAATTTCTTGGTTCTGCATAAATTTGTTTTGCATAGTTTAATGCTTCTTCATATTTTTTTAAGATGATGCAATTATCGATAATATGAAAAAGCGTGGAAAAATTTTCATTTAATTTCAGTAGTTGTTCCGCTTCCTGAAAAAATAGCTCAGGTAAATCCATGTGCGCATAAATGGAGCAAAGCAAGCGCAATTGTGTGATGCGGTATTTTTCTTCCGAAAGTGTTTCAATCGTATCAAGAGCATTATCAAATTGTTTTAATTGAAGATAGCAATGCACTAACAGTGAAATTGCGTTGATGATGATTTTTTGCTTTTTCACGGTATTTAAAATTTTTACTGCCAATGCATATTTTTTTCTCGGAACGAGGTATAGTTCCGCATAATAATAAGCAAAATAGGGATTATCGGTCCTTTTTAATATTGTTAAATATTGTTTTCGCAAGAGGGAATTTTGCGGATACACGACAGCGGCAATAAACATGCAGTCATCAGGAATGTATTGCAAGTTATTGTGCATATACTTATCTATATTGGTGCATATTGAATTTATTTTTTGAAATGCGGGTAAATAATTCGCTGGTTTTTCCGGAAAATTTTTAACTTGCCATGTCAGAGGCGGATTTAATTCTTCTGAAAACAAAACAGCATTGAGAAAAAGTTCATTATTTTCAAGGGAAACGGGCGGAAACGTATTTTCCTGAAGATGTTTCGGAATGTTCGGATCAATTCCTGCTTGGAGTTTAAGAAATTTATTGATGGGAAATGGTTTTTTTGCAAGAGGTCTGAAATTTGTATAATGGGCATCGGGGTAGTATGAATTATGATTTTGCTTTTGCTTTTCTGTCGTGAGCGTATAGTACCCCGCATTCGTATTGGTCCAGAAGGAAATGCTTTCAAGGTTCAGTTCAGGCAAATTTTCAAAACATAGGGTATCCGAATCTTTTAAAACAAGATAGGTGTCAGATAAGAGGGAAGAGCTTTTCGTGCAAGTCGGAAATTCGCCTTTGAATTTTTCAGGCAGGGAACAAAAGATATACTTTTTGTGTTTGTAACAAGCGGACACGTCGTTTGATTTCTGACTTGAAAAAATATTCTTTCGTTCTTCTTTAATAAGATATGCCAACTGTTTTGCTAAGAAAAGAGAGATATGTTTGCTATCGTAAAAAAGTTTTTTTTGCCCTGAATTTTTAGCGGCAGAAACAATTTTTTCAATGTCCATGTAAGGAATATCCAACTCTCGGCAGACTTGGCAATGAATTTGATAGTGCTTATTGTAAGCCATGTCGGTAGGAAAAATTAAGTGCAAGTGCCGGATTGGAGCCTCTTTTATCATCGACATAATGCTGTAAAGTTCATTATAAAGCCAATCTGGAGAGCGGGAATTGGAGGCTAGGTAATCACCGTCATTAACAGCGCAGTCCGTAATTAAAAAATCATAGGTATCAAAAATTTTGTATTTTTCAATGCTGTAAGGAATAAGCTGGCAGTTCGCTCCGCCGATAGAGAAATTATCCGTTTGGTTTGGATATTCAAGAGCTTGGTAAACGGGGAAATATCCATTTACCAAGATTGAATTCGATGTTCCGACAACTGCAATTTTCATGCTGCATTACATGTTGTTTTCGTTATTTTTACTGTTTTCTCTTTCCTTTTCCGCTTGGAGTTTCTTTTCTTCCTCATCACGCAAGGCACGGCGCAAAATTTTTCCGACCATGCTTTTCGGAAGTTCTTCACGGATTTCAATCATGCGGGGAACTTTATAAGAAGCCAGTTTTTCACGGCAAAATGCCATAATTTCAGCCGTATTGATTTTTTCTCCCGGTTTTGGAACGATATAGGCTTTTAAAATTTCACCTTTCGAGCGGTGGGGAATACTGAGGGAAACTGCTTCATGAATTTTGGGGTATTCATAAAGAACTTCATCGATTTCACTGGGATAGACGTTGTAACCGCCGACAATTGCCATATCTTTTTTTCTGTCCACAATAAAATAATATCCGTCGTCGTCACGGTAAGCGATATCGCCTGTATAAAGCCAGCCGTCACGGATACTGTTGGCGGTTTCTTCAGGATGGTTCCAATAGCCGAGCATGACTTGCGGACCTTTGGCAAGCAGTTCTCCGGGCTGGTTGTTGCCGTATTCCGTAACGCCGTCTTCCGGGTCGACGATTTTAAGTTCGGTTCCGGGAATAGCCGTTCCTATGGAGCCGGCTTTTTGCAAACCGAAAAGCGGGTTGGCGGCAACAACGGGTGAAGCTTCGGTAAGTCCCAGTCCTTCGGTAATTTTTGCTTTTGTCATTTCTTGGAAACGTTTCAGGCTTGCAAGAGGGAACGGAGAAGAGCCGGAAATGCAGAATTTGATGCAAGTCATGTCAATATCTTTGATTTTCTTCTGCTGCATTAAGGAAATATAAATGGCGGGAGCGCCGCAGAAGAACGTCGGACGGTATTTTCTGATGATTTCCAACAGGTCGGCTGGAACATAACGGGGAACGGGAATAGTGGGAGATTTGAAGACCGTGGGTAAAATCAAACAGCCCACCAGTCCGAAAACATGGAAGAAAGGCATTACGCCGATGAACAAATGCCGCATGGGGTGTTCTTTCGCATGCAAAACTTCAAGAAGCTGCTGAATTTGAATGGTAAGGTTCGCATGGGTCAGCATCGCCCCTTTAGAAAATCCGGTTGTCCCGCCGGTATACTGCAAAAGGGCTATGGTCGCGGCAGGATCGGAGCTTGGAGCAATATAACGCTCTTTTGTATTCAGAAGTTTTTTCCAAGGGATAACGGTTTTGCCGTTGAAAGGGATTTTTATAAATTCGTGGGAGCGTCTCGCCTTGAGGTTTTGCAGGAGATTCAACGGAAAAGCAAGCGCTTCGGAAGCTCTTGTGATAACATATTTTTCAACGCCGAGCATTTCTTTCAGCGGTTCGATTTTGGACCAGAACAAGTCAAGGGTGATGAGGATTTTAGGTTTCGAGTCGTTGAAATGGTGGGTCAATTCTTTTTCCATATAAAGCGGGTTGGTCATAACCACTATCGCCCCTGCTTTTATCGCCCCCCAAAACGCGATAACGGTTTGAGGCAGGTTTGGAAGCATAATGGCAATCCTATCCCCTTTTTCAATTCCCAAATTCCGAAAACTCGCAGCAAGATTTTCCGCTTTTTCATTGAGCTTTTCATAGGTGATTTTGAAATTATGAAATTGCACGGCAAGGTTTTTACCTGCTGTATTTGCTGCGTCTGTAAGAAAATCCTGCAAATTGGAAGGGGTGAAGCCGAAGTCCGCCGGGGCGTCGCCTTCATAGTGTGCGTGCCATTGTGGGCTAGCTTGGTTTGACATACTGCATCCTTATTATTGTATTTAGAAAATTTTTGCGCTTGAGGGCGGGTTCCATTTTTTTCCAAAGGGGCAGGAAGAAAGAATAACAGGAAACGGACATTGTTTTCTTTTAAATTCGCTTGTTTTTAAACGATGGTAAATCAGTGAAATATCATCAGGCGTCAAATGTTCTTCCTGAATTTTTTCGGGATTTTTACCCTGCTCTAAAAGTTGAAAGAGAACATTGTCAAGATAAGGATAGGGCGGGAGCGTGTCTTCATCTTTTTGATTGGGTTTCAGTTCTGCGGTAGGGGCTTTGACAAAGACGTTGCCGGGAATGATTTCTTCTTTTTTGCTTTCGTTAAACCATTTTGCAACGGCATAAACCCTTGATTTGTAAATATCGGCAATAGGTTCCAAAGCGCCGACCGTATCGCCGTACAACGTGCAGTATCCCATAGCCGCTTCGGATTTGTTGCCGGTACCTATGACCATTGCTTTGATTTTATTGGCATAAGCGGTTAAAAGATTGCCGCGTGTGCGGGCTTGAATGTTTTCGGAAGTGGTGTCATTTTCAAAACTTTTTTCTTTTGCAAAACTGTCTGCCAAAGCATTTTCAAAAGACCGGGTGATATCGGAAATAGGGATGACATGGCAGGACATGCCGAGGTTACGGGCAAGATTGAGCGCGTCGTCCATGCTTTCTTTTGAATTATATTCCGAGGGCATAATGATGCCGGTGACATTTTCATTGCCTAACGCTTCACAGGCAAGGGCGGCAACAAGGGCGGAATCCATGCCTCCGCTCAGCCCGATGACGGCTTTTTTTATTCCTGTTTTATAAGCATAATCATAAATAGCTTGTTTTGCGGCTAAAAAAAGCAAGCCGTCCGCATTTATATTCGGAATTTCTTTTGGTTCCGCCTGCAGTGTACTGCCGTCAAAATCAAAATAAGCGCTGTCTTCGGAAAAAGGATTTAATTTTAACAGCAGCTTGCCTTTTTTATCAAAAAGCATGCTTTGCCCCGCAAAAACAGTTCCGTCGCTTGCTCCGCAGGCATTGACATAAACAAGGGCTTTTTTGTGCTTTTTGGCAAAGCGGGAAAGCAGAGCTTGAATGTCGAAACCTTCGTAAAAGCTATGCGCGGCGGCAAAATAAATCAGGTCCGCCTTTTTGGGCACGGCAAGTTTTTTCAAAAAACAGGCAAAATCAGGTTCTTGGCAATGGGGAGCGAAAATTTTTACCGTACCGATTTGTATCAGGGAATTTTTTAACGTAATGTCGCCTGTTTTTTTCCAAAAAAATTTTTCCCCCTTATACAGGCTTTCATATACGATATTGGTATTTTTGCTGATAAGCTTATGCCGTTTCACCCGTTCAAAAAATCCCCCGATACGGCTAACTGCGGAATAGGGGTGCTGTATGAGCGGCAATGAGGGTAAAAGCGTGCAGACATCGTTTTTAAAATTTTGGGTGAATGATGCGATTTTACGGGCGTTTTCCTGCATATCTCCCAATTTGCCGTTTAATTGATAAAGGTAAAACCGCATTGCTTATCCTTTGAGCACATCGTGCATGGAGTATAATCTTCCCGCTTCCTGTTTTGCAAGCCAGCGTGCGGCACGCAAAGCGCCGCCTGCGAAATTTTCTCTTGAATGGGCATGGTGCGTAATTTCAATACGTTCGCCCGCACCCATATAGTAAACGGTGTGCACCCCGACGACATCGCCTCCGCGCAAGGTTTGTATGCCGATTTCGTTTGCAGGTCTTTCGCCGATAATGCCTTCGCGGTGGTAGCAGGCGACATCTTCCAATTTGGTTTTCTTTCCTTCCGCAACGGCTTCGGCAAGGCGCAGGGCTGTTCCGCTCGGAGCGTCTTTTTTGAGGTTATGGTGGATTTCCATAAGTTCCGTATCATAGTCGGCGCCGAGCATAGCCGTAAGCTTCGGCAAAATATCCAATAAAACGTTGATACCCACGCTCATATTGGGGGACATCATGATAGGGGTTTGTTTTGCGTATTCAGCCAGTTGTTTTTTTTCTTCAGCATTAAGCCCCGTTGTTCCGATGACAAGCGGATTTTTGTATCGGGCTGCCAATTTGGCATTTTCCATGGTGGAACTTGCGGAAGTAAAATCAATAATCACGGCATGGGGGAATTTTTCAATGCAGTCTTCCAAATTTGCGGCGACAACACAATGTTCCGGTAAATTTGATACAAATCTTGTTTTAGGTTCGACAGCGGCGGCTATGGTTAAATCATTTGAATTTGCGGCAAGGCGGATAAGCGTGGAACCCATGCGGCCGCCCGCGCCCAAGATGATAAGATTTGTATTCATGGTTTATCCTTTATAATAAATATGAAAAAGTTTAACATAGGTTTTGAGAAAAGGAAATAAAAAACTTCCGAAGTTTTAATAAAAAAAAGCACCTTACAACGAGGTGCTTTTTTTATTCAAATTTGAATTGGTAGGCAAAAAAGACTTAGTTTACAGCGTCTTTAAGGTTTTTACCTGGAGTAAATTTTACAACTGAGCATGGAGGAATTTTAATTTCTTCGCCAGTACGTGGGTTACGACCTTTACGTGCGGCACGTTTGGTTACTTTGAAACTGCCAAAACCTGTTAAAGTAATGGATTCACCGGCAGAAAGGCTTTCAGTAATAGCTGCGATGGTCGCGTCGAGAGCAGCTTCTGTTTTTGCTTTGGTAGGCAATCCAGATTTTGCATGGATTTTTTCAATGAGTTCAGCTTTAGTCATTTTTTGTCTCCATTTTTTTTGTAAAATGTTGTTTACGTCATAAAACGTTAAGATTAATCTAGTTATTAGCCCTGTTATTGTCAAGTTTTTTTTGAAAGTTTTTTTGTATCTCGCCGTAAATCCACGTGAGTTCATGTTTGTTGCAGGATAGGTGGATGAGCGAAGAGTTCGGGATAGTTTTAAATAACTCAATAGATTCTTTAGTGTTTTCTCCTTGCAGTTTTATGGTGAAAACAAAATTTTTAACAGAGCCTTTTTCAAGCCATTTTTGCACAAGTTCATAAAGCCTTTCCGGATAACACGCCATGTCGGAAAGAAGCCAGTCAACAGCGGGAAAATCTTGCGGAAGCAAAGAAAACCCGCTTTTATTCTCATAGGTTACAGTGGGCATGTTTTGTATTTCAGGGGTGATTTCCGCTTTGTCAATGGCAAGAATGTCGACTTTATGCTTCGCCATCACCCAAGTCCAGCCTCCGGGGCAGGCTCCTAAATCAACGGCTGTTTCCTGCGGTTTCGGATAGGTTTCGCAAAGGGTGAAGATTTCCCATAATTTTAAATACGCCCTGCTTGGCGGTTCTGTCTTATTTTCGATAAAATTAACTTCGCCATTGGGAAAAGGGGAAGAGGTTTCGGAACTGTATAAAAGCGTTTCCGTGTCAAGGAGCGTCCATGCGCCGAGTTTGGTTTTCGGGATCGGCTCGCCATAGGTATGAGGTTTGAAGCGGATGGGAGGCAGTTTTTCTTCTATGAGTTTAACCCGTCTAAAAAAATCAATGGGGTGGGAATGCCAGTTTCTTTGGACAGCCTTGAGTTTTTTGGCTGCATCGCCAATGGACAAAATGGGAAGCGTTTGCGGCAAATTCCACGTGTTTTGAGCCCAAACAGGCCGTATGGGCGTTTTGGCGCAGTAAAAAAAACGTCCGTATTGTCTTAAGACGGGAATATCAAGATAAAAAAGTTCTTTTTTCAGTTCGTTTTCAAAAAAACGCGGCGCAATATAGACGCAAGTATTTTCCATATTAATTATTGTGCACAAAAAGCTCTATGGCAAGTTCTCTTAATTTGAATTTCTGGATTTTTCCGTTGGCAGTATGGGGAAATTCTTCAATGGTTGCGACGTGACGGGGTATTTTGTGCCATGCTATGCGTCCGCGGCAAAAATCACGCACATCTTCCGCTTTGATGATTTTTCCGTTTCGGGTCAGAATGAAAGCGGCGATGTCTTCCCCGTATTTTCGGGAGGGAATGGCAACAACCTGCACGTCCTGCACATCGGGGATATGCATGAGAAATTCTTCAATCTCACGCGGATAAATATTTTCTCCGCCGCGTACTATCATATCTTTTATCCTGCCTGTGATACGCAGATAGCCCCGTTCGTCCAAAACGCCGATATCGCCGGAATGAAGCCAGCCGTCTTTATCGATGACGCTTTCGGTTGCGTTTTTGTCGTTATAATAGCCTTGCATGACGCTGTAACCGCGGCAGCAAATTTCTCCGTGCATGTTCGGAGGGAGTTTTTTTCCTGTTTCCGGGTCGTAAATTTCAACTTCAATGCCGGGCATCGCTTTGCCGACCGTCGCGCATCTGTCCTCAATGCTTTCGTTTGTCGTTGTCATGGTCATCACAGGGGAGTTTTCCGTCAAGCCGTAGGGAATAGTTATTTCGCGCATATTCATTTCACGCACGACTCTTTGCATAAGCGGAACAGGACAAATGGCACCGCTCATAATGCCGGTGCGCAGCGTGGAATAATCAAATTTTTTGAAAAGCTTGTGTTCGACAATGGAAAGATACATGCTGGGAACGCCGATGAGTCCCGTGCATTTTTCTTTTTCCACAGCAGCCATGACTTGCACCGGATTGAAATTTTCCAAAACAACGGAACAAGCGCCGTGCTGCACATTGGACAATACGCCGAGCACCAAACCCAAACAATGGAAAAACGGAGCAGGAATGCAGACAATGTCGTCAGAAGTCAATTTTTGGTTCAGTCCGATATAGTAAGCGTTATTGCCGATGCCTACATGGCTGAGCATAACCCCTTTCGGAAAACCGGTCGTGCCGGAAGTATACTGCATGTTTGCCGTATCATAAGGGCTGAGGCTGTTCTGCCTTTCCTGAAATTCTTCTTCCGTGACGGATTTTGCAAGTTCCCGTATTTCAGGCACGCTGTACATGCCGTTTTGCTTTTCTTCCCCGAAAAAAATAACGCGTTTGAGGTGGGGGAGTTGTTCGCTTTGTATATTTTCTTTGTTTTGCGTTTTGACTTCCGGAGCGATTTGGCTGAATGTGGCGAAAAAATTATGCTCGCGGTAACTTTCCGCAAGGCAGATGTTTTCACATTCGGATTGCTTGAGCTGATATAATAATTCGCTGCTGCGGTAATTCGTGTTGACAGTGATGAGAATGGCGCCGATTTTTGCGGACGCGAACAAGAAAGTAATCCAATGGGGGACATTGGGCGACCAAACGGCTATTTTTTCGCCTTTTTGAATGCCGATGGCGATTAAGCCTTTCGCAATGGTATCCACTTCTTCTTGGAGTTCTTTCCATGTTAAACGAAGTTCCGACTCAGTAAAAACAAAAGCTGTTTTATGAGAATAACGGTCGACAGCATGGTCTAAAATCTGTCCGAGTGTTTTTTCGATGAGTTTAAATTCTGACATAGAAATCCAAAAAGAAAATTTAATAAAGTATACGGAAATAAAAGAAACTTTGCAAGATTTTAGTTGTTCAATAATTTAAATATGGAAAAAAGTGCGATTACAACATGTTAAGAGAATGCAGAATATAAAAAGAAAAAGAAAGGAAGTGTTGCATGTAAAAGAAAATTTTCTTGCTCGGAAAGGAAAGAAAAAATTCTTTATTTAAAAAAAAGGAAAAAATTTCAAGTAGAATGGAAAGGAAAAATTTGTTTAATGAGGAGGAAACATTCCTCCTCATTAAACAGAAGATTATTTTAAGAAGCGTCCGGCAATGGTTGCGGCGGCTTTTCTGCCTGCACCCATTGCAAGAATGACGGTTGCGGCACCGGTTACGATGTCGCCGCCCGCAAAAACATTTTTTACCGAAGTTTCACCGGTTTCTTCATCGGTCACGATATAGCCTTTTCTGTTCAGTTCAAGTTCGGGCGTGTTGTTGATGAAGAGAGGGTTCGGACGTGTTCCGAGGGCGACAATGGCAAGGTCCGTCTTCATTTCGAAGTTTGAATTCGGTACCGGCACAGGGCTTCTTCTGCCGCTTGCGTCAGGTTCGCCAAGCTCCATTTTTTGCAGCGTTACGGAAACAAGTTTGCCGTTTTCATTGCCTTTGAATTCAAGAGGAGCGGAAAGTTCGAGAAGTTCGACGCCCTCTTCAAAAGCATGTTCAATTTCTTCCGAACGGGCGGGCATTTCGTTTCTGCTGCGGCGGTATACGATATGAACGGTTTCGGCTCCCATGCGTTTTGCCGTGCGTGCTGCGTCCATTGCAACGTTGCCGGCTCCGAAAACCGTGACGTTTTTGCCTGAATAGGAAGGGGTGTCATAGTTCGGAAAGTCGTAAGCGCGCCCGAGGTTCGTACGGGTCAGATATTCGTTGGCGGAGAATACGCCGATAAGGTTTTCCCCCGGGATATTCAAGAAGAGAGGCAAGCCTGCGCCGACGCCGACAAAAATGGCTTGATAGCCTTTTTTGAAGAGGCTGTCCAAAGTTACCGTGGTGCCGCCGACAAAGCTTGTTTTTATTTCAACGCCCAAGTCCTGCAATGCCTGCAATTCTTGACGGACAATGTTTTTGGGCAGTCTGAATTCGGGAATGCCGTAAACCAAAACTCCGCCGGGCTCATGCAATCCTTCAAAAACGGTCACTTCCGCTCCGAGATTTGCAAGATAACCTGCGCAGGTGAGGGAAGAAGGTCCTGAGCCGATACATGCGATTTTTACATTCTTTGCTTGCGGTTTGGCTGTTTTTGTCTGGGCTTCAAGGGCTTTGTCCGCGACATAGCGTTCAAGGCGTCCAATGGCGACTGGTTCGCCTTTCGCGCCGAGAATGCATTTCGCTTCGCATTGTTTTTCCTGTGGGCAGACACGACCGCAAACAGCCGGAAGGCTGTTGGTGCTTTTTAATATCTCATACGCTTTTGTCAAATCATTTTCATTGATGGCTGCAATAAATTCCGGAATGCGGACTTCAACAGGACAGCCTTTGCGGCATAAGGGATTTTTGCATTGCAGACAGCGGCTCGCTTCTGCTTTTGCCATTTCATCGGTATAGCCGAGAGCAACTTCATTAAAATTCGTAATTCTTTCTTTTGGCTCTTGGCAGGGCATTTCAGTACGTGGAAGTTTATTTGCGTTCATGTGCAACCTCGCTTGTTAGTGCGCACCACATTGGCATTTATGGTGTTCAATGGATTGGGCTTCTTTATCGCGGAAAGAACTGAGACGGATTTTCAATTCGTTGAAATCGACTTTATGCCCGTCAAATTCAGGACCGTCAACGCAGGTAAACTTCGTTTCGCCGCCCACTGTAACGCGGCAGGCGCCGCACATTCCCATACCGTCGACCATGAGGGAGTTCAGGCTTACGGTAGTCGGAACGCTGTATTCTTTGGTGAGTTTCGCAATGGCTTCCATCATCGGCACAGGTCCGATGGCTACAACTTCCTTAATATCGTTATCGGATTTCAGGCGCTCAATGAGCGGATCCGTGACCATGCCTTGTATGCCCATGCTTCCGTCGTTGGTTGCGACAAGAACTTCGTCGCAAAATTTTGACAATTCGTCGTAATAAAGCAAAAGGTCTTTGCTTCTTGCGCCGATGACGGCGATAACGTAATTGCCTGCGTTGCTGTGCCCTTTTGCAATGTGGTGCATGGCGGCAACCCCGGTTCCGCCGCCGACGCAGATGACTTTATGGGATTTGCCGCCGTTCACGATATGGGTAGGTCTTCCGAGAGGACCGCAGACATCCATGATTTCATCGCCTTCCTGCAAATTTTCAAGTAGGGTCGTTGATGTTCCCATTACGAGATAAACAATGGTGATCGTACCGTTTTTTTTGTCCGTGTCCGCAATGGTCAAAGGAAAACGTTCCCCTTTTTCATTAATTCTTAAGATGATAAAATGTCCCGGCTTTGCGGTTTCGGCTATATGCGGTGCCTCTAACACCAAACGGCTTGTTCTGCCCGGAATAAGACTTTCTTTTTTGAGAATTTTAACAGCCATTTCAACTCCTTTCGATACTAGTTGATTGTATTGCCGCAGTGTACACAGAAGACGTTTTTTTGTCACGTAAAAAATATGTTAAAATTGCGGATAATTTCTTGAAAAAAAATCAGATTTGCAGTATGATACAAAAAGTGAGGTGAATTATGGATTTTGCATTTTTTTTGGGTGGTATTGCTGCCGTTGCGATAGCTTTGTTCGTTATTAAAAAAACAAGCCCCAATGAGCACCATTAATATCAAATTTCAGCCCCTTTTGCGGAATAGACCGTAAAAGGGGCTTTTTTTGTCGCTTCAGTACAAAAAATTACCCGTTATTCCGGTGGAATAAAAAATCTTCAGATACAAAATTGTCCTCCTTTGCTGTTTTTTTTCAATATGTCCGTCAATCAAAACCAAAGAATGGCAGTATGTTGCGCGCGGTAGTTGACGTTTCTTCCATATGTGGCGGAATTGTTGATACCATAAGGAATTTAAATTTGGGACAAATAAGCATATCAGCACGATTTTTTTATCGAAGTTAAAACGGTATGCAATAAAAGATGCTTCATGCATTTTGAAAAATACCGTAGCAGATGATAATGATAATTTAAATAGCGTGAAAAGGTTATAATCGGAAAGAGCGGGGAGCCGGCTGCGTCAGCGGCGGCAGTCTGCGAATCTCATGTGACCGGCAAAAATTCAGAGTGTTTTGAATCGTAAGCCGATAATTTTTATTTTTATACGATAAGAGAAACTCATCCGCTGAGCGGTTGGTCTTTATTTTAAATCAAAAAAGCGAGTTGAAAACTCGCTTTTTTGGATTACTGAGTATGAAAAGAAGCATTAGTTTGCTTGTCTTCTAATGAAAGCAGGAATATCATCCGTTTCGTTGTCAAATGTGAATTCCATTGCGCCGGGTGTATGGCGGTTGCGGGTCAGGGTAGCCGTATATTCATCCGCAGTGAAATAGGGTTTGCGGACGATTGTGCTTTTTTCTTCAGGAGCCTGCGCTTTTTCTTCGTTCACTGCTTTTTGAAAAGGAATGACGGAAGAACTTTGAGGAACCGCAACGGTTTCGCTGTCAGGATTGAGACCGGTCGCAATAATGGTGATATGGATTTCGTCGTTGCTTTCCGCATCGTCGGCAGAACCTTCAACCATACCGTAGAATACGTCGGGCAATTCTCCGTTGTCGGCAACGGCGGATTTCAGGAATTCACCGATTTGCTCGAATTCTTCCATGGTGATATCGCCGGTAATATTGACGAGAAGCGCTTTTGCGCCAAAAATGTTGATATCTTCCAAAAGCGGACTTGAAATTGCTTGTTTTGCTGCGTCAATGGCGCGGTTTTCCCCTCTTGCCAAGCCTTCACCCATAATGGCTGCGCCTTTTTGGGTCATAACGGAGGTGAGGTCTGCAAAGTCGACGTTGATAAAGCCCGGTTTTGTAATAACTTCCGTCACGCCGCGAACCGCGGACAAAAGCACGTCGTTGGCTTTCATGAACATTTCTTTCGCCGTGGCTTTTTTAGGTGCGATGGCGCGAAGTCTGTCGTTTGGAATGGCAATAAGGCAATCGACATGCTGACGGAGTTCTTCAATGCCTTTATTGGCAACATGGATGCGTTTGCCCTCAATAAGGGAGAAGGGTTTGGTGACAACGCCGATTGTCAGGATATTTTTTTCTTTCGCCATTTTTGCAATGATTGGGGCTGCTCCGGTACCTGTTCCGCCGCCCATGCCGGCAGTAATGAAGACCATGTCGGTATTTTGCAGATATTTCGCAATTTCCTGCATGCTCTCTTCTGCGGCTTTTTGTCCGATTTCAGGTTTGGCGCCTGCACCGAGACCTTTTGTAAGCTGCGGTCCCAATTGGATTTTGTGCTCGGCGCTTGAGCGGTTCAGCGCTTGAGCATCGGTGTTTGCGCAAACAAAAGTCACATCGGTGAGCTTGTTGCTGATCATGTGTTCGAGCGCATTTCCTCCTGCGCCGCCAACACCGAAAACCGTTATTTGTGCATGGTCAGCAAATTGAGTAGGGATAGTGATGTCCATAATGCCTCCAAATTTCCCAAGTAATCCTATTTTATTTCTGAAAACCATTTTTTCATATGGTTTAAAACTTTGCTCAGTACGCCGGAATCGCTGTCTGTTTCAGCAAAAATCGGTTCGCTTGCGCCTTCGTTTTCAGCGCCGTAGAAAAGAAGTCCGACAGCTGTCGCATATTTTGGGTTGCTTACCATTTCGGTAAAGCCGCCTCCAAGATTTTGAGGTGAGCCGATACGGGTCGGAAGTCCGAAAATTTGTTCCGCAAGTTCTTGCGCCCCCTCGATAAGGGAACTTCCGCCGGTCAGTACGACGCCCGCTCCGATTTTACGTTTATATCCGGAACGTTCCAGTTCTTGGTTGATGTGAAAGAAAATTTCTTCCATGCGCGGTTCGCAGATGGCTGCCAAGACTTGGCGGGCGACCTGCCTTGAGGGGCGTCCTCCGACGCTTGGGACTTCTATGGTTTCATCGGGAGAAACCATTTCTCCGAGACAGCAGCCGTATTTGATTTTAATTTTTTCCGCTGCCGAAATAGGGGTTCTCAAACCGAAAGCAATATCATTGGTAAGGTTTTGTCCGCCAAGAGGAACCGCTCCGGTGTATTTTATCGCATTGTCCGCAAAAATCGCTATGTCGCTTGTGCCGCCGCCGATATCCACGATGGCGACACCGATTTCCCTTTCTTCGTCGGTCAAAATCGCTTTTGAAGAGGCAAGGGCTTCAAGCACGATGTCGGTAACATCGATATTGCTTTTCTGGCAGGAGCGCAGAATATTCTGCGCGGAAGTGACGGAGCCCGTGACGATATGCACATTCACTTCCAGACGGACGCCGCTCATGCCAAGCGGCTCGATAATGCCGCGCTGATCGTCGACAATATATTCCTGCGGCAAAATATGGATGACATCCCTGTCCATGGGGATAGCGACGGCTTTTGCCGCGTCAAGGACGCGTTCGATATCTTTTTGGCTGACTTCTCCGCCTTTGATTGCGATAACGCCGTGGCTGTTCGTGCCTTTTATGTGGCTGCCTGCAATGCCCGCATATACGGAACCGATGGTGCAGCCGACCATAGCCTCAGCTTCGTCAATGGCTTGCCGAATGGATTGAACCGTTTGTTCAATATTTACGACAACTCCTTTGCGAAGCCCCGTTGACGGGCTATTGCCAACACCTACGATATTTATATTGCCGTGGTCGTTGATTTCTCCCACAACAACACAAATTTTGGTTGTTCCGATATCAAGTCCGACAATTAATTCTGACTTGGGCATTTTTTACTCCTCAAATGTATATAGATTTATTCAAACATACTTTATAATAATTGTCTAGAAAATTTTTAGAGTTTTTTATAAAAATTATTAGAATTTATTGCTCTTTAATGATCATCACTTTGTTAAATGCCGCTTGAATTTTTCGTACTTTCCTAATTTCTTTACGTTTTTTTAAGTCGTTTATTACGCTTACCAAATTCTTTATATTTTCTTCATAATTCTGCTTGTCGATTTGAAGTGTCAAATTACTGGATTCTATAAATAATTCAAAGCCATACAGAGGGCTTATATTAATCCAGCTTATTTCATTTATCGCGTATTGAAAATCTGTTGTTTCGAGTTCATTGATAAAATCAGGTAACATATTAATTTCATTAATGGTTGCATTATCCGTATAGAGTACAGGTAAACTGATAAATTTATTTTTATTAACTTTTTCAATATATTGAGCTTTGCTATCAAGATAATATAATTCATTATTGTTAATAATTATAAAAGAGGGTTTTCTTTCAATAATTTCTATTATGAATTTTGACGGTAAAGTTCTTTTTATTTTAATATCTTGTATCCAATTTGATTTTAATAAATTTGCTTCTATTTGATTTATTTTATATTTAAGAATATTGGTATTTTTTTGTAAACCACTTAAATCAATTATTTCATCTTTTGTAAGATATGTTTCTCCTTTAATATCGATTTCCGTGAGTAAAAAATTATCATTTCCCGTTATATGACGATATAATTCGATACTTCCGTATATTAATATACATATGATAATACATGAACTTAGTATCGGAAGAAAAATTTTAAAATATTTCTGAAATAATATTTTATTTATCTTATCGAAAAAATTTTCTTTTCGTATTTTTTCTTCTTTATTAGGTTTATTTTTATTGATAAATTTATTTGAATTAATTCTTGCATTAACTTTATAATCATTTCGCTTATTTTTTTTAAAAGAGTATTTTCTTATTTCCATAATTTTACTTCCTCTTCTAAATGAATATTAAATAAAGTTAATACCTTATCTTTTGCGATATTTAATAGTTCTATTGCGTCTTTAGTCTTTCCGTCACCTGTATTTTCAAGAAAACTCGCATGAATTTTTGAGAATTGCATAGCGTTTACTTTGATATTTTTCAATCCTGCCTTGTCAAGCAAAAGTCCCGCACTTATTTTTTCTCCGTTTTCGTTGATTGGATTTTTGAAAGCGCAGCCTGCCGTGCGGGCGTGAATGGGTTGGGTATTTTTTTTGGTAAGCAGATTTTTTTCCATTTTATTTTTGACAATGTTTTTGTCGAGTTGCGGAAAAATGAAAGACGCACTTAAAATGATCGGGTTTTCGAGCTTCTTCCCTTGGCAGAAAAAGGAAGATTGCCTGTATGATAACTCCATGTCTTTTCTTGAGCATTTTATTATTCCGTGATTTTTATGAAAAATTTCAACTTGACTAAGAACGTCGCTTATTTCCGTTTGGTATGCCCCCGCGTTCATGGCGACAGTCCCCCCCAAACGGCATGGAATGCCCACCAAACCCTCAAGCCCGGTTAGCCCGTTTTCTTTACAGAATTGCAAAAGTTTCGGAATTTTGTATCCGGCGCTGACGGTAAGTTCCGTGAAATGTGTATGACCACGCCGCAAATATTCCCTGACAAGAGGAGGAAGCATTTCTTTTTCATCGGCAATGAACGGGCGGCATGAAATTTCTTCGACGATGTCAATATCCAAAATTCCAAAAGGCAATTCTTTGCAGAGGCTTTCATCGGCGATTATGAGGTTGCTGCCTCCGCCGAGAATGTTAAAAGGGATGCCGAGTTTGCTTTCAAGTTCAGCAAATTCCAGCATGTCTCGGGCGGATTTTATACATAGATAATAAGGGGTTTTTCCGCCAAGACCTATGGTGGTTTTATGTTTGAGAGCCATATTGTGCCGGATTTGAAGCATGGTTTTATTTTCCCAGAAATTCCAAAATCTTTGGAGCTAAAGCGGTGATGTTTCCCGCTCCTTGTGTGATGACGATATCGCCTTCCCTGACTTCGCCGCACAGTTTTTCAATAATTTCATCGTTCGTATTGCAGGTTGCAACGGAAAGGTTCGGACAAATCTGGCGGATACCATGGGCGAGGCTCGCACTGTTTATGCCCGGAATAGGTTTTTCGCTGGCGGCATAAATTTCTGAAAGGAATAATTTGTCAACCCCCTCAAAGCAGCTGCAAAAATCTCCGAACAACGCTTCTGTGCGTGAAAAGCGGTGGGGCTGGAACGCCATGATGATTCTGCTGTTCGGATATGCCTGCTTCGCACAGTTGACAGTCATTTTTATTTCCGTCGGATGATGTCCGTAATCGTCAATTACGGTAATGTTATTGACCTGACCTTTTAATTCAAAACGCCGTCCGACGCCTTTGAACCCTTTCAAACCTTCGAGGATAGCTTCTTTTGGAATATCCGCTTCAATACTTACGCAAATAGCCGCCAACGCATTGAGAACATTGTGTTTTCCCGGATGATTGAGGCTTACCTCACCCCAAAATTTTTCTTCCGCTTGGGCGTTGGCTGCGGTGATTTTCTTATAGACCTTGAAATGATTTGTTTTGCCGCTGCCGGTAATTTCAGCGCGCAGTTTGTTGTTTGCGCCGAAACCGTAGGTGATGACAGGACGTTTTACTTTCGGAAGTATTCTCTGTATGCCTTCGTCGTCTCCGCAGACAATGTTGACGCCGTAAAAAGGAACTTTATTCATGAAAGAAATAAAGGAGTTGTCAATATTTTCCTGGTTTCCGTAAAAGTCGATATGGTCGTAATCGATATTGGTCACAACGTTGATGATCGGGAAAAGGTAAAGAAATGAACCGTCTGATTCATCAGCTTCTGCGATGAGGTAATTTCCTTTTCCAAGTTTTGCGTTTGTGCCGTATGCATTCAGAAGTCCGCCGATAATGACTGTAGCGTCCTGTTCCGCTTCGTCAAAAATCGAAGCCGTTAAAGATGTCGTGGTTGTTTTTCCATGCGTGCCGGCAATGGCGATGCCGTACCGCAGACGCATGAGTTCGGCAAGCATTTCAGCGCGGGCGATAACAGGGATATTGCGTTTTTTGGCTGCGGCAATTTCTGCATTGTCATCATGTACGGCTGTTGAACGGACGACAACCTGCGGATTTTTGATATTTTCTTCCGCGTGCCCGATGAAAATTTCAGCACCGAGTTTTTTTAAGTGCTGTACTGTTTTGCTTTCGCTCATATCGGAACCGGTAACGGTGTAGCCCAGATTGAGAAGCACTTCCGCAATGCCGCTCATGCCGCTGCCGCCTATTCCTATCATATGTATGGCACGGATTTTATTGTTCATGATTGTCTCTTTTTCTGTAAAAGGTTATCAAGTTCGACAACAACGTTTTCCGCCGCATTTTTTTGCGCCGATTTTCCGATGTTTTCCGCCATTTCTGATAATTCAGCCTTACTTTGCAAAATGGAAAGAATAATTTTATCCATGGGATATTGTTTTATATCGCTTTCTTTGACCATGATCGCCCCGCTGCGGCTGACTATGCTTTGAGCGTTGGCGGTTTGGTGGTCGTTGGCGGCGTAAGGAAAAGGAATGAAAAGGGCAGGGGTTTTCGTTGCCGCAAGTTCTGCAATGCTTGTCGCTCCCGCCCGGCAAAGGGCGAAGTCCGCTTTTGCGTAAGCTTCAGCCATGTTATCAATGAATGGAAACAGCATGGTGTCGATTTCCGCTTGGCTGTATCCGTGACTTTTATATGCTTCCGCAACTCTGGCATAATCTTTTTCGCCGCATTGGTGGATGATATGGATGTTGTTGTCCCGAAGCGTACCGAGAAGCTGCACGGCAAGAGAATTGATTGCGACAGCGCCGAGGCTTCCCCCCATGACGAGAAGTTCGGTATAATCTTTGTTTTCCTTTTTCACATTTGCAATTTCATGGCGGATGGGATTTCCCGTAAGCACGCATTTTTCAGGGTTGAATTGCTTCTGCGTATCCGGAAGGGAAAGGCAAACGGTATCAACCAGTTTCGCAAGAATTGCATTGGCAAGACCGGCAACAGCGTTTTGTTCGTGTATCATGGTGGGAACGCCGCGGAGTTTTGCGGCAAGAAGCATGGCAAAGCAGGCATACCCGCCGAAACCGATCACGGCGTGGGGTTTGTATTTTTTCAAAAAACGGCAGCTTTCAAGAATTGCTTTGGACATGGCAAAAAGCGCTGAAATTGCTTTTAATCCGCGTCCTTTTATTCCCCGCACGTTCAGACCGTAAAAATCAAGCCCGTGTTTTCGGCAGAGTTCCTTTTCTTTTCCGTATAAGGAACCGGCAAACAATACTTCGGCATTGGGGTATTTTCGTTTTATTTCGTCGGCAACGGCTAGGGCGGGGAAAATATGTCCGCCCGTACCGCCTGTGGAAACAATGATTTTAAGCGTGTCCATCATGCATATTCCTTGTTGAGCTTTTGCATAGCCGGATTTGTCGTTTTTCCGGAGACGGTATTGGGTTTTTCTTCAAGAGCTGTCGTGCGGGAATAATTGAGAATGAGCCCGACACATATCATGGTTGCTATCATGGAACTGCCGCCGTAACTCAAAAATGGAATGGCGACGCCTTTGGGCGGAACCATGCCCATGATGACGGCTAGATTGAGGGTCGCCCCCAAGGCGATGATGAGGGAAAGCCCGAACGATGTGAGCTTGTCACGCAGTTCCTTTTGTCCGATGACAATTTTGTAGCAGCGCGCAAAAATAATCATGAATAAACTCATCATGATTGTGATGCCGAGGAGTCCGAGTTCCTCGCCGATGACGGAAACAATGAAGTCGTTGTGCGCTTCGGGCAGATAGAGCAGTTTTTGCCGTCCGTTCCCCATGCCGACACCTAAAAAACTTCCTTCTGCAAGGGCGTAAAAAGATTGAACAAGTTGGTAACCTGTTCCCTGCGCGTCTTTAAACGGGTCGATAAAAGCGAGCAAACGGCGCATCCGGTAAGGGGAATTCATGATAAGGCTGACGGCGAGCGTTGTCATCATGCTGAAAGACAATGCCAAATAAATGAAACGTGTTCCGCCCGCAAGGCAAAGGAAAAAGAGAATAGCCAGCAAAATGATGGCTGCACCGAAATCCGGCTGCAAGAGGAGCAGCAGACATAAAATGCCGGTAATGGCAAAAGGGGGAATGACCCCTTTGCTGAATGTGCGTCCCAAATGCTGGTGCGTGCTTAGAAAATAGGAAAGATAAAGGACAAGGGCTATTCTTGCGAATTCCATAGGCTGTAAGGAAAATCCGAAGAAAGGCAGCCAGCGGCTGGCTCCGTTTACGTCTATGCCCAGCGGTGTCAATGTGAGCAAAAGCAGGAAGACGGTGACGGAGATTGCCAAATAGTGCACGGAATTGATGATTTTTCTCGGAAAATAAATGCAGATGCACATGATGACAAGCCCAAGGGAAACAAAGGCGAATTGTTTTTTAAAAAAATAGTATTTATCATGAAAATCACGTTCTCCGACAACGCTGCCGGCACTCAGAACCATAAGCAAACCGAAACTCAGCATGACAAGTATGCATGCCAAAAGCAGCCAGTCTATATTGTGATATGCAGTGCTTTGCGCTGTTCTTCTTTTCATGTTTTTATTCAATGTGTTAATCATAATAAATTCCGAAATAATTCTTTGATTTCATTTGAGATTTCGCACAAGATTTTTAAAATCGCCGCCTCTTGCGATATAGCTTGCATATTGGTCAAAACTTGCGGTTGCAGGCGCGAGCAGAACCGCGTCGCCTTTATCAGCCGTTTGTTTCGCACGTTCCAGGGCTTGGCTGAGTTTTTCATCATAAGAAAGGGAAAGATGGTTTTTCCATGCGTTTTCAAAATACTCGCGGCTTCCGCCGTACAGGGCGACATGTTTCACTTTTCCCCGCATGAGCGGAAGCAAGGCAGCCAAATCCCCGCCTTTGAACTTTCCTCCCGCAAGCAGGATGATAGGGTGTTCTGCTTCGCTTACAGCTTTTATGGCGACGGCAAGAGCGGTTACCGTTGTGCATTTGGAGTCGTTGATATAAGTAATGCCGTCAAGTTCGCGGACAAATTCAAGCCTGTTTTCCATGGGGCTGATTTTCTCCATGGCTTTTCGGGCGTTTTCAAAGCTTACGCCAAAAAGTTGGCAGGCTTGCCATGCCGCTTCCGCGTTGCTTTGATTATGCTGACCCAATAACTTTGTTTTGGGAAAATTCTTTTTGTCGGCGTCAAAAACAATGGTTTTCGCTTTGAACCCGTATTCGTTTGCAAGGTGGGCGATGTCTTGCCCCAAAACTGCGAAATCGGTATCGGTCTGGTGGGCGAACAAATTCATTTTCGCATCCGTGTATTCCTGCATGTTTTTGTGATAATCCAGGTGATTTTCGGAAATATTCAAACAAATCCCGACATGGACGGGCAGGGCGTTGCAGGTTTGAAGCTGAAAACTGGAAAGTTCCAAAACAAGAACATCGGCTTTTTCGCTTCGGGGATTTTCCAAACGTTTTAAGGCATATTCCGATAAAGGCGTGCCGATGTTGCCGCCGGTGAAGATATTCAAACCTTGTTCCTTAAGCATTTCGGAGCAGACGGCCGTGGTGGTGGTTTTCCCGCTTGTGCCGGTAATGCCCAAAATGGGGGTGCCGTCACAAAAAAGATAGGCGATTTCCGTTTCGGAAACGGCAAGTGCTGTTTCAGGCAAAAGACCGGCAAATTGAGCTATGGCAGCTCCGGGGCTCGGAATAAAGATATCGCAGCCGGAAAAATTCTCTTTTTTATGTTCGCCAAAAAAACAAGGAATGTTTTGTTCTTGCAAAAAGCGTTTAAATTCCGGAAGAAGCTTTTCTTCTTTTTGTTCATGAAAAACAAGAGGAACGCCGTATGAATTGAGCAGTTTTATGACAGCGCGTCCGGAATTTCCGCCTCCGACAACGTGGGCGGTGCATTTGCCGGCAAGTTTGTTTTTTATTTCAGCCAATGTTATCATGATCTTGTCCTATCTGATTTTAAGTACGCTGAGGGACATCAGGGCGAATAAAACGGAAATGATCCAAAAACGGATGATGATTTTTGATTCTGTCCAGCCCTTAAGCTCGAAATGGTGGTGCAAAGGCGCCATTTTGAAAAGACGTTTTCCGCCGGAGTAGCGAAAATAAGCCACTTGCAGGGTCACGCTGAGGGTTTCAATAACAAATAAGCCGCCCGCAAGAATGAGGATGAGTTCTTGTTTTGCCAAAATCGCTAAAAAGCCGATTACTCCGCCAAGGCTGAGTGAGCCGACATCGCCCATGAAAACTTCCGCAGGCTGGGCGTTGAACCATAAAAAACCGAGCCCTGCGCCCATCAGCGCTCCGCAAAAAATAACGACTTCGCTCACTCCCGGAACAAATGCCACCTGCAAATACGCTGCAAAATTGGCGTGTCCCGCCACATAAAGAAAAATAGCGTAAACACCGGTACAAATCACGACGGGCAAAATCGCCAAACCGTCCAAACCGTCCGTGAGGTTTACGGCATTTGAGGAACTTACAAGCACAATAGCCGCAAAAACAATATAGAACAAACCTAAATCGGGAAGAAACTGTTTGAAGAAAGGAATGGAAAGCACTGTGCTGTAACCGGAAAACTTAAGCATGCAGATAAGGGAAATACAGGCAATGGCAAGCTGCCCCAAAAATTTTGTTTTGGCTTTTATCCCTTGGTTTTTATGGTGGGAGATTTTACTCATGTCATCAATAAAACCGATGAGACCGAAACCGATGAAGACAAGAAAAGTAAGCCAGATGTAGCTGTTGGTTAAATCCGCGAAAAGAAGCGTCGAGAGCACGGTGCCGAAAATGATGAGTATGCCGCCCATTGTCGGCGTGCCGGCTTTTTTTTGATGCACGACGACGTCTTCATGGATTTGCTGACCGAATTTGAGTTTATGCAGCATGCGGATAAAAAACGGACCGACCAAAATCGTCAGCACAAGGGCGAAAAGCATGGCGCCGAGCGTACGGATGCTGATATAGCGCAATATATTGAAAAACGTGAAGTATTCGGTAAGGGGCAGGAGGAAGTTATACAGCATTGTTTTGCTCCGTGAATGCTTTTACATATTCTTCCAAATGGT
Organism: Taurinivorans muris; assembly: GCF_025232395.1. Classification (GTDB taxonomy): domain Bacteria; phylum Desulfobacterota; class Desulfovibrionia; order Desulfovibrionales; family Desulfovibrionaceae; genus Taurinivorans; species Taurinivorans muris. The sequence goes on from NZ_CP065938.1 coordinate 23,660, forward strand.
TGGAACGGGAACCTTTGAACACGATAAGATGTTTTGCGTGCGTGAAGGGGAGTTTTTTTATTTCTTCCATGAACTTTTCCGTATTTTCAAGCGGGCTGAATATTCCTGTGTAATTGTGCTCCGCCAAGCCTTTTTGCAGGGCTGGGGCGAAGCTGCCTTTGAAAAATACCGCAAGAGGATTTTTTTGCGCGGCAAGCTTTCCGAACTCCTCGTGTTCCTGTTCCGCAAGATCTCCAAGTTCTTTCATTTCACCGAACACAAGGATAAAATCTTTATCTTCCGCAAGTTCGCCTGCGGATTCAAGCATGCGGGCGGCGGAAAGGGGATTGGCATTATATGTGTCGTCGATGAGCGTCCATTGACCCAGCTCATGTTTATTAAACCGCATAGCCGGTGCTTGGACGGTTCTCAAGGCTTTTTGGATTTGTTCCTCGCTGAACCCGAGTTCAAGGGCGAGGCTCGCCGCCGCTATGCAGTTTTCCGCGCCGTATTCCCCGACGTAAATGCTTTCCGCTTCAAAACTATGCGTTGGTGTTGTGAGCGAATATTTGCCCAAGCCCTGTTCCGTGACTCCCAAGTATTTGCCTTGATAAGGAATTTTTTTAGATGACGTGCTGAAAAATTTTGTGTCGGTTTTGTTGTAACAGGCATGGACAAAAAGATCCGGATAATCGCCGCTCACGTAGGCGGAGCCGTTTTGGGGCAGAAAATTTAAAAGCTGCGCCTTATAATATGCGACCCCCATATCTCCCAAACCTTCCGAATGCCCGGTTGCCGCGTTTAGAATAACCGCCATATCGGGCCATAAAATTCTGCCTAATTCGTCCATGTCTTCGGCATGGCTGATACCAAGTTCAAAAACCCAGTATTTTTCTTTGCCGCTTGCGTTTAAAATGGAAACCGGCATACCGATTTGGGTATTGTAATTGAGCGGATTTTTGGCAACATTTTTTTCATTGAAGCTTAAATCTTCTTCCATGCTTAGAATATGGGCGATGAGTTCCTTGACAGACGTTTTTCCGGCTGTGCCCGTGATGCCGATAACTTTTTTCGTTTTATCCTCCCCGAAACGAAGCCTTGCCTTGCAGGCGAGCAAGCCTAATGCTTTTACGCTGTTTTCAACCAAAAGCACCGGCACGGGCGGATTTTCGCCAAAGGGATTTTTTTCTGCCAAAACGGCGCTCGCACCGCGGGCGACAGCGTCTTTGGCAAAATTATGACCGTCGTTATTTTCACCTTTTATGCAAACGAAAAGATTGTTTTTTTGCACAAGTCTATTGTCGTAGGCGGCGCCGTCAAATGAAAGGTTTTCATATTCTTTGTCATAAAGAAGAACGGCATCGCAGTCCTGCAGTGCTTGAGAAACGGTTATTTGCATATTTCTTCCCTTATAATTTCCTGGTCGCTGAAATGGTATTTTGTCTTGCCTATGATTTGGTAAGTTTCATGTCCTTTTCCCGCAATAAGCACGGCGTCGCCGTTTTGGGAAATCTTTGCCGCACACTGCAAGGCTTCTTTTCTGTTCGTAATGCGACGGACTTCTTTTGCCGCGGCGAGTCCCGGCATAATATCGTCGAGGATTTGTTCGGGGTCTTCCGTTCTGGGGTTGTCGGAAGTCAGAATGACGATGTCGCTCGCTTCGGCGACGGCTTTGCCCATGAGCGGACGTTTTGTCTTGTCCCTGTCGCCGCCGCAGCCAAAAACGGTGATGATGCGTTTAAAGCCCGCCTTGCGCAAAGCGTCTTGGGCATGGATGAGCGCGTCGGGAGTGTGGGCGTAATCCACAAAATAGCTGACATCTTTTTTGCTGTCGTAAATACGTTCAAGGCGTCCCGGAACCCCTTCGAAACCGGAAAGCTTTTGCAGATCGTCAACAGAAAAGCCAAGCTGCAGGGCTAAACATTCAACGCCTAAAATGTTGCAGGCGTTATGTTCGCCGACAAGCGGCGTTTTCAGTTCCCATTTCATGCCGTTGTAGCAATGCTCGATAATGAGTCCTGCCGGGGAGTTGGCTTTCAGCTGTCCGTGCATGATGGGACTGTCTGTGCAAACACAGGAACAATCGGCACGACCTTTTTGGTGCAAATAAAAAGGTTGCGCGGCAGGGCATGAAGTGATAAGGCGTTTGCCGTATTCATCATTGCCGAAAACGCTCATCGCTTTGTTTTTCTTTGGCATGTCTTGGAAAAGTCTTGCTTTCGCCTGGAAATAATTTTCCATTGTTTCATGGTAATCCAAATGGTCCTGGGTGAGGTTCGTAAAAATAGCCCCGGAAAATTCAATGCCCGCAACACGGTTTTGGTCGATGGCATGGGAGGAAACTTCCATGATGACGACATCGCAGCCGGCTTTTTTTATTTCCGCCAATGCGCTGTGCAGGGTAAGGCAGTCGGGGGTCGTGAGAGGCGCGTCTTCGAAATGCCCTTGCCAGTGATAGCTGACAGTGCCGAGAACGGCAGGTTTTTTCCCGCATTTTTCATATAAATGTTCCAAGAGGTAGCTTGATGTCGTTTTGCCGTTTGTTCCGATAATGGCGATAACGGGAATAGGATAGTCTTTTGTTTTGAATGAAATTTGCGCAAGTTCGCCAAGAGATTGCCTTACATTTTCCACCAAGGTGAAAGCTGTGCCGGGATTTGCCGTAAATTCTTTTTCATACGCGGCATAGCAGTCTTGGGTCAGAACAATATGGTCCGCGCCGTTTTTTATTGCGTCGTCGATATACTTAATTGCGGGAAATTGCGTGCCTTTGTGTGAAGAAAGCGCAAGAGGCATGAAGATGAAAACGTCATTTTTCTGTACCGTTCTGGAATCTGTGGCGAGCGTTAAAGAATTTTCCCGTATGGTGCCGCAAAGTTCTGAAAATGTTTTTATCATTTTTCCGTTCCTTTATTGCTTTGGATTTGTCCGTCATTTTCCGGTTCCTTAGGCAGGGACAAATAGAGTTTATACGTATGGCTGATTATTTTTTCCTTATTGTTTTCATCACGGACGATGACTTTTGTGCCGGCGGGCGGTTCTTGTTTCACCACATACATACCGTTGCCGATAATTTCCGGTAATTGTCCAAATTCATTGAATATTTCCAAAGCTTTCTTGAGAGTCTGCCGGGTTACGTCAGGAACGATGCCGTTTTTTATTGTTTGGCGTTTTTGAGGTTTGAGCGAGAGGGTTTCACCGGTAAATTTATTGGACTCGCTTGCAAAAATGACATCGGGCAAATCGCCGCTGTATGCCATGCTTCTCTGGGCTATTTCCTGGAATACCGGAGCCGCCAGACGTCCGCCGTAGGAGTTTTTATCCAAATCATCAAGGAGAACATAAATAATATACTTGGGATTGTCCGCAGGCACTATGCCGATGAAAGAAGCCATGCGCATATCCCCGTAACCCGACGTGTCAGCTGAGCCCGCTTTTTGGGCCGTGCCTGTTTTTCCCGCGACGCGCACCCCGGCGATACGGGCGTTTTTGCCGGTACCGTTGCCGTCTACGACCGTTTCCATCATCTTAAGCACTTCGCGTGCGACTTTTCTGCTGAAAACCCGCTGCTCCGCGACATTTTCACTGCTTTCATCCTTTATGATATGCAGGTGGACCCGTTCGCCGTCGTTTGCCAAGATATTGAAGGCTTGCACCATTTGCAGGGCTGTTGCGGAAATACTTTGCCCGAACCCGGTGGAAAGGAGGTCCGCCTCGCTCCAATCGCGTAAAGGACGGATAATGCCTTTGCTTTCCGCCAATCCGATGTCTGTGGAATTGCCGAATCCCATATCGAGCAAAAACTGGCGGGTGATTTTCGCACCCATTGTTTGGGTGATTTTAGCCATGCCGATATTGCTCGAATAGGCGAGAATCTCTTCCGTCGTGAGCTCTTTGTAAGCTCTGCCGTCATCGCCGATGGTGAACGGTTTCTTATCTTTTCCGATTTTTATGTGTTCAAGGGTCCAAACGCCGTTTTCCGTATCGAATTTCGTATCAAGGTCTATGATTTTGTTTTCCAATGCGCCCGCGACAATAAGGGGTTTGAACGTCGACCCAGGTTCAAGGGCGTCTGCCGCAAGCCTGTTCCTGTATATTTCCGCTGAATAGTTTCTGAAATTATTAGGATTGAAAAAAGGATATTGTGCCCATGCCAAGATGTTGCTTGTTTTCGCATCGGCAATAAGCACGCCTCCCCATTTCGCATTATTTGTTTCCACAGCTTTTGAAATCACTTCTTCGGCGATGAACTGCAGCTGCACATCGATAGTCAAGTGCAGGTCTTCGCCGCGGCTTTCTTTGTCGTTGATGTCGTATAAAGCCCGTCCTGCGATGTCGCGGGGGACGACTTGCTTTTGTGAATTGCCGACCAAAACGTCATTGAACGCCCGTTCGACCCCTTCAAGCCCTTTATTGTCAACACCGACAAAGCCAAGCAGTTGTCCCGCCAAATGCTTGTAGGGGTAAACCCGTTCGTATTCGGTGCTGAGCCCTATGCCCGGAAGATTGGTTTGCTGAACGGTGCTTGCTGTCGCATCATCGATTTTACGTTTGAGCCAAATGAAAGACCGGTCCTGCTTCAGGCGTTCCGCCAATTTTTTTTCGTCAAGGTCCAAGATAGGGGCGAGGGTTTTTGCGGTAAAATCGGGATCGGAAATTTGTTTCGGGTGGGCGTAAATTGATTTCACTTCAACGCTTCGAGCCAAAATCTGTCCGTTTCTGTCATAGATATTGCCTCGTTTCGCTTCGACCAGCTGGGTCATCAAATGCTGTTTCGAGGACATGGCGCGAAGCTCCGGACCGATGACGATTTGCAGATAAAACGCTCTTCCCCAAAGGATAGCCCAAAGGATGATGAAAATCACGGCGACAACTTGAAACCGTACTTTTGAAATGTCGAATTGAAGCAAATGGTCAGCAACCCAGCGGTTTTTCATTGTTTTTCCCGCTGCTGTCTTTTTTGTGTTGGGCTTGTTCTTTTTCCGTCTTAAGCCCGTATTGTTTTGCTGTATTCTCATCATAACGAAAGCCTAATCTATCAACCGTCTTATTTGCCCCGGGTCGGCGATGCGCAAACCTAAATCTTTTGCTTTTTCATTCAAAACATAAGGGGAGAGCAGGCTGTCCCTTTCCACTTCAAGTTTTGTTATATGGGCTGAACCGTTATCAATTTCTTTTTGAAGTTTAAAAATTTCATATCCCAAATCATTGCGGGCTATGCTGATCCAGATAAGCGCGACGCCCGTCGCGAGGCTGAACAGCAAAGAGATAATCATGCATAAGCCCCATGCTCCGGAATTATGGATATGAACGGGAAGAGGGGTTTTGTTTTCTTGTTCTTCGTTCATAACGGTTATCCTATTTTTTGGGCTATACGCAGTTTTGCACTGCTTGCACGGGGGTTTGCAAGGCATTCTTCTTTTGTGGGAAGAATAGGTTTTTTGGTTAAAATTTCCGCTTGTTTTTCATGCTTGCAAACGCAAACCGGAAGATGGGGCGGACAAATACAGTCCGACGCCCATTCTTTGAATTTTTGCTTCACTATTCTGTCTTCCAAGGAATGGAACGTGATAATGGCGATGACGCCATGGGGAGCGACATGGTTTATGATGGCATCTAAAAATGTGTTGAGTTGGCCAAGCTCGTCATTGACGTACATGCGTATCGCCTGAAATGTGCGTGTGGCGGGGTGGTTTCTTGCCGTGGCGCGCCATTTGGCAGGGTAGGCATGATAGATGATGTCCGCCAGTTCCTTGGTGTTTTCAATGGGGTTTTCCTGGCGCCTGTCAATAATGGCACGGGCTATGCGTCCTGCTTGGGGGTCTTCGCCAAGTTTTTCAATGACTTGCTTCATGGTGGCGAAATCCGCTTTATTTACAAAACTATGGGCTGTTTCCGAATAAGGCTTCGCTTCTTTTTTTTGCAGATACCCCTTATCCATGCGCATATTGAGCGGACCTTCCTTGTGGTAGCTGAAGCCGCGCTCCGCAACGTCCAACTGCAGGGAACTCACGCCCAAATCAAGCAGAACCCCGTTGAAAAGAGGATAGTCCATCGCAGGCAAAACCGTTTCAAAACCTGCATAGTCGCTTTCAAAAAGACGGCATTGTTCTTTATATTCTTTCAAGTTTTCGTCTGCACGGGCAAGCGCATCGGGGTCCCTGTCCAATCCGCAAAGATTGGCTTTTATGCCGAGTTTTGAAAATTCTTGCAAAAGAGTTTTGCTGTGTCCCCCCAAGCCGAGAGTGCCGTCCAAAAACCAAGGATTTTGGCAGGCTTTGTTTTCCCGGCTCATTAAAGCTTGGATAACTTCCTGTAACAATACGGAAACATGTTTTGCGTTTTGAGCGGTTATCGTCATAGGGCAACTCTACAAGGCGAAATCTATTCCGCTGTCGTTGAGTTCATCGCTTACGGCATTGAAATCAATTTCTTCCATGCTTTGCTTAAGAAGGGTCGGATTCCAAATTTCAAAACGGTTGGTAAGACCTAATATAGTGATTTCTTTATCTAATTGTGCATATTCGCGATGTTCTTGCGAGAGTCGGATTCTTCCTTGGGCGTCAAGGCATTGTTCTTCGGCGCCGCCTATGAACAAACGGCGGAATGCCCGTACTTTGGAAGACGGATTTGCTATTTTGGTAAATTGTTCTTCCAATTTAAGCCAGTCAAGCCACGGATAGGCGACAAGGCAGCTGTCATAGGTTGTGACAACAACTTTTATTTCGCTTTTTTCGTCGGTTTTTATTTCAGAAATTTCGTTTTCTTTCATTATGGCATTAGCGGCATTTTGCGGAAGAAAAAGTGTGTTCTCGCTTTTTTGCATACGCAGAAGCAGACTTTCCCTGTATTCCGGGGAAAGCATGAAACGTCCTTTCGGGTCTAAGCTGCGTTGTGTTCTTCCTCTGAAATTCATTTTAACCCACTTCTTACCACTTTTTTCCACTTTTTCATTATTTTTTAACTTTGTCAAGTTATAAATAAAATTTTTCTTATCTTATTATAATCATTTCATAAAATTTTTATTGGCAGTGATTGTTATAAAAAAACATATTGATATTCAATGATTACAAATGTTAACTCGACAACGGAAATAAAATTTTGTAAAATGAAAACAAATAAGGAGAAGATATGCGTACAAAAATTATTGCAACCATTGGTCCGAGTTCTGCAAATGAAGAAAAATTGCTTGCTTTGGCAAAAGCCGGGGTGAATATTTTTCGTTTGAATTTTTCGCATGGAAATAAGGATTTCTTTCATTCCGTTATTTCCGCCATACGCAATGTCCAAGAAAAGCTCGGAATCAATCTGACCGTATTGCAGGATTTGTCCGGTCCCAAAATCCGTATCGGTACCTTGGATGTCGACTCCTATCAAGTGCAGTTCGGGGATGTTTTTTATTTGGGAAAGGAAAAGGTTTCCGATACCTATCCTTTCATCCCTTTTGAATATGAGGAAGTGATAAAAGAACTTAAAATCGGTGAATCGCTTGTTTTGGCGGACGGTTCTTTGCAATTCACCGTAAAAGAGTGTTTGGGGCACGGGGTTTTGATTGAATCCCAAAGCTATGGCATCATCACCTCGCGCAAAGGGCTTGCCATTCCCAATAAGGCGATCAATTTGCCTGCGCTTACGGAAAAAGATATTAAAGATTTGGCTGTCGGCATTGAACTTGGGGTTGACGCTGTCGCTCTTTCTTTTGTGCAGACTCCTGAAGATGTCATTTTGCTCCGCTCCAAACTGAAAGAATTGGGAGCGGAAGAGCTTCCTATCGTTTCCAAGCTGGAACGGCAAATGGCCCTTGACAATTTGGACAGGATTATCGAGGAAAGCGATATGATCATGGTTGCAAGAGGAGATTTGGGGGTCGAATGTTCTCTCTCCCTTCTTCCTTCCATTCAAAAGCGTATCATCAAAGCCTGCAATCTTGCTGCGAAACCGGTCATTGTCGCAACGCAGATGCTTCTTTCCATGGTCCATGCCAACCGTCCGACACGGGCGGAAGTGACCGACGTCGCCAATGCGGTTTTAGACGGCGCTGACTGCGTCATGCTGTCGGAAGAAACGGCAATGGGTGAATATCCGGTCGAAACGGTAAGCTATATGCGGAAAATCACAGCGCAGGCCGAAGAGTATTTTTTAACGAATAATATTTTAAAAACGCCAGAATATAGTTGTGGTCTGCCGGAATTTTTGGCATACTCGGCTTGCTTGTTGGCGGAAAAAGCGAACGCGCATGCTTTGGTTGTTCATTCCCGTTCAGGAAAGAGTGCTTTTTATCTTTCTTCCTGCAGACCGAAACATGCCGTTTATGCTTTGACTTTGAGCAAAAATGTTTTGCATAAGATGAATTTTGCTTGGGGCGTGTCGCCGTATTTTGTTAAAGATTCGCAGGAACCAAGCCATTTGGTGCGGGTGCAGGATTTTGTCGATGAGTTCGCCCTTATTCCTCACGGAGCGAAAATTGTGTTCACCGTGGGAGATCAGCCTCCGCATTTACAAGCACAGGGAACAAACTTGGTAAAAATTTATACGAAACAGGCATAGGAAATGAATAAGAAGAAAACGAAAGAATCTATCAGCGAGGAATACTATCCTATCAGCATGGAAATCTTGCAGAGTTTTCCAAAATACCGTCCTAAGGTCGATTTATATATTTTTAAGGAAGATATTGCTCGGTTATATCCGATCGCCAAAAAAGATGTCCGGCTTTCCAATGAGCAATTGGAAGAAATATACCAAGCCTGCAAAGATGAAATTTTATTCGTTTCCCGCAGTGATCAGCATATTTATGTCGATTTGCTTTCAAAACAGGCGGAACTTGTTCTTTTCAACTCCAATCTGCTTGAATCCGAGATTGTGCAGATTTTAATGCAGGCTTTGGAAATGAGGCTTGGACTTTTGCTTGAACAGCCTTTGCCGGCTTATTATGAGCCGTTATACAAAGATGTCATGGTTTTTTGCGAATATATCTGGAAAGACACGAAGCGGATCAATGCTTTTGTGCCGAAAATAGAAACAAAGGAATTTAAAGTCGCCGCGCATGGCGTAACAACATTGATTATCGGGTGCTGGCTTTATTTAAAAACACGCAATGACGATACGAACAGGAAAAATTTTGAACGGCTGGCTCTCGGGCTGATTTTGCATAATATCGGTTTGTGCAAAGTTCCCGCCCATATCGTGTATAAAGATGCGCCGCTGAACAAGGAAGAAACTGAAAAATATCAAGCCCATGTGCGTCAGGGAGCGGCTTTGCTGAATAAATTCGGTTTGAGTCATGCGAGCATTATCCAAACTGTGGTGGAACACCATGAACGCAGTGACGGAAGCGGCTATCCCGCACATCTGACAGGATCTAAAATTTCTGATAACGGCTGTATTTCGATAGTTGCCAATGCTTTTGCCGATTTAATCGTGTCAAAAAACGGAGTGCCGAGAGTGACGACCCTGGAAGCCACGAGGCAGCTTGTCAAAGACGCTTCCTTGCCTGTCGCCCTTACCGGAGTGCTTTTGAAAGCCTATGCGGACAGATATTTTCCTGATGTATGATGAAAAATTCGCAGGCTTTTTTCATGTTTGTTTTTGTATAATTAACTACGAGCGGTGTTGATAAAAAAATCCTCCCCCCTGCGGATATTTCAAGGGGGAGGATTTTTATCATTGCGCAAGCGCTTTTAAATAATTGTCGGTAATTTTTGAGTTTGCTTTCATTCTGTCGATTTCACGCGGTGAAAAATTGCCGTGTTCAATTGTGTAATCGATCATATCCGTAACGTATTGCTGTATTTTTCCGTTCGGAGCGAACATTTCCAGCTGTTCTTCGAGCGAAAAGACTATATGGCGTCGGATATCGAGTTTTGCTTGCGATTCGGGCAGATCATTTCCTGTCCATTCCTTGTAAAACTTGACATAGTCTTTTGCCAGAAGGCTGCTGTCGGTGTTTTTGATATGTTCCAAGCCTTTCATGTACATACGCAGGAAAGCGGTTGTCTGTTCCGGGTTTTTGTCTGCGAAGTTTTTATTGGCAAGCAAGAATACGTATTGCGTCAAGCCGCAGTCCAAGGCTTTTGCGGCTGTTTGAAACCCTTTATTTTCCGCTTCAAAAGTAAAGGGAGCCCAAAGGGTTATTATATCTCCGTCACCTCCTGTGAAGGCGCTTAATGCCGGTGTCGGTTCGCTTTCATGCAAAATGACATCTTTTTCCGATAAACCCAAAATTTTCAGCCAGTTCGATAAAAGGTAATGCCCCGATGTGTTTTTGGTGTACACTATTTTTTTATTTGCAACGGTTTCTGCCGAACCGTAAACGTTCGGAAAGAGCGGATTGTTTCCTTTTGTTTTCAGTATCGGGCTGTCTTTGCGCACGTAAACGGCATTTGAGGCGGATTCGTCATTGGCAGCGGCGATGATATACACGTAGTCGCTTAATGGTTCAATCAAAGAGGGAACGGCTCCGCAGCCGGCAACGGACCAGTTTGTGGCGGCAAGGCTTTCAACGATGCTTTTGCCGGAATCAAACGGTATCATGCTCAGGTCAAAGCCTTGTTCCTTGTCCCAGCCGTTGTTTTTTGCATACCATGCAACGAAGGTTTCAAATTCTCCCATCCAGGCGCTTGCAAGTTTCGGCAGTTCGGCGGCATATGCCGGAGCCGCGGTAAGAAGCATTGCCAAATGCAGGAAGGCAGCGATGATTTTTTTCATATTCATAGGTAAATAACTCCATTTTGGGTATTGTTTTTTGTTTACAACAACAGTTCCGGCAGGAACATGACAAATTGCGGAAACAGCGCCGTAATGAAAATGATCGCCCAAATTGTGAGAAGATACGGCAGTGAATGCAAGGCGACTTCTTCCAATTTCACGTTCGTTATTTTCATGGTGATAAAAAGATTGGCTCCGAACGGAGGGGTTAAGAAGCCAGTTTCACAGCAAACGACAAATAAAATTCCTAATTGGATGGGGTGGATTCCAAGAGCGTTGGTGATAGGCAAAAATACCGGTGCGAGAACCACGACCATTGCCAACGTGTCGGCGACGAATCCGCAGAGGAAGATGAATAAGGCGATGAGCAAAAGCGTGACGGAGGGATTTGTCGAAATCGAGGACATGAACGCCCCGACGGTTTGCGGAATTTGGTATAGGGTGAGCAAACGTGAAAACGCCATGGAAACGCCGACTAAAATTGTCGCCGAGCCGGCAAATGCGGAGGTTCGGATTAATGCGGAGGAGATATTTTTCCATGTGAGTTTGCGGTAAATGAACAAACCGACGAAAAGGGTCCAGATGACGCCTACTTCCGCAGCTTCCGTCGGGGTGAAAATGCCGCCGTAAATTCCTCCGAGAATGATGACAGGCGTGGCTAACGCCCATTTTCCCCGCCAAATGGATTTTAAAAGTTCCGTGAGGGAGAATTTAATTCCCGTTCCTTTGTAACCGCGTTTTTTCGCGATGATATAAGCCGTTATGCACATGGAAGTCGTCATGACGAAACCCGGAATGAAGCCTGCCATGAAAAGCCCTGCAATGGAAGTGTTTGCGACAACTCCGTATAAAATCAAAGGGTTGCTTGGCGGAATGAGAATGCCGAGCGTGCCGCCTGTTGCGGAAACGGCTGCTGCGTCGTCTTTGCGGTATCCTGCGCTGATCATTCCGGGTATCATGATACTGCCTATGGCGGCTGTCGTTGCGGGACCGGAACCGCTGAGGGCGGCGAATATCATGCAGGCCAGAATTGTCACCATTGCTAATCCTCCGGTGAAGTTGCCGACGCTGCGTTTTGCAACATCGATGATTTCACCGGTAATGCCGGCAGGTTCCATGAGAAAGCCTGCCATGACAAAACCAATGGTGGCGATTAAAGGGAATTGGTCCATGCCGATATAGAGATTTTGCGGGATGAACTCCATGGGAAAAGGCATGCCGATCATCGCCGTAACCGTGGCAAGCCCGATTACGCCGAAAAGAGGCAGACCCAAAAACATTAAAATAACAAACGTTACAATTAAAATCATGTGTTATTCCTCTTTTGAAACGTATTGCAGCGTGCCGGCTTTAATATCACGGTATACGGTTTGAAGGGTTCTGAAAGCGGTTAATGCCATGCTGACAGGAATAATCAAATAAGGGTAAAACACGTCTATTTCCAATGCCGCCGAAACTTGGGGAAACTTCGTCATGTTTCCAAGCATGCGGAGGCTGTAATAAAAAACAATGACGCAAAAGACGGAAAAGATGATTTCCGAAACGATATAGCAGGCACGGACGACGGCGGGGTATTTTTTCGCGATTAAATCCATGAGGATGAGAACTCTCAGTTGTTCCTTGTGTTTCACGGCGATGGCTATGCCGATGTAGGAAGACCAAATAAAAAGGTAACTGCAGACTTCTTCAACCCAAGGAAAGGATTTGTTCATCAAAAACCTTGAAAAAACGCCAATCGCCAATATGCCGATAAGAAATGCCAGCATGGTGGAAACAAAGGCTTCTTCTCCCCATTTGTCAAGCCATCTGATATATTTTTTCATAAAAACTCCCGTTAGAGAAAATGATTACCTCTATGAAGAACAATAAAATAAAGACAAATGATTAAATAAGGACGAATTTAAATAAAAAAGAGGAATTTCCCGCAATAAAAGGAAATTCCTCTGAAATTTATTGCTCGATGATACCTTGACCTTTTTCAATCACAAGCTTGATAATCGCTTCGCCTTTTGCCGCATCTCCGCCGCCGATGACCTCGTAGCATTTCGGCCATGCGGTGCGGCCGAGACGAAACCATTCGTCAATATCGGTAACAACACCGAGAAGTTCCATTCCGTGCTCAACCATAAGTTTGTCATCGGTTTCCAAAATGCCCGCAACTTTGGTGCGTTCATATTCCATGGCTTCCTTGCCCGCGCGGATGAGGGCTTCCCTTTCCGTTTCGGGCAGGGATTGCAGCCATTTTTCATTTACGATGAAGTTTGCGCTGTGGACGGAATAGTTGATTTTTGTTGCATATTTCTGTGCTTCATAGAATTTCAATGTGATGACGTTATTGAAACAGCCTTCCTGACCGTCAACAACACCTTGCTGCAAGGCGTTGAAGGTTTCTGAAAATGCGACCGCCGTAGGTTCGAGACCAAGGGATTGGAACGTTGAAACCATAAGCGGATTTTGCGGAGTGCGGATTTTAATTCCTTTTGCGTCCTGCAGGCTGCGCACAGGATATTTTTTGCTTGTGGTGAGTTGACGGTAACCGACATCGACAATGGCGAGCACGCGGCAGCCGGCTTCTTTGACAGCCCATTCGTTGTGTTGGTCCCACATGATGTCAAGCATTTTGCGGAAATCTTCCAATGTGTTGAAAAAATACGGCATATTCACCCAGCCGGTGGAGGGGGAGAACGGAGCGAAGTTATTGGTTGCCAGCATTGCTATTTGTAGTGTTCCAAGCTGCGCGGCACGGACCGTCGCGATTTCGTCGCCAAGCTGCATGCTCGGAAAGAGTTGGAAATCAAAAGCGTTGTTGGAATATTGCTGCGCAAGTTCGACAAATTTGTTGTAAGTTACGTTTAAATAATTTTGTTCGTTGGTGTCAACGGAACTTGCAATGATGACAGTTGTTTTCGCACTTGCAAAGCTTGGCATGAAGAGAAGCCCCGTTAGCACTGCACTGCAAATAAGAGAAAGAAATTTCGCTTTCATTAAAAGTCTCCTTTTTGAATTAATAAAAAAACCTCAGCCTGATATATTCATTTCCATAAAGAAATGATTGTCATTTTTGTTCTGCCAGTGCGAGCACGGCGTTTTCAAAGACTTTAGCGCCTAAAATCAAATGTTCGGGACTTGTGTTTTCCTCGGGACAATGGCTTAGTCCGTCAATGCTCGGAACAAAAAGCAAACCGACCGGGACATTATGCCCCATACTTGCCGCATCGTGGGCGGGACCGCTTTGCAGGTAATGGACAGGCGCATTCAGTTCCCTTGCCGATTGGGCGAAAGTGTTTTTCACAAATTCAGCCATGGCGGTTCCGCCGCTTGCGGAAAGGCGTTCAACAGTCAAGCGGATATTTCTTTTTTCCTGAACGGCGTTAATCATTGCTTCAATGCGTTTCCAGCCTTTTTCAAGCGTTTCTATGTCAATGTGCCTGATATCGATGGTAAAATCGACTTGGCTTGGGATGACGATGCCCGCATTGGGAAGACATCGGATATTTCCTATGGTGCATGAAAAATCTTCCGGCAGTACGCCGTCTTTCCATAATTTTTCCATAGAATAGGCTATTTCCGCAAAAGCAGCCATGGGGTCGGCTCTTCCCAGCATGGGGCTTGCCGCATGGTCCGAACGTCCTTCAATACGGATTGCATAAAGACGCATGCCGCATATTGCCGTAACTATTCCCAGCGGAATATTTTTTTTGTATAAAATTTCGTTTTGTTCGATATGAATTTCTAAAAAAGCCAGAATTTTTTGAGGGTCGACTTGTTCATGGATGAGGTTTTGAGGCTGCAATCCGAATTGCCGCAGCAAATCCCATGCGGATACGTCTTTATTGCGTATGGATTTCAAATCATTTTCGGAAATTTGCCCCGTGATGGCTTTGCTTCCCAAACACGTATTGCCGAAATTCGAGCCTTCTTCTTCCGCAAAGGCGATAAATTCAATATCCCTTTCGGGAATATGGTTTTTATCGTAAAGGCTGCGCAATACCTCCAATGCGGCGGCAACTCCGTATGTTCCGTCATAGTTACCGCCGTTTTTAACCGTATCAAGGTGCGAGCCGATCACAATTGCGGGTTTATCGGTTTTTCCTTTATATATGCCATGGATATTGCCTATTCCGTCAGTATGTGCCGTTATGCCGATTTTTTCCAGTTCCGCGCTGATGTATCGGCGGGCTTTTCGGTCCGCTGCCGACCATGAAAAACGGGTTACTCCCAACCAAGGGGTGTCGTTGCAGTTTTTTGCCAGAAACGCTAATGAATCCAACAGTCTTTGCTCTTGCATTTGTGTTCCTCCTTTTTAATAAGACAGCGGGGGGATTTTAATTTTTTTCGTAAACGATATTGCCGCCGCAAATGGTTTTCAATACTTGGGCATTTTTAATGTCGGCGGAAGGTATTTCTTCAAGGTCTTTGTCAAGCAGCACGAAATCCGCATAATATCCCGGTTTTAGCCTGCCTCTGTTTTTTTCTCCCGCGCAGCAAAGGGCGGCGTTGACCGTGTATGCTTCCAGCGCCTGCTTTATCGAAATGCGTTGATTTTCGCCATAAACAATGCCGGAGGAACTTGTGCGGTTGACGGCCGTATGCATGCTTTCAAGCGCGGTAACCGGTAAAACCGGCGTATCCACGTGCAAAGCGAAGGGCAAGCCGATTTTTGCGGCTGAACCGCATGGGTCTAAGCGGGACATCCGTTCGGGACCGAGGAAAATTTTTGCATGACGATCCCCCCAAACTTCAACGTGTTTGACAAAAAATGTGGGAATGATTCCGCAGGCTTTCATTCTTTCCAATTGAGAATCGGAAACCATTTGGGCATGAACGAGCATATGCCTTAAATCCGTGCGGGGATTTTTCTTCAATGCTTTTTCAAAGGCGGAGATAACGGCTTCCGAAGCCGCGTCGCCATTGGTGTGAACCGCAATTTGCACATTCATGCAATGATATTTTTCAATCATTGCGTCAATTTCTTCTTGAGGATAAAGGAGATTGCCTTTATAACCGGGACGGCTGTGATAATCTTGGGAAAGGGCTCCGGTAAAGCCCTGGATAGAACCGTCCGTAAAATATTTCAATCCGCCGAACGTGATATAATCGTTTCCGAAATTCCATAAGCCGTATGGAAGCAATTTTTCAAACGCTTCCGGAACATATTGCAGATACATTCTCGCATTGAGCCGGTTTTCTTTATATAATTGAATATATGATTGCGTGATGAGCCGGGCGTCGGTGCCGAAACCAAGTCCGCCGTCCTGAATGGTCGTAAAACCGTTTTTATTGTATTCGTAAACAGCTTTTTTTAGATTTTCTTTTTGCTGTTCGGGAGTGGCTGCCGGCAAATAGGACAGGCATTTGAAATATGCCGTTTCCAATAAAAAGCCTGTTGTTTGGCCTTGGCTGTCGACAACGACTTCGCCGCCCGGAATTTTTGTACGGGCGTCAAAAGAAAATTTTTGCAGGGCTAAATCATTGGCATATCCCATATGGCTGGAAATATGGGAAACTAAAACAGGATGTCTGGTGCTGACCGCATTTAAATCATGTTTGTTTAAATGCCTTGCTTCCGGTATTCCGGTATCGTCATAACTGTATCCGATAACCCATTCACCTTCCGGGGTGTTATCGGCTTTTTCTTTTAATTTCTGTAAAATTGAGGGGATATTGCCGCAGGACGGGGCACAATAGACTTTATCCAATAAATTGCTGTAAATGGAGCAGTGACTGTGGGTATCGATAAATCCGGGGTAAAGGACGCCTTCGCCTAAATGGATTTCTTCAATCTGTTGTTTTCCTATATATATATATATATGTTAAAACATCGTCTTTCGTTCCCATGAATTCAATGCGTCCATCGGAAACCAAAATGGCTTGAACGTTCGGATATTCCGGACAAAACGTTTTTATTTTATCACAGTAAAAAATTTTTTTTGACATTTGTTTTTCCCGCAGTCCTTATTTTTTCTGAAAAAGTAATAAAAATCACAAGAGATGTCAAGTGTCGCAAAAATAACCGATTGTTAAAAACAGAACGGTTTTTATGAAGCGGGTTTGAACGGTTCTTCCGTGTTGTCTTTTACAAAAACCAAATGGGGCATATCCATTTGCCAATAGTGTTTAATTACCGTATCAACCTGCTTCATTCCCAAACGCAGCGCCAATTTTTGCGATGCATGGTTGGTATCACGGATGATTGCGTAGCATTTCGGTATGTTCAGTTCGGAAAATGCAAAATCCATGCAGGCGCTTGCGCTTTCAAAGGCATAGCCGTTATGCCAGTATGTTTTATGAAAAATATACCCCAACTCCGGTACTGTTTTCTTGTTATAGTACTGCAGGGTAACGCCGCAAAGCCCGATACATGTTTTTGTTTCTTTTAATATGACAGCCCACAAACCAAAATTATTGACAGCGTAGGAATGGATTTGCTTATCAAGGAGAGCCTGTACTTCTTCCCTCGAAAAGCCATGTTCATAGGCATACATGGTTTTGGGGTCACTCAAAAAGGGAAAAAGTAAATCAAAATCATCTTGTGATAACGCACGTACAGAAAGGCGTTTAGTTTGTATGTTCACCATTTTTCCCATGTAAATAATCTAAAAATTCTTGTCTTGGAATATTGCGGGCTCCCATTCGGGAAAAATGCGGACTTTCTATTTGGCAGTCAATGAGAATGTGTCCGGCTTTTTCCAATTTTCGCACGAGATAATCAAGTCCCGCCCTTGAGGCGTTTGGCATGAGGCTGAACATGGATTCTCCGCAAAAAACATGCGGAGTCAAAACTCCGTATAGTCCGCCCGCAAGATAATAGGTTTCACTATCAAAGGAATGGGTTACGGGTGTTTCTTCGCGGTTTTGGGATGTCTGCGTCCAAACTTCCACGCTGTGGGCGATATGGTGTTTGTGCAGATTGGCATAGGCTTTTTGCATTTCAGGCGTTATCCATGTGTCACTGTGATTTTCTTGACTTTTTCTTTTCACGGACGCGCAAAGTTCAACCACTTTTTCAAAACAATGGTTTTCCGTAATGTGGAATCGGGCTTTTTCCATTTGTTTTCTTTGTTTTTTGGTTAAATGAAAATCTTTGAGAAAAAGCACGAAACGAGGATCCGGTGCCCACCAAAGAATGGGATCTTCTTTGCCGTACCACGGAAAAATCCCATTTTGGTAGGCAAGAATAAGCCGCTCCACGGATAAATCGCCTCCGATGGCAAGTAATCCGTTATCATCGGCATATTCATATTCGGGAAACCAAATCTCCTCGTCCAGAAAAACATAATCGCGCATGGAAAAGAAAAGGGAAGGGTAAGCCTTCGGGTATGTTAAGCGGTTTCCTTAATTTTTTCTTTTTGACGGACGGGTGTTTTCTCAAAAATAAAATCAAGATGTTCCGCCTGCGGAGTTTGGGCTATCGCCTTTACTTTTCCGCCCTTAGCCAGTTTTCCGAAAAGGACTTCTCTTGCGAGCACGTCTTCGATTTCTGTTCTGATAAGGCGCTGTAAAGGTCTTGCGCCGAGTTTCGCGTCGTATCCTTTGCGGGCGAGCCAGTCACGGGCGGAAGAGGTGAGTTCGAAAAACACTTTCTTTTCAAAAAGCCCGTTTTTGAGGCTGAGCAGAACTTTGTCCACAATGGGGTGCATCTGCTCAATAGTCAGGCTGTTAAAACCAATCAGGGCGTCAAGCCTGTTCCTGAATTCGGGACTGAAGGTATTTTCAACCGCTTTGATACTTTTTCCGCTTGCTTTTCCTTTATCCACAAATCCAAGCGTACGGCTCTGCATTTCATTTGCTCCGGCATTGGTCGTCATAATCAGGATAACATGGCGGAAGTCGGCTTTATAGCCGTTATTGTCCGTGAGGGTCGCGTAGTCCATGACCTGCAGAAGAATATTATAGATGTCGGGGTGGGCTTTTTCTATTTCATCAAGCAATAAAACCGCATGCGGGGTTTTACGGATGGCGTCGGTCAAAAGCCCTCCCTGTTCAAAGCCGACATAGCCCGGAGGGGAGCCGATCAAACGGGCGACGGCGTGTTTTTCCATATATTCGCTCATATCGAAGCGTAAAAACGGAATTTGCAATAATTCCGCAATATTTTTAGCAAGCTCCGTTTTTCCGACACCGGTCGGTCCATGGAAAAGGAAACTCGCCTGAGGACGGTTTTCGCCATTAAGCCCGGCCCTTGCCCGCCAAATGGCATTGCTTACGGTTTCAATGGCTTGTTCTTGTCCGAAAATACGTGCCAGCAAATCCGTTTTCAGCGTGCGGAGCTTATGTTTTTCATCCATGCTCACTTGTGATGGGGGAATATTCTTCATGCGGGCGATGGTTTCTTCAATATGTTTCACTGTAACGGGCAAGGCGCGGTTTTTGCCATTATCTTTTGCGGATGCGTAAAATCCCAGTTTTACGGAGGCCGCCGCTTCGTCCAAAATGTCAATGGCTTTGTCCGGGAGCAGTCTGTCCTGCATATATTTTATGGATAAATCCACTGCGGCCTCAAGCACGCCTTTGCCGTATCTGACGGTATGGAATTTTTCATAATATCTTTGCAGACCTTTCAAAATGGAGAGGCAGTCGTCACGGCTCGGTTCTTTGACATCGATAACCTGAAAGCGGCGGGATAAAGCCCTGTCTTTTTCAAAATGGTTTCTGTATTCTTCGTATGTTGTTGAACCTATGCAGCGTAAATCGCCGCTTGCCAAAATAGGTTTTAAAAGGTTTGATGCGTCCATGGAACCGCCGCTTGTTGCGCCTGCTCCGACAAGGGTATGGATTTCATCAATAACAAGAATGGAATTGGGCAGCTTTTGCAATTCCGCAACAACCTGTTTGAGACGGTTTTCAAAGTCGCCGCGGTATTTTGCACCGGCGAGCAGCGCTCCCAAATCAAGGGCGAAAATGCGGCAGTCTTGAAAATCCTTAGGCACATCGCCTTTTGCAACGGCAAGGGCGACTCCTTCGGCAATGGCGGTTTTTCCTGTTCCGGGCTCGCCCAAGAAAAGAGGATTATTTTTTTTACGGCGTGAAAGCACTTCGAGGGTGCGCTGCAATTCATTTCCGCGTCCGATAAGAGGGTCGATTTTTCCGTTGTTCGCTTTTGCGATAAGGTCGACGGCAAACAAATCCAAGGCTGATTGTTTTTCTTCCTTTGCCTCACCGGGATTTTTTTGCAGGGAATTTTTATATTGCTGCACATCTTCGGGGTTTGTTATTTCATTGATGTCGCTGATGATGATATTGTCGGCGGGTTGTGAAAACTTTGCCGCTTCACGGCTGACAATGTCCTTTATATGTGCAAGAATGACACCTTGTTTTTTAATGAAATACGCAGCCCATGAATCCTGTTCACTGTAAAGATGAATAAGAAAATTTCCTATTTCCGCCTGCTTATTGGTTTGAGCCTGTTCACGCAGACAGCGCTCAAGCACACGGGTGACAGCGGGCGTCTGGACGATTTCCCCTTTGTCTTCGGGAGCGACGGTTGTCATGTTCTCTTCCAGATATTGTTCCAAATTATGGCGTAATTCGTGTATATCGATATTGCAGGCGGCTAAAATCCTTTGTCCTGTTTTTTCAAAGGTGACGGCGAGCAAAATATGTTCAAGCGTCATAAATTCATGGCGTTTGTTTCTGATTTGCAGGACAGCCAACGCAAGCGCCTGCATGAGTGAACGTCCCATAATATTTCCTTATGATAAATGCGCAACGCTTTATTATGCATTTTCTTCCATGGTGCATAATAGAGGAAAATGAGCATTTTTTGCTAAATGTAATGTTTTATAGATACGAAATTCCGCAATTTCACGCGGATAAATTCCACAGATCTCTTTACCCTGCGTATGGATTTTCATCATGATTTCAGAAGCGTCTTCAATGCTTTTATGAAAAACATCAACAAGAACCTGCACCACGAATTCCATAGTGGTCACATCATCATTGTGCATGATTACCTTATAGAGTTTTGGTTCTTGAATATCTTGCGCAGTTTCAATGAGCGGTTGATTTTCTGCTGTATTGTTACTCATATTGATACCTCAATATAGAAATAAGCATACAAAAAAAACTTGCAAGCAGTTTTGGAAAAAATATGGAAAGCCTTTTTTAGGCGGCGTTCATAACTCAGTGTATTAATCAGCACAGTCAAATTCATGAACCGTTCTTGCCGAGGACAAGTTTGGCAAATTCTTCAAAAGAATAGCTTTCCCTTTTTCCGGTAAGTCCGGCCAATTTGAAAAAACAGTTCGGTATTTCTTTTTGCCGCAAGTTTTTTTGGATGCAGGGCGAACAGCCTTTATCATGATTTTTCGGGTTTAAAGGACATGCCAAATCATTGCAGGTGCAAAAATTGTTTTTCATTGTTGAAACCTTATTCCGTTATTGTACAAATGAAATACAAAATATGTTTTTTGCCTGATTGTCTATGCGGATACCGAGTATCAGGCGAGGTTTTCCGCTTTGAGTTTTTCCGCCTGCGCAAAACTTGCGAGTTCATCGACAATGCCTTGAATTTCTCCGTCCATGAAGCGTTCCAAGGAATAAACGGTAACATTGACACGGTGGTCTGTGATACGTCCCTGAGGATAATTATAGGTTCGGATGCGTTCGGACCTGTCTCCGCTGCCGACTT
Organism: Taurinivorans muris; assembly: GCF_025232395.1. Taxonomy (GTDB): domain Bacteria; phylum Desulfobacterota; class Desulfovibrionia; order Desulfovibrionales; family Desulfovibrionaceae; genus Taurinivorans; species Taurinivorans muris. The sequence goes on from NZ_CP065938.1 coordinate 44,973, forward strand.
GCGATTTTCTGTCGGCTGCCATTTCCGAATGCTGGCGTTCCTGTTCCGCCTGTAAAATGCGGGAAGCGAGCACTTTCATTGCGCGCGCTTTGTTTTTGTGCTGTGATTTTTCATCTTGGCAGGTGACGACAGTGCCGGTCGGGATATGGGTTATGCGGACAGCTGATTCTGTTTTGTTGACGTGCTGACCGCCTGCGCCTGATGCGCGGTATACGTCAATCCGCAAATCTTCCGGGCGGATATCCACATCGACTTCTTCCGCTTCCGGCATGACGGCGACTGTTGCGGCAGAAGTATGTATTCTGCCTTGTGATTCCGTGGCGGGAACACGCTGCACGCGGTGCGTTCCTGATTCATATCTCAAACGGCTGTAAACGCGGTTTCCCGTGATGAGAGCGATTAATTCCTTATATCCGCCGTTGTCGGTCGGGTTTTCGCTCATGATTTCCACTTTCCAGTTCATGCGTTCAGCATAACGGCTGTACATCCTGAATAAATCACCGGCAAAAAGAGCGGCTTCTTCGCCGCCGGTACCGGCCCGAATTTCCAGAACAATATTTTTTTCATCAAGGGGATCCGGAGGAAGGAGCATGACACGCAGTTCCTGTTCCATTGCGGGAAATTCGTCATGGAGCAAAGCGTTTTCTTCTTCCGCCATGCTTTTTATTTCCGGGTCGCTGTCGTGCATGAGTTCCTTATTGTCTTCATATTGTTGTTTCGCCGCTTTGTATTTTCTGAAAAGATGGACGATATCATCCAAATCCGCATGGGCTTTGGTGATTTTGCGGTACTTTTCCTGATCTTCAAAAATATCCGGTTCTGCCAATTGTTTTTCAAATTCAAGATATTGTTTTTCCAAGGCTTCTAATTTTTCAAACATGGTTTATCCTTTATTTTCAATAATTCTGTATGGTGCTGTTATAAAGTTTTGCGGATTGTCCTGTAAGACTTCCTTTAATGCAATAACTGCGACTTCAAGCTGTTCCATGCTTGGTTCCCTTGTCGTCAAAATTTGCAGGGCCAAACCCGGAACAGAAAGGATTTTCAGGAAAATATTTGCTGTTCTTTTGGCGGAAGCTCGGATTAGTTCATAAGCGAAAGCGCTGATTGGAATAATCAGAATAATCTTGAAAAGAATAACAACGCTGTGCATGATAGCACTATTTTTCAAAAGAGGAAAGAACAAAATAAGGGGTACGAAAATGCTGTGGACGATAATGGCGAGGAGCAGAACGAATAAAATGAAACTTGTGCCGCAGCGGGGGTGCAGGCGTGTGCACCGTTTGGCATTTTCCGCACAGACCGTGAGTTCGTTCTCATAGCAGGAAATAACTTTGTGTTCTGCGCCGTGGTATTGCAAAACGGCTTTTATTTCCGGAATAAACGAAATCAAATAAATATATCCCAAAAAAAGAAAAATTTTGAATAGTCCGTCCCAAATATGGAATGAAAGGCTGTCTATCGAACCTCCAAGCCCTATGTGTTCCATGGCGAAAGCAAAAAAATGGGGAATGATCACGAAGAGCAGAACCGCCAGCAATGTAGCCGAAACAAGGCTGAAAAACATTTGCATGGGCGTGTTTTTTTTGGGGGTGCTTTCAATGAGTTCCGCAGAACGGTTGAGAGCTTTTATGCCGTTGATGAGCGTTTCCAGTAAAATCGGGAAGCCCCGGATAAAGGTTTTCCGAAGTACGGGATGTTTTGAAAGGGAATACCACGTATGCCGCTCGACGACAATTTCATTGCCGCTGTTTCTTACTGCAAGCACATAGCGCTCATAATTGCGCATGATAAGTCCGCCCATGACGGCTTGCCCGCCGATATGGGTGGTGAATTTGTAAAACATTGCGAATAGGAAAAGAAAAAGTTTCATCATAAGGTATGGAAAAGTTAAAGAAGAATAATGTCGCTTCAATTAAAAAGACCTCCTTGGATAAAACCAAGGAGGCAATTCATATATCCGTATAAAACGAAATTATTTATTTTCAAATTTAGCGTATTTTTTACGGAAACGGTCAATTCTGCCGGCGGTATCAACAAAACGTTGTTTACCGGTATAGAATGGGTGGCAGTTGGAGCAAATTTCTGTGTGAACTGCTTCACCTTTGGTAGAAAGCGCTTCAACTTCAAAACCGCAGGCACATTGGATTTTTGCTTTATAAACTTTTGGATGTATGCCGTCTTTCATGCTCTTCTCCTCATTATTGATAAGACAAGTATAAACCGTTATCCGATACTATGCAAGCGTTATTCTCGCAACGTTCGCTCTGAAAGATTACAGAAAATTTTCCGGAAGCATTTTCATAAGCTTTTGTGCGCATTCCTTAGGCGACATGGTTTTCGCATCTAAAGTGATGTTCGCGTATTTCTTATAAAGCAGCTCTCTTTCATGAAATAAATCTTCTATGGTTTGCCCGGGGGCGATAGCCAAACCCCGTTCCGGATTTTTCGCTATCCTTTCCAAAATAAGATTCAAATCAACGTTCAGGTATACTATGATACCAAGCTTTGCAAGGTGTTCCATGGTTTTTTCACGATAAACCACGGAGCCTCCCGTCGCAATAACGGTTCTGTTGAAAAAAATACTTTGCACTATTGAAGCTTCTGTATCCAAAAACTCGTCTTTTGTGAGTTTATCCGCTACATCCTGCAATCTCGTCGCATAGGTCGCTTCAATGATATGGTCAGTATCGACAAATGCCCAATTTAAAGAAAGTGCCAACATTTTGCCCACCGTGCTTTTGCCTGCTCCTGCCATGCCGATAACGGTTATGCATGGACGGGTGTCTTTGGCTTGAACAACTTGATTTGCGGACATTGTTAACGCTACCTATGAATTATGGCATAAAATGCCCCTGAAAAAGGGGCATTGAAATGCGGACCGGAGAAAGAAAGTATTAACGTTTTGAATATTGGTACCGGGCGCGGGCAGCAGCCAAACCGTATTTTTTACGTTCTTTCTTACGTGCGTCGCGAGTCAGGAACCCTGCACGTTTCAAAATGCCGCGAAGTTCTGCATCTGCCTGCAATAACGCACGGGAAATGCCGTGACGCACCGCAGCAGCCTGACCTGCTTGTCCGCCGCCTTGAACGTTAACCTTAATGTCGAAACGTTCCGTATTTTTAGTGAGGACTAATGGTTGGCGGATGATCATTTGCAAAGTCTTGCGTGGAAAATATTGTTCCATTGGGCGGCCGTTGATTTCAATATTGCCGCTTCCTGCATACAAACGGGTACGAGCAGTAGCGGTTTTACGACGACCAGTACCGTAATCAAATTGAGTTGACATGCTTACTCCTAGCGTTCAAAAGTCAAGGTCTTAGGTTCTTGAGCTTGATGAGGGTGCTCAGCACCGGCATAAATTTTTAATTTTTTAAGCATCGCACGGCCGAGTCTGTTTTTTGGAAGCATACCACGAACAGCGGCACGGAGCACTTCTTCCGGTTTTTGTTGCAATTGTTTTTCTAAGGTAATAGATTTTAAATTACCGACATAACCGGTATGGTGATAGTAATTTTTCTTTTGAAGCTTATTACCTGTAACTTTAATTTTTTCACAATTCACAACAACGATAAAATCGCCGTTGTCCATGTGAGGAGCAAATTCCGGTTTGTGTTTGCCGCGTAAACGGTGAGCAATTTGAGATGCTAAACGTCCGAGAATTTGATCTTGTGCGTCAACCAAAAACCATTGACGATCAATGCTTTCTGGAGTTGGGCTATAAGTTTTCATGTATATCTCTCCTGTCTCGCTTTTATCGCAAAGATGGATTAATAGGTTTTTTTTGACTGTATGTCAATAAAAAAGAAACTAAAAAAAACAATTTTTTTAGCTTATTCCACATGGTTTAAAAGGAGTGTGTCTTTTAAATCTGCGAGTAACGGGATGGCAGAAATAAAAACAAGAATACTTATACCTTATTTTTTTAAAAAAAGCACGCTTTTTTTTGATAAAAAATTTTTTTTTATTCTTGCTTATTTTTCAGGCTTATTTTAATATTTGTGCGTGAGGTAACCATGACAAAAATACGCAAAAGTTTTTTACAATTCATTTTTTCCGGTTCGCTCATGCGCCGTTGGAATGATAAGCTCCGTCCCGTGGAGCTTTATGAAGTCGATAAGCAAGCCCATAAAATGATAACGGCTTTTTTGCTCTATAAATTGAAATCCCGGGACTTGGAAGACGATATCGCTTTGGAGCTCGGAGTTGAAATTATCGAAGGCTGTATTTTTGATTATATGTACCGCCTTGTCATTACCGATATCAAACCGCCTGTTTTTTATCAGATCAGGGAAAACAGGGAACATTTCGAACAGCTGACGAATTGGGTTTTTGCGGAACTTGAACCGCTTGTCAAACCCATCAATGAGGATTTTTGGAAACGTTTTGTCGCATATCACACGGACGCGCTGGATTTTCAGGACAACAACCCGGCAAAAAGGATTTTGACGGCTTCGCATTTGTTCGCTTCGAAATGGGAATTTAATTTGATCCGTTCTTTGAATTTTTTTGACGAGGAACTTCGGGATATTGATTTGTCGTTTACGGAACAGCTTCAATCCATGAAAGATGTGCAGGGCGTTTCCGACTTATTGAACAATGCCGGCAATCCTTTTGCCCGTGTCGCCAATTTGTGCGGGCAGCTCAGGTTTCAGATCCGCTGGTCGCAGACTGCGCGTGTTCCTGAAACTTCCGTGCTCGGACATATGTTCATTGTGGGGCTTATCGCTTATATGATGTCCATTGAGCAAGGTCTTTCAAAGGCTAGGGCTGTCAACAACTTTTTTTGCGGGCTTTTCCATGATTTGCCGGAACTTTTGACGCGTGACATCATCAATCCGGTTAAAAAATCTGTTAAAGAACTACCTGAAATCATTCACCAATATGAAAAGGACGAATTGGAAAGGCGTATTTTGGACCCGCTTCGCAGCGCCGGTTACGAGGATATTGTCAACTGCCTGTCTTATTATTTGGGGGTGGGGTACAGTTCGGAATTTTTAGAACAATATCAAGACGAGCTCGGCATTGTGCATACATTGGACGAATACGGTCAAATGCAGGAATTCAATGAAGACAGGTATAACGGCAAAGACGGAAAGCTGATTAAAGCCTGTGATTCTTTGGCGGCCCTTTTGGAGGTGTACACTTCCATTTATCATGGGGTTGCTTCTCCGCATCTTCATGACGCGATGGCAAGGCTTCGAACCGAATGCAAACAATATCAATTCGGTGAATTTGATTTGAGAGCTCTGCTTGCTGATTTCAATTAGGGAGGGATTATGGGAATCGGTATCGTGATACCTGTTTGGAACTTATGGGAGAAAATGACCTTTCCTTGTTTGCAGTCCCTTGTGAAACATACGCAGCTTGCCGATATTCATGTTTATTTGGTTGATAACGCTTCCACGGATAAAACCGCCACTCATGCCGAAAAAATGGGGCGGTCCTTATTCGGGGAAGGGCATTTCACCTATATACGCAACCAGGAGAATTTAGGTTTCGCCGTCGCCTGCAATCAAGGAGCGGAAGAAGCAAGAAAAGACGGGCATGAATATATCTTATTCTTAAATAATGATACCGTCGTGACGCGAAACTGGCTGCCGCCCTTGGTAAAAGCCCTTGATAATCCGCGTGTGGGCATGGTCGGGCCATTGCTTCTTTTTCCTAACGGAACAGTGCAGCATTGCGGGGTGACGGTAACGCCTATCCAACAAGTCGGGCATATCTATTCCGATTTTCAGCCGACACATCCGGCTGTATTGCGGAAAAGGAAGTTTCGTATCATCACCGGGGCGGTGCTTTTATGCCGTACGGAACAGTTTTTTGCGGTCGGAAAATTTTTTGAAGGCTATAAAAACGGCATGGAAGATATTGACCTTTGTTATACGTATGTTGAGCATGAGTGCATGCAGCAGGTTGTGCCTGAAAGCATAGTCTATCATCATACCAGCCAGACTCCCGGACGATTGAATGCCGATATGCATAACAGCAAACTCCTATTTGCCAGAAAGCCCCATATCATTCCTGACGCTCATTTATATTACGCCCAAGACGGCTATGTTCCGGCACTGACAAAGGATTTTGTATTTTATCCGCGTTTGGCTGAAGAAAAAAGAAAGCAATTCAATAAAACGGTCTTATCTTCGTATTCTGACGGGCTTTGCAGGGAATATCTTTTAAAAGAACCTTTTTGGCATGACGGCTATCAAATTCTTATCCGAAGTTTGACCAAGCAGGGAAGAACAGAAGAAGCGCTTGCTTATTGCCAGCGCGCGGTTTCCCTTTGTTTTTCCAAGCATAATTTATTGCTGCTTGCGGAACTTGCGAGTAAGTTTGAAGATAAAGTCTTCTGTGAAGAGGTTAAGCAATCGGCGGCTCGGCAGCTGAATACCGAAGTTGTCAAAGGATACGCACAGAAATTGAAATCGGTAATGCAAAGGGATGCGTGGTATGATAAATTGCTTGCAACCCAGGAACTTGATACGGAAGAGTTCGGGATATATTGATATTGTAAAAAAGCCCCTTTTCATAAAAATGGAGAGGGGCTCTATCATTTAAAATGCAGGAAATATTAATTATGCGCGGTCAGCAAGGGCGGCAACTGAAGGAAGAATTTTTCCTTCCAACACTTCCAAAAACGCACCGCCGCCGGTGGACAAATAACCCATTTTGTCCTGAATGCCGAATTGTTCCACGGCGGTAACGCTGTCTCCGCCGCAAACAAGGGTGTACGCTTTGCTTTTTGCCAAGATATCGCCAATCAGGCGTGTTCCCTTGTCAAAAGGGCTTTGTTCAAAAACACCGAGAGGTCCGTTCCAAACGACGGTATGGGCTTTTTCAAGAACTTTGGCAAATTCCTTGCAGGTTTCCTCGCCCATATCGAAAATAGCTTCGTCAGCTTTAATATCCGTGATCGGGCAGGTTCTCAAATCTTGCGCCGTGCTTAAATCTTTTGCCACGACAACGTCTTTTGCGAGCGGCAAATCCACGTTCTTGTCTTTCGCAAGTTTGATAAGGCGTTTTGCTTCTTCCACGAAATCTTCTTCCACAAGGGATTTTCCGACGGCGTAGCCTTCCGCCAAAAGAAATGTGTTGGCAATGCCGCCTGCGACGATGAGCCCGTCCACAAAGCCGAGCAGATTTTCAAGCACCGTGACTTTCGTGGAAACTTTTGATCCGCCGACAATGGCGTAAAGAGGGCGTTTCGGTTCCTGTAAAATTTTATTCGCAGCTTCCATTTCAGCCAGCATAAGCGGTCCGGCGACAGCGATTTTTGCTTGGCGGACAGCGGATTCTGTCGAAGCGTGCGCTCTGTGGGCGGCACCGAAAGCGTCCATGACATAAATGTCGCCTAAAGACGCAAATTTCGCTCCGAGTTCCGGATTGTTTTTCTTTTCGCCCGTTAAGAAGCGGACGTTTTCAAGCAATACGACTTCGCCGTTTTTAGCTTCAACCTTTAACTCAGGATCATAGGCATGGAAGCGGACTTCTTTTCCGAGAAGTTCGCCAAGGCGTTCAGCAACGGGCGCAAGGCTGAATTCTTCTTCAAAAACGCCTTCGGTCGGGCGTCCCAGGTGGGATAAGACAATAACGGCGCAATTTTTATCCAGCGCTTTCCGAATGGTCGGAATAACGGCACGTATTCTTTTATCGCCTTTGATAACGCCGTTTTTAAGAGGTACGTTCAAATCGCAGCGGATGACAACGCGTTTATATTGCAAATCCACATCATCCATACTTAATGCTTTCATTTTATTCTCCTAAAAGTTCTTTTGCTTTTGCAAGAAGATTATCCAGACCGAACCCGTAATATGCGAACAGTTGGTTTGCAGGCGCAGATTCGCCGAAGCTCGTCATGCCGATAATTTTTCCGTCAAGTCCGACATATTTGTACCAAAAATCCGCACTGCCCGCTTCAAGGGCTATGCGTTTGCGAATGGCTTTCGGTAAGATTTTTTCTTTATAGGCGCCGTCTTGTCTGTCAAAAACATCAGCGCAGGGCATGGAAACAACACGGACTTGTTTTCCTTGGTCCTTGAGGGCTTTTGCCCCTTCCACGGCGAGTCCGACTTCGGAACCCGTGGCGATAAGGATGATTTCAGGTGTTTTTTCACTGTCCGAAAGAATATACGCGCCTTTTGCAATATCAGCGAGCTGTGCTTTTGTGTGGGCTTGCGCTTTGAGATTTTGCCGGCTCATGGCAAGGCAGGTGGGACCGTCTTTCTTTTCAATGCCGGCTTTCCATGCGACGGCGCTTTCAATAGTGTCGCAAGGGCGCCAAACGTCCACGTTGGGAGTAAGACGGAGGGCGGAAACATGCTCGATGGGCTGGTGGGTCGGACCGTCTTCGCCAACACCGATGGAATCGTGGGTAAGCACCCAGATACCGCGGATTTTTGAAAGAGCCGCCAAGCGGATGGCGTTTTTCGCATAATCGGAGAAAACAAGGAATGTTCCGCCATAAGGAATAAAACCGCCATGCAGGCTTAAACCGTTCATAACGGTGCTCATGGCAAATTCGCGAACGCCGTAGTGAATGTAATTGCCTTCAAAGCTTTCCAGATCCAAGTCTTTGGAATTTGCATGCAGGGTTCCGACGGAACCTGTCAAATCGGCGGAACCGCCAAGAAGTTCAGGCAGGCTTTGGGCGATGGCGTCTAAAACTTTTTTGCCGGCGACACGGGTTGCGATGTCTTCTTGGGCGTTTAATAGGTCTGTGAAAAGTTTTTCAAAAGCTTCGCTGTATTCAGGAGGAAATTCACCTTTGATACGGCGGGAGAGCTCCTTTGCAAGTTCGGGGTAAGCTTTTGCATACTCCTGAAATGCCTTGTCCCATTCGTCATTGGCTTTTTTGCCTTTTTCAACGCAATTCCAAGCGCCGTAAAGGTGCTGCGGAATTTCAAAGGGAGCGTATTTCCAGCCGAGGGCTTGTTTGGTCGCTTCATTTTCTTCCGCTCCCATGGGCGAGCCATGGCAGGAGGACTTGCCGGCTTTATGCGGCGAACCGTACCCGATAACGGTTTTGCAGATGATGAGAACGGGTTTGTCGGAAACGGTCTGCGCCGCCGCAAGGGCTTTATCCAATTCTTCGGGATTATGTCCGTCAATATCTTTGATGACATGCCAGTTTGAGGCTTCAAAGCGTTTGGCTACATCTTCGGTAAACCAGTTTTTTATGTCGCCGTCAATGGAAATGGCGTTGCTGTCGTAAAGGGCGATGAGTTTGTTCAGTTTCCATGTTCCGGCAAGGGAAATCGCTTCTTGGGCGACCCCTTCCATAAGGCAGCCGTCGCCTAAAAAGACCCATGTCTTATGGTCGATGACAGCATGGTTTTCCCTGTTGAATTTCTTCGCAAGCAGTTTTTCGGCAAGCGCCATGCCCACAGCCGTGGCGATACCCTGACCGAGCGGACCGGTTCCTATGTCGACCCCTGCGGTTCTTTCAATTTCGGGGTGTCCCGGAGTTTTTGAGTGGAGCTGGCGGAAATTTTTAATGTCGTCCATGCTCAAATCATAGCCTGTCAGGTGCAAAAGGCTGTAAAGAAGCATTGAGGCGTGCCCGTTGGACAAAACAAAACGGTCACGGTTGAACCAGCGGGGATTTTTGGGGTTATGCTTATAGGCGAAACGCCATAAGGCTTCCGCCATGTTCGCCATGCCCATAGGCGCTCCGGGGTGGCCGGATTTTGATTTGTCAATGGCGTCCATTGTCAAGGCACGGATAGCATTTGCACATTCTTTGCGAAGTTCCATTGTTTTTCCTTATCGTATTGACGTTATATTGCTTCCTTTTGGAATGCCCGATGGCGGACATCGAAAGGAGGATAAGCAAAAAAGGCGGAGCCGGAAACCAAGACATCAGCGCCGGCTTTGCAGAGTTCTTTAGTATTTTCAGGCGTGACGCCTCCGTCGATTTGGATATGGCATTTCCTGCTGCCGAGCATTTTGCGGAGCGTATGGATTTTTTCATAGGTGGCGGGAATGAAGCTTTGTCCGCCGAAACCGGGGTTGACGCTCATAAGCAAAATCATATCCGTATCGTCAAGCACGTATTCGCAAACATTAAGAGGCGTTGCGGGGTTGAGGGCAAGACCCGCCCGCATGCCCAAACGGCGTATTTCTGCAAGGGTGCGCTGGATATGGTTTGTCGCTTCCGCGTGGATGACAAGCATGTCAGCCCCCGCTTTTTTGAAATCTTCAAGATAGCGTTCCGGTTTTTCAATCATAAGGTGGACATCGAAAAAAAGTTTTGATTTCGGGCGGAGCATTTTTATCACGTGCTGCCCAAAAGTGATGTTAGGCACGAATAAGCCGTCCATAACGTCCCAATGCACCCAAGAAAGCCCTGAATTTTCAAGGTCTTTGAGGGCTTGTTCAAGGTTGCCGAAATCAGCGGAAAGAAGGGAAGGGGATAAGATCATGGCATGTTCACCGATTGGAATTTAAAATGGTATGAAGTTGTTTTAATTCGCAAAATATTTCATGCAGGGTTTCTTTGTATTGGGAGCCGCTTTTTTCAAGGGGAAACCCGCTCGGAATAAGCGTGTTTTGTTCCAAAGGAAGCGTTATTTCGTCGACAAGAGGCTCGTTTGAACCTTTTAAGACTCTTTTGGCTCCGTTGATTGTCATGCCTTCCTGATAGAGCAAGGTATGGATTTTTTGCAGGATATGCATGTCTTTTTCAGAATAATAGCGTTGCCCCGTTTCTGTTCTTTTAGGGCGGATTTGGGGAAATTCGGATTCCCAAAAGCGCAGGACACTGGTTTTCACATTGAGAATTTTTGCGGCTTCGCCGATTCTGTATACTCGTGCCATGAAATTTCCTTATTGCTTTATGCAATAATTTTAGCTTTTTTTTATGTGCTTGGCTAGTAAAATTTTATTGTTTTTTTTTCATGATGCCGTTTTTGGGACGTCAACGCTCCGCAAAGGGGGCGTTGGAATTTTCTTTGCGGGGAGGGAGCGATAATAATGCTTGACAATATATATATATATAATTTTTTTAAAATTTTATTTTCATAAAGTTTTAAAAATTTTTTTATTGTGGGGTAAACAATGTATTGGAAAAAAGACATGTTAACCGTTTTTAAAAAAAGGAATTTTTTAAAAACGCTGGGTATGGGAACCATGGTTCTTTGCATGGGAGGAATGTGGGGTTTTACCGCAAATGCTGTTGTTGTGTATGATCATGAGGATAATTTCAGCATTGGTAATTATACTGAATCTGAAGAAATTATTTTTAAAAAAGGTTCTGCCTTGGAAATTGTTTCCGGAACATTTTCAGCAACCAATAATGTCACTATCGATTCAGGGTATGGTCATAATGGACCGGCAGTTATTCTCGGAAACGGCACGTTCCAACATACTCAAGGAACATTTCATGTTAATAAGGGCGCAATGCTTGGCTGGGTCAATGCCGCCGGCACGGTCAACAATTTAACTGCCGAGGGTTATGTATATCTCAGCAATTTTGCGGATTTGAAGACGACAGGGGATACCAAGTTTACAAAAGATTCCACCCTTTGGCTGGATTTCGGCAATTATAAAAATTTTGATGATGTTGATATTTTTAATACACTGCCTGCGAATGGTCCAGGAAGTGAAAGCGGTGCGATAATCGGCAGCGCCGGTTCCAAATTCATCATTGAAAACGGTGCCACATTGAGGATAACCAATGCTCAGGAAGGCACAAATTTCACTTTTGTGAAAGGGTATGACCAAATTGAGAAAGATGAGGGATTTGGAACGCAATTGGGTACAATGAAAGATATTAATCTTGTGATAAATACGCTTCTTGAAGCCACAGTCGTTGATTCCGCAGACGGCGAATTGACTCTTAAAATTGTTAGAAATGAAAACGCCTTGCCTGCCGGCAGCGTGGCGGGTTCCACAATTGATTTTGTCAACAGCTTGGGAAGCGACATTACCAATACGTCACACTCAAATGCGGGAACAAGATACCTTGCAAGGCTTTTCGACCCCAATTTCAATAGCGGAACAACAGCTGTGAGCGCGGCGAAAACAATCGAAGAAAACGCCCAGCTGAGCGCGGTGAGCGGCAGTGCCGGCACAGCCGTATACGCAGCGACCGGGGCTTCTCAAAACACCATGGGACGTATGGGAATAGGTTCTTCCGTGCAGGTTCAGACGGTGGCGAAGAAAAATGTTCTCATCGCCGACGCAAGCCCTGTTCCTTCCCTCGGTAACGTGTTTTTTGAAACCGTGCCCGGCTGGGACAAGGGCTTGGGGGTATGGTTCAATCCTATTTATCAGAACAGCCGCGTGCGTGATATGGAAAGCGGTTCTTCAAAAGCGGGATATAACGCCAATATCGGCGGAGCGAGCTTGGGATTTGACTATACGGCGGCTTATAATGACAAAACGGATATCCGCGTAGGCGTTCAGGTGCACGGCGGGGGAGGCAATTCCCATTCCGTGGACACAATATCCTATGCAAGCAATGATTCCGACTTTATCGGCGGCGGCATTTATGCGGGCGTCCGCCGCGAAATGGGAAGCGGGGCTTTATATGTTGCCGCTGATTTAAGTTATACCGCCACCAACAACGAAACAGAGGCGCACACAAACGTCGGCGGCATTGAAGCCGATGTTGACAGCAATACGTTTATGGCGGGACTCAGCGCCCAATATGATATCAATGTGAACTCTTTCATTGTCAGCCCCGGTATCGGCGTCAAATACATACATTTGAATACCGATGATTACCATTCCAAAGTTTTCGGCGAAGCCTTTTTCGACACGAAAATAGAAAGCCAGGATGTGTTAAGCATTCCCGTTTCCATCGGCATTGCGAAGAACTTCATTTTGAACAACGGCTGGAATATCAGCCCGTCAGCACGCTTGGGCGTGACATTCAACGCGGGGGATTTGGACTCCGACAGCATAAGCTATCTTGTCGGCACCAATGCGAACCCGCTCTCCCTGTCAACAACGGTGCTTGATGACGTTGTCGGAAACGGAACAGTCGGCATTCAGTTCGGCAAGAACAAGATTTCTTTCGGCTTGGATTATTCCCTTGATGTTTCAGAGCATGTTACGAACCATACGGTCGGAGCCATGGTGCGTTACAGTTTCTAACATAAAAACCGGTGCCTGACGGCATGACAAAACAAATCCCTTTCCGTTTCGGCGGAAAGGGATTTGTTTTATGCTCACGCAATAAAAAAACAGCAAACATTATTGTTTGCTGTTTCGATAACGGTGATCGGAAAAATGTATCTTTTTGGGAAAAATCACATTCTGATATTCAGAGCTTTCATCACGGCTTGGGCGATTTTTTCCCGTTCTTTGTCAACTTCCTTGTCTTCAAGGGTTTTATCCAAGGATTGGAATGTCAGACGGAACGTAAGGTTGCGTTCATTGCTGTCCTTTGGAATATAAAGGTCACGCAGTTCCGCTCCCGTGAAGAATTTGCCTTTGCTTTGGCAAATTGCGTCAAGGACGGTTTTCACAGGCATTTCCTGCGGGCAAATGAAGGTCATGTCGCGGCGCACGGCGGGATAAACCGGCAAGGGGGTGAAATGCGGTTTTTTGCCGCGGCTCAGCTCTTCCAAGGTATCCAATTCCAAGTCCGCGATCCAAATGGATTTTTTTGCATAATATTCTTCCGCGATATTTTTTTGCACACGTCCCATGATGCCGACAACCTGTCCGTTGTCAGTGGAAAGTTCCACGGCAGGGCTCAAATAAGGATGGGAAGAAAGTTTTTGCACCCGCATTGCTTCAAGGTGCAGGAAATCGGCAACAAAATGGTCGACAAAACCGCGCAGGTCCGTGTAATCGGTTTCTTCTTCGCCGTTTCCCCATGCATTGTCAAAGCGGTTGCCGTAAAGAGCGAAAATAAGATGCAGACGTTCCTTTACGGTTGTTTCGCTTTGTTCGTCTTTATGGAACGTGCGGGCGATTTCAAAAAGACGCAGACCAAGCGCCCCATGGGCTATATTTTCACGTACGCTTTGCAGTATTCCCGCCGCAAGATGGGTTTTAAGCACGTCCTGTTCGGCGCTGAGAGGATTGATGATGTTCACCCGGTCTTCTTTCGGAAGATTGAGCATGTCCAAATCATTGTTGCCGACGAAGCTGTAATTGATGGCTTCGTTCATGCCAAGACCCGCAAGGAAATGTTTAGCGCGCATGATGAAATGGTGCTGTCCTTCGGTTTTTCCGCAGTGTTCCAACGTATGGGAAAGTTTCGGCAATGTTGACGGCATATTGTCTATGCCGTTGAAAATCGCTATTTCTTCAACCAAATCAGCCTCGCGGGTCAAATCATAGCGTCGGCCCGGAGCGTATACGGTCCATTCCTCTTTGCTTGTTTTTTCAATTTTGCAGTCAAGAGCGAGCAGCGTTTTTTCGCAAAAATCTTCGCTTATCGGCATGCCGAGTATAAATTCCGGACGGCTTGGGCGGAAAGAAATCCTTGCGGGGGAAAACGGTTTCGGTTCCGCTTTGCAAATGCCTTTGCGCACCGTTCCTTTGGCATATGTTTGCATGAGATAAGCCGCCTTATCAAGGGCATAAGCCATGCCTTCATGGTCGACCCCGCGTTCAAAGCGGTAGCTTGCGTCGGAATTTAAACCCAAGCGGCGTGCGGTACGGCGGATGGAGGCGGGTTTAAACAACGCGCATTCAAGGAACACGTTTTTGCTCGTGCTTGAAATTTCCGTATCAAGTCCGCCCATGACACCGGCTAACGCAATGGCGTTTTCGGCGTCGCAGATAAGACCGTCGCTTTCTTTGAGGGTTCGCTCCTGACCGTCCAAGGTGGTGAATTTTTGTCCTTCCTTTGCGGATTGGATGATGATTTTGCCGCCTTTCAGGGTGTCGGCGTCAAAAGCATGGAGTGGCTGACCCAATTCCATAAGAATATAGTTCGTCACGTCCACAAGATTGGAAATAGGGCGCAGACCGGCGGCGTGCAGACGGTAGCGTATCCAATAGGGGGATTTTTCCGTTGTGCAGTTTTCAAGAACACGTCCGCAATAACAAGGGCAAAAGTCGGGATTTTTGATTTCAATGGCGTATTCGCCGGAGCAGTCGGCGCCGTGTTCCTCAAGCTTAAATTCGGGCGGTGTCAGAGGCAAGCCATATGCGGCGGCAACCAAGCGGGCAATGCCGAGCACGGAAAGACAGTCGGCGCGGTTCGGGGTGATGCTGAGGTCGAGAACTTCGGTATCCATTTCCATGGCTTTCACAAAACTTGAGCCGACTTTAAACGGATTGCCGTGCCTGTCCGTTTCAGGAAGAACCAAAATACCGGAATGGTCGTCGCTCAGTCCCATTTCCCGTTCAGAGCAGATCATGCCATTGGAAGGCACGCCGCGGAGCTTTGCTTTTTTTATTTGAAATCCGCCGGGCATGGTTGAGCCGACAGGGGCGACGACAACAAGCTGTCCTTTCGCCACATTGGGGGCGCCGCAAACAATGGTGACGGGTTCTTCGCCGCCTAAATCAACGGAGCAAACATGCAAATGGTCGGAATCAGGGTGGTCTTCGCAGGTGAGCACGCGTCCGAGCACCATTTCACGGATTTCATGGAACGGATGGACAATTTCTTCAAGTTCCAGTCCGAGCATGGTGAGGCGTTCGCCCAGTTCTTCCGCGCTTCCTGCGTACGGCACAAATTCCCGAAGCCAATTTAAACTCAATAACATACGATATTCCTTATATTAAAAGAGATTATGCCCCCGTGAACTGGGACAAGTATCTCATATCATTTTCAAAGTTAATACGTAAATCAGTAATGCCGTATTTGAGCATGGCAATACGTTCCACACCGAGTCCGAAAGCGAAGCCCGTAATTTCTTTCGGGTCGTAGCCGACAGATTCAAAAACGGCGGGGTCGACCATGCCGGCGCCTAAGATCTCGAGCCAGCCGGTGGTTTTGCAGATACGGCAGGGGGAGCCGTCTGCCAAATGTCCTTTGCCTGCGCATTGGGTGCAGCTCATATCCACTTCAACACTCGGTTCGGTGAATGGGAAAAAGCTCGGACGGAAACGCACTTTCGTCTGTTTGCCGAAAACGGTTTGCAAAAATGCTGTCAGTGTGCCGCGCAAATCAGCCATGGTGATATGTTTGTCAACAACCAATCCCTCGATTTGGTGGAACATGGGGGTATGGGTGAGGTCGGAATCGCGGCGGTACACTTTTCCCGGAGCGATAATGGCGAGCGGCGGTTTATTCTTGAGCATGGTACGGACCTGCATGGTCGAAGTATGGGTACGCAGAACCACTTTGTCCTGAATATAGAGTGTGTCCTGCATGTCGCGGGCGGGGTGTTCAGGAGGCATATTCAACGCTTCAAAACAATGAAAATCGGTGTCGACTTCCGGACCAGTGACAATTTGATAACCCATATTTTGAAAAACGGAAGTCACTTCCTCCATGGCGCGGGTGATCGGGTGCAGTGAACCTTGCCACGGTTTTCTGCCGGGGAGCGTCGCATCGAAATTTGCGAGCAAAGCCGCTTCTTTTTCTTGTTCCATGGATATCCTGCGTTCTTCAAGCATGGCGGTCAGTTTGTTTTTCACAGCATTCGCAGCTTGTCCGAAAGCGGGACGTTCTTCAGGGGAAAGTTCCGGCAAGCGTGACATGATTTGAGCCAAATGTCCTTTTCTGCCAAGAAAATTCACCCGCTGCGCCTCAAGCTCCTGCAGGCTGCTTATTGCGGCAAGAGCTTTTTCCAATTCATTTGCAAGGTTGCCAAGTTGACTTTGAATATCCATAGTAAACTCTCATAATATAGGTTTGTTGGAATAAAATAAGAAAAAAAGGAAGAATAAGCAATAGCTTACCCTTCCTAAAACATTGCGTTAAGTGTGGGAGATTAAGCAAGTTTAGCTTTCGCTAATTCCACAAGAGCGGCAAAGTCGGCTTTTTCACGAACAGCTAAATCGGCAAGCATTTTACGGTTGATAACAACACCGGCAAGCTCTAAACCGTGCATGAAACGTGAATAAGAAAGACCGTTTAAACGTGCACCGGCATTGATACGCATAATCCAAAGCTTACGGAAATCACGTTTGCGGAGTTTACGTCCGTGATAGGAATAAACCAATGAGCGTTCAACCGCTTCACGGGCGGTACGGTATAAACGGCTGCGGCCGCCGCGGAAACCTTTTGCTAATTTTAAATATTTCTTGTGTCTGCGATGACTAGCAAGACCTCTCTTTACACGCATGGAATACCTCCAAAATCAACTTCACGAGGCGGAGATCGGTAAAAGCCAGTGAAGTGTTAAATATGTTACAATTAATTCAATAAGAAACGCCAGATTATGCGTAAGGCATAAGACGGCGCAAAGCTTTTTCGTTTGTTTTGTCAACAATTGCGCTTTGACCTAAAAGCATACGGCGTTTCGCACATTTTTTAGTCAAAATGTGACGTAAGCCTTGGCGACGACGGCGGAATTTTCCGCTGCCTGTCACAGTGAAACGCTTTGCGGCAGAGCGACTCGTTTTCATCTTTGGCATGAGTTTCTCTCCTTTCCTTAATTACCATGATTCATGGTTACAATGTTGAGAACGTTATTTTGCATTTTTTTTTGTAAAAAGCAAGCAAAAAGTTTTGTTTTTAATTTTTTATTCCGCAGCGGCGTATTGCTCAAGCCGCAGCGCGCCGTTTTTGGGGCAGAAGAATGAAACTACGCCTCATCGCCGACAGAAAGCGCGGCAAGGAACGCTTCCTGCGGAAGTTCCACATTGCCCATGCGCTTCATGCGTTTTTTGCCTTCTTTTTGTTTTTCAAGAAGTTTGCGCTTACGGGTGATGTCGCCGCCGTAACATTTTGCGGTAACGTTTTTGCGGAAAGCGGAAACCGTTTCCCTGGCTATGATTTTTTGCCCGATAGCCGCTTGAATGGCGACTTCAAAAAGCTGCCGCGGTATGGTGCGTTTGAGTTTCAAGGCGAGATTTCTGCCGTAATAATAGGCTTTGTCTCTGTGCACGATGACGGCGAGGGCGTCAACCGGATCGCCGTTCAGCATGATGTCAAGCTTGACAAGGTTGGAGGCGCGGTAATCGATAGGTTCGTAGTCCATGGACGCGTAGCCTTTCGTGCCTGATTTCAGCCTGTCAAAGAAATCGTAAACAATTTCCGCAAAAGGCAGTTCATAGGTGATGACAACGCGGGAGGAAGTCAGATAGCCCATGTTTTTTTGAATGCCGCGTTTTTCTTCGCAAAGCTTGAACACATTACCCACATATTCCTGGGGAACATGGATGTCCATTTTGACATAAGGTTCGTAGAGAACTTCAATTTTTGCGGGGTCGGGAAGCTTTGAGGGGTTATCGATGGAAAGTTCCTGTCCTTCGGTGGTGAGGACTTTGTAAATGACGGACGGGGCTGTTGCGATAAGTTCCACTTGAAATTCGCGTTCAAGCCTTTCCTGAATGATTTCCATATGCAGCAAGCCCAAAAAACCGCAGCGGAAGCCAAAGCCGAGAGCTTGTGAGGTTTCGGGTTCAAAAGAGAATGCGGCATCGTTGAGCTGCAATTTTTCCAAAGCAGTTTTAAGGGTTTCATAGTCAGCGGAATCAGTCGGATACAGACCGCAGAAAACCATGGATTGGACTTCTTTGAACCCCGGAACGGCTTCACGCGCCGGGTTTTCCGCAAGAGTCACGGTATCGCCGACCCGGGCGTCGCCAAGTTCCTTGATGTTGCCGCATAAAAAGCCTACTTCGCCGGCTCCGAGTTCGTCCAAATCTTTCGCCGTAGGAGAAAACACCCCTAAGCGGATGACTTCATATTCCTTGCCGGTCGCCATAAGGCGGATTTTGTCGCCTTTTTTGATTTTTCCGTCCATAATCCTGAAAAGCACGATGACGCCTTGGTAGGAATCATACCAAGAATCAAAAATAAGGGCTTTCAGCGGAGCGTTCAAATCTCCTTGCGGAGCGGGCAGGTATTCGACTATCGCTTCCAAGACTTTATCGATATTCAATCCGGTTTTTGCGGAAACGGGAACCGCAATGGAACAGTCAAGCCCTATGCTTTCTTCGATTTCCTTTTCAACCCTTTCCACATCGGCGCTTGGCAAATCGATCTTATTGAGCACGGGAATGATTTCGTGGTTATGGTCAAGCGCCAAATAAACATTGGCAAGGGTTTGGGCTTCGACGCCTTGGGTTGCGTCCACGACAAGGAGCGCTCCGTCGCAGGCAGCCAAGGAACGGGAAACTTCGTAATTGAAGTCAACGTGTCCCGGGGTGTCGATAAGGTTCAAAATATAGTTTTTCCCGTTTTTGTCCGTAAACGGAATACGCACGGTTTGGGCTTTGATTGTGATGCCCCGTTCCCTTTCCAAATCCATATTGTCAAGGTATTGGTCTTTTTTTTCACGGTCGCTGACAAGATTGGTAAATTCCAAAATCCTGTCCGCCAATGTGGATTTGCCGTGGTCAATGTGCGCAATGATGGAGAAGTTTCTGATATTTTCTAAATTTGAATGTGCCATAAGTCTTACGAATTGGCTTTACCAAAGCCGGGTATGTGGAGCTTGCGCTCCAGTGCGTGAAGAATCCATGTCGCCAAGGTGACTAAAAATAAATAATAGCAGCCTGCCAATAAATAAACTTCGGTGGGGCGGAATGTTCTTGAAACAAGAATTTTCGCTTCACCTGTCAATTCAATGTGCGTAACGATATAGGCAAGTGAACTGTATTTTATAAGGTAAATTATTTCATTGCCGCAGCCCGGAATGGCTTTTCTGAACGCTTGCGGAATGATAATCGACCAAATAATCTGAAATTTCGTCATGCCAAGGGCTTGCCCCGCCTTTATTTGCCCTTGTTTTATGGAGAGAAGCGCTCCGCGTATATATTCCGATTGATATGCGCCTGTGCAGAAAATGAAGCCGATCAGCGCGGCTTGATACGGGGTCAGATAAATTTTTATGAAAGGCAGGTAAGGCAGACCGAAATACAGGATCATGAGCTGAATGGTGAGGGGAACTCCGCGGATGACGGCAACAAAGGTATCCGCTGTTTTCTTTATCCACTTTGTTCCGAAAACACGCAGTACGCCCATAAAAATTCCGAAACTTCCGCCGATGAGGGCTGCGGGGATGATAAGCCACAGGCTTTCCACCAGTCCCTTGTTGAGCTTTGGAATGACCCGTTCCATATAAAATGCCAAATCAAAAAGTTCCATTTTTATTCCTGTTTAGCCGGCATTGCCTGTAAGGGTGGTCAGTTTGGAGCAAAAATCAAGGGTACGGGTTTTCGCCCCTTCCGCAAGCAAAACTTTCGGCGTATCTTTTTCAATGATAACGCCATGTTCCATAAACAAAACTTCTGTGGCGAGGGAACGTACGAAATCCATTTGGTGGGTCGCCATAATCATAGGCATGCCGCCTTTTGCAAGGTCTTGGATAACGGTCATGACTTCGCCAACAAGTTCAGGGTCGAGGGCGGAGGTGGGTTCGTCGAGCAAAAGAATTTTCGGCTGCATTGCCAGCGCCCTTGCAATGGCGACACGCTGCTTTTGTCCGCCTGAAAGCTGGGCGGGATAAAGTCCCGCGCGGTTGGCGAGCCCGACCCGTTCCAGTTCTTTTCTGGCTCTTTTTTGCGCGTCTGTTTTTGAAAGCTTATGCACTTTGATAAGCGCCAAACAAATATTGTCAAGGGCTGTCAAATGGTCAAACAAATTGAAGTCTTGGAAAATCATGCCGACATTTTGGCGTAAACGGCAAAGTTCCGCATTGTTTTGAGTATTGATTTTTTTGCCTTCGAGATAAATTTCGCCTTCATCGGGAACGATAAGATGATTGATGCATTGTAAAAGCGTACTTTTTCCGGCTCCGGAAGGTCCGATTAGAACTTTGAGCCCCCCTGCTTCCATGTCGAGGGAAACGTTATCTAAAATCTTTCTGTTACCAAGGGTTACAGAGATATTTTTCACACTGAGAAGAGTTGTCATTGTCTGTCCTTAATCATACGGAAAGTGTATAGCCCGGAATTGCGTATTTTTGTTCCACGCGGCGTAAAATGCGTATTCCGGCAAGAGTGATGAGAAAATATAAAAAACCTGCTGTGATATAAAGCGGCAAATATTCATAGGTGCGGGAAGCGACAAAATGAGCTCTTGCCATAATTTCGGAAGCCCCGACAGCGAAACAGAGGGCGGAGTCTTTCAATAAAATGGAAAATTCATTGGACCATCCCGGAATGGAAAGGCGTAAGGCTTGGGGAAGAATGATGTTTTTAATGATTTGCGCATCGGTCATGCCAAGGGCGGAGCCTGCTTTGTATTGTCCGATAGGCAGTGATTGGATGGAGCCGCGGAAAATTTGAGATTGATAGGCGGAACTGGCAAGTCCGAGGACTAAGCCGGAAGCCGTGAGCGCGTCCAAATTCAAGCCTATGACGTTGAACAAACCGAAATAGAAAAGGAAAAGAAGCAATAAAATAGGCACTCCGCGGAAGAACCATACATATAATCCGACACAGCGGCGGATCAGGCTGTTGCCGTAAACCTGCATGATGGCGAGAGGAACGCCGAGGCAAAAGCCAAGAGCCAATGCTCCCACGACAAGCAAGACAGTGATATATGTTCCTTCAAGAATATAGGGCAGATTGATAAGAATTGTTTTTAGGGTTTCCACATTTTTTCCGATAACATTTAAAATAAAAAGGGCAAAAACGAATTTTTGCTCATATGGAGGGCGTACTTATTTGAAAAGTACGCCCGGAAAAGGATTAATGATTGCTTAAATATTTAGTGTGAAGTTCTTGCCAAAACGGGTCTTTTTTCAAAAGTTCGTAGCCGTCGTTGATGAGCTTCAAAAGTTCCGCATTTTCTTTGTTCACTGCAACGCCGAAATCATCGCCCGGAGCATATTCGCCCACGATTTTGATAGCTTTGCCGTTTTTAATGGCGTCTTCGGCAGGAGCAGAATCAATGGCGATAGCGTCGATACGTCCGTTCAAAAGGTCTTCCACGCTCATCGGAGGAGAGTCGTAAAGGCGCAGGGTGATGGCTAATTTCTCATTGTCGATGCGGGATTGCAAAAGTTCATGTTCGTTTGTGCCGCGCTGCACGCCAAGGGTATATTTGCCTTTGAAAACTTCTTCAGCGGTAAGGTCGGAGCCGTTTTTCACAGCAATGTATTTTTTTATGGAATAATACGGTTCGGAAAAATTGACAGCTTGTTTTCTTTCCTCGGAAATGCTCATGCCGGAACAGATCATATCGATTTTTTTGGCTTGCAGAGCAGGAATGATACCGTCCCAGTTTATTGGAGTATGCTGAACTTCAAAACCCATTTTATTTGCTATCCAGTTCATGGATTCAATGTCAAAACCAGCGGCGTTTCCTTGTTCATCGATAAATGAGAAAGGAGGATAATTTGCATCAATACCGTTTACGTATGTTTTTGCTTGGGCGAAAGGCGCCAAAGCTAAAAACAGAAAGGCAAAAACCAAAGCAGAAAAGCGTTTCATACCAGCTCCTACGTTAGAATGTTGATGGGAAGTTCAATACTCCTTTGAAATTGTCAATAATTTCAAATCGCTATTATTATATAGCAAATACTTCGGAATTGCAACTTGTTTATTTTGGAAAATAGCGGTAAGGTGAGGAAAATTTTGAGGTAAGCCATGTGTATAAATAAAAAAATCATAAAGTTCATTTCCTTGCTTTTCCCTTTTCTTTTGGGCGGAATGGTCGTTTTTTTCGCTGAAAAGGAAGACGGAACGAATAATGTTGCCGAGGCGGAACTTTTTACGGAAGAAAAAAGCATGATGCAGCAGAACAAGGTTGAAGTCGTGAACGTTTACGACGGGGATAGCTTGGACGCGCTCGGCAGTAACGGGAAGAAAATAAAACTTCGTTTGTACGGGATTGACGCGCCTGAAAAAGGGCAGAATTTTTCCCTGTCAGCCAAAGTTTTTTTGGAAGACACCGTTAAAGACAAATTGTATTCGCTGGATGTGCGGTATAAAGATAAATACGGGCGTTATGTCGCCGTGTTATTTGATGAAAACGGTATCGCTTTGCAGGAAGATTTGATCAGGAACGGTTTCGCATGGGTTTATCCGCAGTTTTGCGAGGATATCATTCTTTGCGTAGGCTGGCAGCATGTGCAGGAAGAAGCCGTAAATTCGCGGCAAGGCTTATGGCAGGAAAAAAATCCTCTTTCTCCGTGGGATTATAAGCATAATAGGAAATAATCCCATCGCAGGGGATAGCATGATTTTGGTTCTATAAATGAATAGGCACGATTATCCTATGAAATTTGATAGTTAATTCATATTGCGCTATTTTTTTGATTTTTGAAATAATTTAGGAAATTATGCTTTCCTTATTTCGGTATTGGCGATATACTAAATCTAAATTTTTGTATTGAAATGTGTAGAATGTTTTTTATACAGGAGACTATATTGAGCATACAGACAACAATAAAAATAATTTAAATATTAGACTGTTACTCTTTGCTCTTTGATTTATAACTATTAATTAAGTATAGGTAAGATCTACAGTAAAAATGATGATAGATTTATTACAAGGCTAAGATATCCTTTCTCAGAAGAATTGGATGAATTAAATGAAAGAAATTGTATTTGGGATATCCGTTACTTACTAATTGTATTGTCTTGAAATTGCGATAATACTTATTTATAGTATCTCAAGAATTTGCAATAACTTACTAGATACAATTTATTTTTATTCTATATAAATATATTGGAGGGGTAAAAAATGAATATCAAACCAAGAGGAAAACAGGAAGAGGTTATGGCACTTCCTGCAAAAGGACATATTGTTGTTTTGGGAACAGCTGGAAGCGGAAAAACAACCGTTGCTTTGTTGCGAGCTCATCATCTCGCTAACATTCCTAATGGTGGCAATGTGTTGCTTGTTACATTTAATGGAGCATTAGTTAAATATATGCGTGAGTTAAGTAATAATCAAACTCAAAAACTTGTGGTTGAAAACTATCATACATTTGCTCGTGGTTATTTAAATAGCCGGGGTAAAATGCCAAGCCGGAACGGAATTGCAGAGCCGAATGAAAAAGAATTTTACATAGCACAGGCTTTGGACTTTTTAAAAAAGAAATATCCAACAGAATCGACTCTTAAGCGTTCTTTAGAATTTTTTATTGAGGAAATTACATTTATCGAACGATTTGGTTTTTCTGATATTACCGAGTATAAAGAAGCGGAACGTATTGGGCGTGCTTCTGCAAATATTAAACGTGAAAATAGAAAATGGATTTTTGAGGTATATGACAGATATAGAGAATTGCGTGAAGCAGGTGGTAAAAAATATGATTGGGATGATTTGGCACTATCTGTCTTTAATGAATTGCAAAATGACGATAGTGAACGGAGATATACACATATTATTATAGACGAAGGGCAAGATTTTTCACCAATGATGATTAAGTCATTGGTAGAGTCTGTGGCGGATAATGGATCTCTTACATTTTTTGGGGATGTTGCACAGCAAATCTATGGTAGTCGTTTGTCATGGCGCGATTCTGGTATAGATATAAATAAAGTATGGCGCTTTGATGTAAATTATCGTAATCCTATGACAATTACGGAATTTGCAAAATCTATAACTCGAAATAAATACTGGCGACACGATGGAGACATGATAGACGCTACTTCTCAGATTGCAAAAGGACCAAAGCCAATATTGATAGAGTTTTCCCATAAACAACATGAAGTTAGTTGGATTGTAGATCGTGTGATAACAATAGGAAAAGCATCGTCTGCTGTTATTATTTGTAGAAATAGGGATGATATTACTAATTTCTTGTCTTTGTTAAAAAATAAAGGTTGTGAAGCAATAGAAATTAATAAAGGAACCCCTGGTTTTGCTCATTTAAAGCAAGTATATCTTACAACTTTTCACGCTGCAAAAGGGTTGGAATTTGACAACGTATTCATTCCATATTTAACTGAGGATAAAATTCCCGATCCTGATATGATTGCGAGAGCTGTTTCTATTGAGGAAACGTATGCTGATGAAATAAAACTCCTTTATGTTGCTGTAACCCGATCTAAATACGGTCTTTATATGACCTACAGTGGAAATTTGTCACCTTTATTTCCACAAGAGCCGAATACTTATGACTTCTATTATGAGGATCAGCTGTCATGAGTGCATATGATATTTTGATAACACGCGGTGTTACTCGACTATGTCATTTTACAAAGTTTCAAAGCCTGACACATATTATTACTTCTGTAGATGGTGTGTTAGCTAGTAGTTCAATACGTCAGGATATGAGAAATGTGAATGATACCGCACGGTATGATGGAGAATTAGATTTTGTATGCTGCTCTGTACAGTACCCAAATTCGTGGTTCTTAAAAATAGCTATGAAGAATAATTCAGATAGAATTTTTAGTGAGTGGATTGTTTTGTATATTGATTTGAACATACTAAATTATAAAAAAACAAAATTTTGTCCTTGCAATGCAAGTAAGGAAAATGGAGCTTATATAAATAACAATATGGATGAAATAGATTCCATTTTTGCCCCTTCCGTTTCTACTTTTGATTATCCTAGATCACCCAAAATGCTTTCTTGTTGTCCAACAGATGGACAAGCCGAGATATTGATAGAAAATAGTATACCACGAGAATATATCCAGGGTATTGCTGTTGGTAATAAGGATGTTGCAGGACGTGTTTATTCAATTTTAAAAATGTATGATGTGAAGCATATAAACATATATATTGCTCCAGATGTATTGACTCCGAAATGGAGCAATATGAGTAAAGAGGGCTATTCACCAAATGAGATTCTGTACGAATGGTCAGAAGAGGGATAAATTATGTCTATGAAAATACCGA
The DNA here is from genome assembly GCF_025232395.1 of Taurinivorans muris. GTDB lineage: Bacteria > Desulfobacterota > Desulfovibrionia > Desulfovibrionales > Desulfovibrionaceae > Taurinivorans > Taurinivorans muris. The sequence goes on from NZ_CP065938.1 coordinate 70,805, forward strand.
CTCAAATGGAAAAATGTAAAGGAGCAATGTTAGCTACTGCTATTGGCGATGCATTAGGATGGCCTAATGAACCGCGTGCTAAAAACAGAGCAAAAAAAACAAGAGCTATGGATAATTTTGTTGGCTGGATTCGTAGTTCTAATAATCCGCGGTGGCATGATGAAAAAATTTTGCCCGGCGAGTATAGTGATGATACGCAATTGACACTGGCTGTGGCACGAAGTATTATTGCTGGGGATTGGGAGACATTTTTTGCAAAAAAAGAACTTCCTTTTTGGTTAAATTACGAGCGTGGAGGAGGCAGCGCTTTGCTAAAAGCTGCTAAATCATGCGAAAAGGGAATTTTGTTATGGCAATCTCGATGTAATCGAGATTATTATAATGCTGGCGGAAATGGGGCTGTAATGCGTATTTTGCCTCATGTTATTGCATCTGCAAAAATACCCAATACTGCGAAACTAATAGTGGATGTTATAAAGGATACTCTTATAACACATGGTCATCCTCGTGCGTTTTTAGGAGCAACATGTTATGCCTATGCGCTTGAGTATTTTTTAAAGAAAGAAACCGTTTTAGAATATGGTGAACTTGTTACTGCAGTAATAGATAGTCAGAATGTTTGGGGGGCGATTCCGGATTTAGATATCTTTGAAAAATGGCTTAATATTGCTCGGAAAAATCTTGAATACGATTTTTTGCTAGAATGGAAAAATGTCCGTGCTCGCATGGTAAAAAAACTTGAATTTATAAGAAGTTCGTTAAAAAAAGGGTTAATTCTTGATGATACAAAAGTATTAACTGAGTTAGAATGCTTTGATAAATCAAATGGTGCCGGAGATGTTGCTATATTAGCTGCCATTTATTTAACTTCGAGATATGCAAATAATCCTTCTCTTGGAATAAAAATCCCCGCGTTCTCATTTGGCGCTGATACCGATACTATTGCATCTATTACAGGCGGATTATTGGGTATGCTTAGCGGAACAGATTGGATTCCGACAGAATGGAGAGAAGTTCAAGATTATAACTGTCTTATTCAAATGACGGAATTACTAATGGCAGATAATAAAAAGGAAGCTACCGAGAAAGAAGTTGAAGAGGCAAAAGCTCAGAATAATCAATGGAATTCTACAGTTATTGGTAAAATGCGGTTTATTAAATCAAGTAGTGTCTCAAATGGAAAGAATGGTATTATAATAATCAACAAGTGGCAGACTACGCTTGGGCAAACTATATATACAAAGACTTTTCAGCCTAAAAATATATTTATACAATCTCATCAATTACAAAAAACTGTGTCAAGACCTCAGCAAGTTATACCTAATGAATCGAAAAAATTTGTTCTGAATTTGATGGATATATCAGAACTACTTGGAACTCCAGAGTTTAAAATGAATATTACCATAGGTAAAGTTTTGAAAATTATTAAAGACTTAATTAATAATAAAGAAACAAGTAAAAATCTTTCTAAAAAGTATAACGTTGATCAACTATTTATAGAACAAATAGGAAAACATGTAATAGGTCTGAAAGATAGTAATCGAGTATAATTGTTATTAAATTATTATTTATTTTAATAGAAGGAGATATTATGCTGCAATCAAACTATTTATGTATACTACCGAAGATGAAGTCACAAAAATCGAAGTAACATTTGACCATGATACGGTTATGAGTTAGTATTTGTAGGCTTGGCATATGGAAAGATGGTTTGTTATGTTTTAATAAAAAAGTGTCGGAGTTTGACACTTTTTTATTTGTCCGCTTTAGCATAAAAAAACCACCTGCTATGCAGGTGGAATTAAAAATCTTTAGATGCAAAAATGTCCTCCTTTGATATACATTTGATGTGTTCGTCAATCAAATCAAAGGAGGACATTTCTATGAATGGAAATCAAAGTTTATCCCATATCAAATGGAATTGCAAATATCATATCGTGTTTGCACCAAAATTTCGTCGTAAAGAAATTTATCTGAAAATAAAAAATGATATAGGAAAAATTCTCAGGCAGCTTTGTGAACAGAAAAAAGTAACAATAAATAGAAGGTGAGATGTGTGCAGATCATGTACATATGTGAGTAGTTATCCCACCAAACGTAAGCGTATCATCGTTTGTGGGCTATGTGAAAGGAAAAAGTGCACTGATGATATTTGATAGACATGCAAATCTAAAATATAAATATGGCAACAGACATTTTTGGTGCAGGGGTTATTATGTTGATACAGTGGGGAAGAATACAGAGAAAATAAAAGCGTATATTCAAAATCAGTTAAATGAAGATATAATGATTGACCAATATTCGCTCAAAGAATATTATGACCCGTTTACGGGTAGTAAGAATAAATAAGGCATTGGTTAGCTGCTTTAGCAGCAGCTTGTGAATAAAATGCGATTGGCGAACCATTCAAAGCGCCTTAAGGCGCAAGCCAGTACCATGCCCTCCAGGGCTTGAGAAGACCCCCCGCTCAGCCGGTGGTACTTATTAGGATTTTGTATTTTCGTTTATTATATCGAGTAAATTTTGCACGGAAATTTCGTCAGTATAGTTGTTTTTTATTGCTTCATAAGGATTGAATTGTTTTAGGAATTTTTTCGGATCATGCGCATATTGTTTGAGAATTTCAAAAAGTTCTTCCATGCTGGCATATTCCAAACTTGTTTCGTTGGAAGAATACGGGCAAAGTCCTTTTGGGTGTATGGTGGGCTTGTTTTCCGCCCATGCTTCGAAGTAAGCGATGCCTTGCGTTTCTTGGATATCGGTAAGAATAACGACTAAATCGACATCCTGCAGTTTTTCTTTCCAGTCAAAATAATTATAATTCATATTTTGATAATAATGAATAACGGAACATTGGATTCCCAATTTTTCTATTTCAGTTATCAAAGCAGTATCAAGAGGTATTGCTTTAACATAGCAAATGCATTTTTTATTTCCAAGTATCGGGTTATTTTTACCTAACGCGACACCGGACCACCAAATTTTCAGCTTGGCAGCATTGATTTGTTCTTTTTGGCAGTCGGTTTCAAATTGTGAAGCCGTAAGATGAATGTCGATGGTATCAATATAGCGTTGTCTGATTTCTTGATAACGGAGCGAATGATATTCCCGTATTTGATAGGCAGTCGGAACAGCGAGGATTTTAATGTTTCTTTCTTGTTTTATTTTTGCAAGCCATTGCAGGTCGTTTATATTATCAAGCCAAATCAATATATATATATATATTGGTGTCGGAATGCTGTTTGCCGCTGAAAGCAAAAGGCACATCCAATGCGGTCAAGCCGCGGATAAGGCTTTTAAAAACTGCGGGATGACGCAGCACTTTGCAGCATTTTGTCAGTTTCAATTCCGCTAATTTTTCAATATTGCTATTTTTTTTGAATTGCTGACGCGTAAGGGCATAAAAAAAAGATTTTATACGATATTTGACTTGTCCGAACAGATATGAAAAATATGAGCTTTTATTTTTTGCACTTAACGAGAGTATGTTTATTTTGGGTTTTTCCATTTTGCTTCCTTAAAATAATAACAGAATAAAGCAATGCGATATTCTGTTATTATTGGTTTTATTTTGTTTTATTTGTTATTAATCTCTTGGTTCACGGTCACGGCGCGGTTTTCTGTCGTGACGGTCGCCCCTTTGCTCTCTGTTTCCGCGTTCTCTTTTGGGAGGACGGGCGGTATCTTCAGGATTCCATTCGATGCCTTGTTCTTCCAAAAGCACAGCTTTACGGCTGGCACGGATTTTATCGCCGTTGATTTCAATGACTTTAACAAGCATGTCTTCGCCAAGATGAGCGATATCTTCGGTTTTTTCAACGCGGTTGACGTCAAGCTGTGAGATATGCACAAGAGCTTCGACATTAGGCAGGAGTTCGACAATAGCGCCGATTTCCAAAATACGGCGGACTTTTGCAGTGTAGTTTTTGCCAAGTTCCGCATTTTGGTCGTAATAGAGCACCATTTCTTTGGCTTTTTCCATTGCTTCACTGGTAGGAGCGAAAATGCTGATTTCGCCGCTGTCGTCAATGTCGATGGTCGCACCGGTAGCCCCGGTGATTGCTTTGATGTTTTTGCCTCCGGGACCGATAATCATGCGGATTGTATCAGGATTTACGGTAAGTTGGGCATATTGGGGGGCATATTGTGATAATTCTTTGCGATAGGAAGGAAGAGCCGTAAGCATGATGTTTAAAATATGCAAACGGGCTTCTTTTGCCTGTGCCATGGCGCGCGCCATAACGTCTGTGGGCAATCCATTGATTTTTATGTCCATTTGTACGGCTGTGATACCGTCAGCGCTGCCCGCGATCTTGAAATCCATATCGCCGAGGGCGTCTTCATCGCCTAAAATATCGGTAAGTACGAGATATTCGTCATTTTCTTTGATAAGTCCCATTGCAACGCCGGCAATAGGGGTTTTGATCGGCACGCCGGCGTCCATGAGGGATAAACAGCCGCCGCAAACGGCAGCCATGGAAGAAGAACCGTTTGATTCCACGGTTTCGGAAACAACACGTACGGTAAACGGAAATTCACTTTGGCTTGGGATAATCGCTTTCAAGGCGCGTTCCGCAAGGTGTCCATGTCCGATTTCACGGCGTGACACGCGCAAAGATTTCACTTCGCCGACGCTGAAAGGCGGGAAATTGTAATGGAGCATGAATTGTTTTACTTCATCACCGCTGTTGATGCCGTCCGTGCGCAATTCGTCGGAACTTGCGCCCAGGGTCGTGACGACAAGGGCTTTTGTTTCGCCGCGGGCAAAAATAATTGAACCATGGGTTCTCGGAAGGACGCTCGTTTCAATTTCAATGGGACGGACGGTTTTGGTGTCGCGGTTGTCGATACGCGTGCCTTCTTTCAAAATACGCTGACGTACGATTTTCTTTTCCAAATGTTCCAAAATAACGCCGACCTCGCCCATCGCCTCTTCATTGTCGGCATAAGCCGGGTCGTTCCGCATAGCTTCTTTGACAGTGTCCTTCACTTTTTTGCGGGCGTCTTTGCGTTCCAGTTTGTCGACAACGCGAAGCGCTTCAGCCATGCCGGCATCGAGAGCCAATTTTTCAACATGGGCGTATAAGGCTTCATCATCTTCTTTTGGCGTGAAAGGAACTTTCGCTTTGCCTGCTTTTTCCGCAAGTTCCCTTTGGGCTGCGATAAGAGGCTGAATTGCTTTGTGTCCCCATTCAAGAGCTTCGATGATGACATTTTCGGGAACGAATTTCGCTTCGCCTTCAACCATGACGACAGCGGTTTCAGAAGCCGCGAAAACAAGGTCGAGGTCGCTTTCTTCCAATTCCTGAATGGTCGGGTTGATTACAAATTCTCCGTTGACACGTCCGAGTCTCGCTCCAGCGATAGGACCGTCAAAAGGAATGTGGGAAACGCAAAGGGCGGCGGAAGCGGCTGTTATGCATTGCACATCAGGCATGTTTTTGCCGTCAACGGATAAAACCTGCGCCAAAACCTGCACTTCGTTGCCGTATCCTTTTGGGAACAATGGGCGGATAGGACGGTCGATCAAGCGGGAAATAAGGGTTTCATTATCGCTTGGACGACCGATTTCGCGGCGGAAGAAGTTTCCGGGAATGCGGCCTGCCGCATACATTTTCTCAACATATTCAACCGTAAGGGGGAAAAAGTCTTTCGGCGTATCGAGCGGGGTTTCGCAAACAGTGGTAAAACATACTGTTCCTTCGCATTGTATCCAAATAGCGCCGGCGGCTTGACGGGCGAGCCTGCCGGTTTCCAAAATAATTTCTTTACCGCCGACTGTGGCGGTAACGCGAGTACAATCTAATAAACTCATTTTTTTTCTCCTGTGTAAGGAGATTCCGTGAAAAATACCAAGCGATCGGTCCTTTTCACGGACCCTCCGTTACACGACTGCTAAGATAAAGGGGAAGATGCCTTCCCCCTAAAAATTACTTGCGTAATCCAAGTTTTTCGATAAGAGCACGATAACGTTGGATATCGGTTTTTTTCAAGTACGTAAGAAGCTTACGGCGCTGACCGACCAATTTTAAAAGACCTGTACGGCTGTGGAAGTCTTTCTTGTGGTATTTGAAGTGGTCTGTAAGACCGTCAATACGGGCGGTTAAAAGTGCGATTTGAACTTCCGGAGAACCGGTGTCGCCTTCATGTTTTGCGTGGGCAGCGATGACTGCCTGTTTTTGAGCTGTATCCAAAGCCACAGCATTATCCTCCTGTCCATATGAATATGGAGTTATAGGGTTGCCAGCCCCCTCAGAATTTGCCAGAACTTTCTTGAATCAATGACTTTTCCTTCGGCCAATGCGAGCACGTTTCCCTGATAACGCAGAAAAACTCTTTCATTTTCAGTGAAATCCGTATCAGCGGTTTGAACGGGATTGCCATTTTTCACCGCTTTTGCTTCGCGTTCCGATAACTCAATTATCCGCCAGTTCGGCAAAGCGTTTTCCATGGGAATGAGCTTTTCATTGAGTATTTCCGGTTTTTTCTGCAATTCTTCAAGTGTTACGGCATCTTGAAGGTAAAAAGGGTGGCTGTGTTCACGGGTAAGTTCTGTGAGCGTTGCTCCGCTTCCCAGTCGTATCCCCAAGCTGTGGGCGAGGGACCGTATATAGGAGCCAGAACTGCATGTTACCCGAAATCGCATGCAAGGCAAATCCACCCATTGGATTTCAGCATGCGAAATATAAATTTCTTTTGTTTTTACAGGTACTTCTTTCCCCGCACGGGCGAGTTTATACAGAGCCTGCCCGTTATGTTTCGCCGCAGAATAGGGCGGAACTTCCTGAATGCTTTTCCCAAGCCAGTTTTTTACGGCATTCGCAAGCATTTCCTCTGTAATAAAGGAATAATCGTTCTCTTGTACGATTTTTCCTTCAGCGTCCCACGTGTCGGTTATTTTACCGAGTTCCAGTGTTCCGGAATAGGTTTTTTCGCCGTTTTCGAGCAAATATCCCGACAGTTTCGTCGCTTCGCCCAAAAGGACGATCAAAAGCCCTGTCGCCATAGGGTCCAATGTGCCGGCATGTCCAATTTTTTTTTGTCCAAGCTTTTTCAGACGTCCGACAGCAAAGGCGGAGCTCATGCCTTTAGGCTTATTGAGCAAAAGAATACCGTGTTTTTGTTCCATAAAAGATAAATATGTAATAAAATCAAATTGTTAGTCAATATTTTTGATATTGGTCAATAAAATTTTGACACAACAAAAAAACACGTTTTCTAAAAACGCTTTTTCTTTTTAGCCTAAATTTTCGGCTTTGTCCAGTAAAAAATAAAGGATGTTCGGCGGTTAAGACCGGGACTTGCCGCATATGGTATTCAGGATTGATTTCAATAGCGAACAAGAAGCGGGGTATGGCAAAACAGGACGCGGTTTTTGGCGTATGCGGCTCAGTGGGGCAGCTTGGTTTTGCGTTATTTTTCACCGGGAAACCATGAACAGGTTTTTTCAAAACGGCGAAACGCCGGAAAGTATGTTCCGGCGTTTCTTCATATCGATTGGGTATGTTATTTTCCAAGTGTTTCAATTTTAAGGTTCAGTTCATCGGAAATGGCAAGAACATTTTGCAGGTCTTTGCTTGCTTCGGTCATAAGCATTGATGTTTCTTCTGCAATATCGCCAACGGATTTGATTCCGTCGGTGACTTCTATGCTTATTTTTGACTGGGAATGGCTGGCATCGGTGATATGTTCGACCTGAGCGGCATTTTTCTCAACGGTTTTAACAATTTCAACGAGCGAATCTCCCGCTTGGGCGGCAAGCTCCGTTGTTCGTGCAATAATGTTTGCGGTGTTATCCATTATGCGGATATTGTCCCTCGTTCCGGCTTGGATGGCTTTTGTCACTTCATCGACTTCCCGCGTAGCCTGCATGGTTTTTTCCGCAAGTTTGCGCACTTCATCCGCGACAACGGCAAATCCCCGTCCGGCGTCACCTGCGCGGGCGGCTTCAATGGCGGCGTTCAATGCCAAAAGGTTTGTTTGGTCTGCAATATCGGTGATGACATTTAAAATGACGCCGATTCCTTCGGCTTTTTTTCCCAAATTGTCGAGGCTTTGTTTCAGGGCTTCCGTGCTTTCATTCACTTCGGAAATGGCTTCGGCAACACCGGAAACGACACGCTGACCGTTCAGCGCCATTTCTTTGGCATGAGTCGAACTCGCCGCCGCCGAGTTTGCGCTTTTTGCGACTGTCTGCGCACTTTCATTCAGCATCATCATGTCTTGGACATTTTCGCGTGAGCTTTGGTATTGCCCTTCGGCGCCGGTCGCCGCTTGTTCAAGACGCCCGCGAAGTGTTTCAATATAGCCTGCCAAATTTTGCACCAAAGAAGTCAATTGGTTTGAAGCTTCCTGCAGCCCCTGTTTTCTTGAAATTTCAGCTTGTTGGCGGCTTTCTTCCGCTTCTTGTATCGCTTTGGCCGCCTTGCCGCTTTGTTCACGGGCGTCCTGTTCGCTGCGCCTGCTTGTTTCAATCATTTCACGCAAATTGTTCACCATGTGGCGCAGGGCGGCAGCCAGCATTCCCACTTCGTCTTTGGTCTCGATGTCCAAAGAACGGTCAAGGTCGCCTGCCGCGACAGCTTCCGCAAAGGTTACGCTCCGCTGCAGCGCGGAAATGAGATAACGCACAATGGCGAAGAGGATGAGGGTAAAGAGCAGGGTTGAAACAAGCGTGAGGATAATGGTGCTCAGGGCGATGTCATGAATGGATTTGAACACTTCGCCCCCTTGCGCTTTGACGATGACGGTCCAGTTGGATTGTTCGTCCGTTTCATAAAGGGCTATCCAATCCTGTCCGCTCCAGTTGTATTCATATATGCCGTTGCGCCATTTGACCATTTTCGGAGTCAATGATGTGGGGGCTACAGGGACCATGATTTCCGCTCCGTCGGGGTGATACATGATTTCACCCACTCCCGTCGCGACAAAGGCGTACCCCAATTTACCTATGCGGACCGGTGCAACGTATTTGTCAGCCAGTTTGGCGAAATTCACCATAGCCATCAGCACGCCGCGGATTTTTCCATTCAGGACGACCGGCACGGCAAAAGGAACAAGCGCATTTGTATCCGGACCCGGAACGGCTTCACCTATGTATTCTTTTTCCTGCATGGCTTCTTTGAATACGGGGGAGTCTGCTATTGACAAGCCGATGCGGCTTTTGTCCGTGCTTGAAATCACGGTGCCTTTCTCATCGGTGGCATCGATGTAGAGCAACACTCCGTCTTTTATGAGCGGACGGTTTATGAAAGAAATATATACGCTTTCCACGCCCGCTTCATGTTTGTCTTCGGAATAAAGCATGCGCATGGGGGTTACGGTGGTGTTGCTTCGCAAATCCTCTAAAATTTTCTCTTTGAAATCTTTCAGTCCTGTGCTTACGGCGTGCAGGCTCGCTTCAAGGTTCGCCATTACGGCTTCGCGAAGGGCTTTTTCTGAGCTGTGATAGGAGTTCCAGCCGGAGAAACCGAAAGCCAGCACAAAGATTAAGACGGAAGGCATCAAAATTTTTGTTCGGAGCGATAATTTCATTGTTTCCCTCGATTATTTATTGAATTTATTTGTTTTAAAAAACATGTTTCTGCACCATAAATGCAATATCTTTTCGGCCAATTTTGCAAAAAAAATTACGGCATTGCGGCAAGACAATTTTTTCCTGCCGAAATATCTTTTTTTGCATGGGCGGATTTGCGGCAATATAGTATGCCATTATTTAATAATCAATCATTTCAATATCGCTCCACGTCATTTCTTCAGGACAAACGGCTTCCATCATGGCAAGACACTTGTCCATGCGTGAGCGTAAATGCCTTTCTTCATTGCTCAGAGAGATAACCTGCAGACGGAGTTTTGTTAAGGAATTTTCCGTTCCGGCTTCCGCAACGGCGACATTAAAAGTATTTCTCACCTTTGTTTTAAGGCTGTTGGCTACACGGCGTTTCGCTTTGAGATTATCATTGCCGTGCAAGGTATATTCCACGGTCAATACGGCAAAAAGCATGTATTTTCCTTGTTATGAGCGGTAATCAGCGTTAAGGGAAACATAGTCATGAGTAAGATCGGAGGCTTTCAAACGGGCTTTTCCGTTTCCTTCTGCGAGATGTATCTGAATATCGATGTCTTTCTGGTCAAAAAGAGGACGGAAAGCAGCGTCGATATCCATATCGACAGGTTGTCCGTCTTTAAAAATTTCAATTCCGCAGAGGGTCAAGCTGAGTTTGTCAGGATTGAATGGCACTCCCGCACGTCCGGCTGCCGCCACAATACGTCCCCAATTCGGGTCTTTGCCGTATACGGCTGTTTTTACCAGCTGCGAATGTCCGACAGTGCGGGCGATTTTTTCTGCGTCGGCGTCTGTTTTTGCGCCTGTGACGTCAATATGCATAACCTTGCTTGCTCCCTCGCCGTCTTTCACAAGCAGATACGCCAATTCCTGAATTATTTCCGTAACAATGGCTTGCAATTCCTCTTTTTCCAAACTGACGCGGGACAGTCCGCTGGACAGGGCGAAAAGACTGTCATTGGTCGAGGTGTCCCCGTCGACACTGACTGTATTGAAACCCTGCCGCACAGCGTTTTTAATAGTTTCCGTCCAAGTTTCCTTATCGACCTGCACATCGGAAATAAGAACGCTGAGCATTGTCGCCATATTGGGGCAAATCATGCCTGCGCCTTTGGCTACGCCCGCAAAAATAACCTCTTTGCCGTTTTTTTCAATTTTCTTATAGGAAATTTTAGGGAAAGCGTCTGTCGTCATAATGCTTTTGGCATAATCTTCAAGGGTTGCTTCCCCAAGATTCGTTTTCAGTTCATAGCTTGCTTCTTCCCATTTTTCGAGGTTGATATGGGCGCCGATAATACCCGTCGAACCTGTGAGCACGGAACCTTTTGGCAAATCGAAGAGTTCTTCAATGATTGCTTGGCTTTTGAGGCATGTTTGCATGCCTTTTTCACCGGTGCAGGCGTTGGCTTGTCCGGAATTGATCACGATTGCCCGTATTTCTTCGCTTTCCGCCAAATTCTTTTGGGAACATAAAACAGGGGCGGCTTTAAAAAGGTTGGTTGTGAAGCAGCCTGCGGCTACTGTTTTTTGTTCGCATAAAACCAAGGATAAATCTTTTCTCGGCAAATTTTTTTCTCTGAAATCGGCATTGGCGACAGCAAGTGAAAATCCTTTAGGCAGTGTGTGCATTGCGGTGTCCTTGTATATCGGTGTATATCAGTTTGAGTTTTGCGAAAGTGTTGCTTTGGCAATTTTTTTGCTTTCTTCAACGGCAGGTTGGTCGTAAGGATTTATTCCTAAAAAATGGGCGGTCAAAATGGTTGTCATGCAAAGTTCCCACATGATTTTTCCAAAGGCTTGCTCGTCGGTTTTCGGAAAAACCATACTGCACAGGGGAATATGATGATTAATCATGGACTGTTTCGTTCCGTTCGCTTCCGCATCAAGAATTTCGGAAATATTTTTTTCCGCAAGCCATTTCCATTCTTCGGGAAGATTTTTTGAAATGGTGCAAAGAGCATTTTTTTCCATTGCGGAAGCGGTTAAAAAGAGTACGGCTTTATTGGGTTTGCTGTCCAGAAAAAGCTGTAAGATAGAGTGTTGGTCGACAGTTCCGAGAGCCGTGACAGGAGTTGAACCTTGTCCGTTTTTCCCTAAACTTTCAGACCAAAGCTGCCTGAACCAATTATTCAGGCTGCTCCATTTCGGTATGTAATTAAAAAAGATGAGTTCGCTATAACCGTTCGCCATGGTGCTGTATGCGAAATTCGCAAGCTCGAAAAGTCTGGGCAAAGGGTTTTGGCAATTTTCTTGATAGGAGGCGCATTCCGCAAAAAATTCGTTTTTCGCTTCCATCGCTCCTTGGATGAAGCGTTTGTAATCTATGCCCAAAAAAAGGGCGGGAACCAAGCCGACAGCGCAGAAAATGCTGAATCTGCCGCCGAGCAATGCGGGGACAGGCAATGATTTATAATTGTTATCCGTTGTTTCCCGGCGTAAAAATCCCTTTTCCTCATCGGTGATGATAAAGAAATTATTTTGCCATGTCGCAGGAAGCATTTTTTGAAAATATTGCTTGCAGATAAAATACTGGGAAATGGTTTCAAGGGTTGAACCTGATTTGCTGACAGTCAGGACGAGGGTTTTTTCCAAAGGCAGATTTTTCAGGCAGTCAGCCAAATGGCCGGCGTTTACATTGTCAATGACCCATAAATGTTTTTTCATTTGCGCGTCAGGGGTTAAAACATATTTGTCCTGAGGGCTGAAAGCTTGCTGCAGCGCATGGGGACCAAGGGCTGAACCGCCGATGCCGAGCAAGAGCAAATGGTCAAAACGGGCGAAATACTCTGTCAGGTTTTCCAGTTCCGCCAAAAGCTGCGGAATGAAATCAAGGGTGACAAAGGGCAGTTTTTCTTCCTGCAATTTTTCGATGCATTCCGTGATGGCGTGGATGGCAAGAGGGTCTTCGCAAGGATAGGCGAATTTTTCGGAATTATAAAATTTCATATCAGTCATAAAGGGATTTTTTTATTGAAGTTAATGCTTTTTTCAATGTTTCGTCGGAAACGGCATAGGAAATTCTTATGCAGTTCGGTAAACCGAACGCGTCACCGGGCATGACGGCGACTTTGGCTTCGTCCAAAAGATAGGAGCAAAGTTCTTGGGCATTTTTATATTTTTCACAAAAAAGTTCGCTCACATCGGGAAAAAGATAGAAAGCACCTTCCGGTTTCGGACAGAGGATATTTTTCCATGAACTGATTTCCGCATAGGCGAAGTCGCGGCGGCGTTTGAAAGCTTCTCTCATGGGGAGTATGCAGTCATAAGAAGAAGTCAGGGCTGTAACGCCTGCTTTTTGTGAAATAGAACAAATGCTGGATGTAATTTGTCCCTGCAGTTTTGTCATTTCCGTTATCAGTTCCTTATGGGCGAGAGCAAAACCGAGACGCCAGCCGGTCATGGCGAAGCTTTTGGAAAACGCGTTGAGAATTGCAATCTTATCCGGATATTGCTCCCAAAGTTTGCTTGCGCTCGATTGATATTTTTCATCATACACAAGCTGCTCGTAAACTTCGTCGGCGATGATGAATATATCTTTTTCCATCGCCCAGCGGATGATGGTATCCAGTTCTTTTTGCGAATAGCTTACGCCTGAGGGATTGCTCGGGCTGTTTAAAAGAAGGAGTTTTGTCTTGGGGGTAAGGCTGGCGTCCAGAGCGCCGAGAGAAATTCTGTAACCGTTTTCCGCGCTGGAAGGGACAAAAACAGGGTTGGCTCCAACAAGGGCTGCCATATCGGGATAACTTGTCCAGTACGGAACAGGAATAAGCACGTCGTCGCCTTCATTCAAAAGGCAAAGCAGAAGGTTGTAAAGGCATTGTTTGCCGCCGTTTCCTATGATGACATTCTCGTTTTTTGCGGAAACGCCATGGACTTTTTGGTAATATCCGCAAATACCGGCACGAATTTCCGGAATACCCGCAACGGCGGTGTAACGGGTGAAATGTTCATCAATGGCTTTTTTAGCCGCTTCTGCGATATGGGGCGGGGTGGGAAAATCAGGTTCGCCCACGGCAAGGGAAATGACATCGACGCCCCTGTTCTTCAATTCCAATGCTTTCGCATTGACCGCCAAGGTTGCGGAGGGTTTCACCCTTGATAATCTATTTGCTAACTTCATGGGAACTCTCTTCATTTTGTAATGCGTAAAGTTTATGCGTTGTGCGGTAAACTGTCAATACATAATCTTAACTTGGAATATCCATGCGGTCGTTTTTATAAATTTTATAGGCAAGTTTGCAGTAAAAAAAGATACAGATGATATTGACGCCTGACATGAATAAAAAGGAAAATTTCATTGACTGCAAAAAGGCGGGAATGGTTTCGGGGTTTACGGTTTGCTTGCCGAGGTAATGGGAAATAGCCAAGGAAACAATGATTTGGCTGCCTAAAATACCCATGCTTCTTGCCGTGGCGGTGAGGCTTGAAGCAACGGACATGTCTTTTGACGGAATGTCGCGCAGGGAAGAAACCGTGCAGGGCGAATGGAAAATAGCAATGCCGATGCCGGAAATGAAAAGTGTGGCGTAAATGTAATAAATGCTGGAATGCTGGTCTAGATAGGCGGTGCCGACCAAACTTGCCGTGCAGAGAATAAGCCCCGCGATAACAATATATTCAGGGTGTATTTTATCCGCCAGGCGCCCGGAAAAAGGAGCGATGCCGAATTGGGCGGCACTTTTGAAAAGCAGGAAAAACCCGGTCATCAACGGAGTGAAGTTTCTGACTTGCTGGAAATACATGGTCGAATAGTAGATAAAGGCGGTGGTTGCGCCGAAATTGACCATCATGGCGATAAGTCCCAAGGTGAAAGATTTTGCTTTGGTGAAAAGATCAATATTGATAATGGGATATTTGGTGTGTTTTTGCATATAGACAAAAAAGGCGAGCAGAACGAAGCCGAAAGGAACAAGCCAGATAAGGCTGAAATAAATGCTCATGAGTCCTGCGCCCAAGGAAATGGCGCCGGTGCCGAGTCCGAGCATGACAGCGCCTTTTGTGTCAAATTGTTCTCCGTCAAGGGTGCACCATTCAAGGCGCAATGCGTTTCTAAAAAGAATAAGTCCTAAGATATTGGGAATCAACAGAAAAAGGAATAAATACCGCCAAGTGAGGAATGTTGCGATAGCGCCGCCGATAATCGGACCCAAGGAAGCGCCGAGGTAGGAGGCTGAAGTCATAATTCCTAAAATTGAACCGCGTTTATATAAAGGGGTGATATTGACGGCGATGGCGGTGCTCGTGCTGATGAGAAGAGCTGTTCCGATGCCTTGGAATAACCGGAAAATGCTTAAAACGAAAAAGTTGGGGGAAAAGAAAAGCCCGATAAGGGTGATGAAGCAAATGATGAAGCCGAGGGTCAGCATTCTTCGCAGTCCGAAAAGGTCGCTGAGCCGTCCGCCTATGGCTCCGAAATATCCCTGGGAATAAGCGAAAAGCATGACGATAAGGGAAATTGTTGCGGCAGAGGTATTGAAATCCGAAGCGACAGACGGCAAAATCGTTGTCACCCCGCTGTACAGCAAGGGAGAAAAAAAGTTTGCAATCCATAAAGAAACATAAACCCAAAAGACTTTTTCGGGAGGGGCGCATTCTGCTGGCATGACAAATCCTCAATACTGGCTTTTTTATGAAATAAAACTGGAATACTATCGTTTTTATAGTATTCCAGTATAGGCGTTATTAGATTTTTGTCAAATTTCATAAGCAATATTCTTTGTTATGAAAATTCTTTTTTCATGCCTTTATTCCAATCTGTTATCCCAACATGGCGAGAGCGTCGTTCTGTTCGTTTTTGAAGCGGATTTTTGCGGCTTGCTGAACGGCGACGGTTGAGGACGAAAATTTATTTTTTCTGTTTTCGTAAATGTTTTTGATGAATAAGGCCTGTTGTTCCTGCGGTTCTGTTTTGGTTTGGGTTTGAGGCGGATTTTTCGTATCGGTTTCAAATCCTGCCATAAAAAGTTCGTTGCTTTTCTCTTCAAGTTCAGCCTGATTTGTTTTTTCCTGAGGCATGCTCGAGAGGGCTTGATCGATAATCCGCTTTGCTCCGGCTACTCCGTGTTGTACGGAAGTGCTGAATATGACTTCCTTGAGGGCGGGAGAAATGGTGCTGTTCCATTTTTTTCGCACGTAATCCAATACGGGTTCATAATGGCTTTCCACAATGAAATCATGCTCCAATTCTTTCATGCGTTCAGGGTTTTCGGCACATATTTTTTTCCAAGCGGCAGGCACGGCGCCTTGTTTGCCGCCGGTATTCGCGGCGCCGGCTTTTTTCAGCGTGTCAGCCCATTCCGGTTCGTTTTTTTGCAGAAACGTCAAAAAATTGTCAAATGTTCCCGCTTTGGAAGAAAGCTGGTATGTTCCGTAGGAAGTTCCGCCGTGTCTGTCGTATCCGATACTTTGGCTGCCTGTTTCCGCTGATTCGTATTTAATTGCCAGTTTACCTACGGAAAGTTCATCGGCAAATGTGTCGGAAAGCGTTTTCGATTGGGCTGTATCGGTGTGTTGAGGCGTTTTGGTTTGATTTTCCGCACGCTTCGCAAGGCGTGACAAAATTCCTAAGGAGTTGCTGTCCAAAGACATGGCTCGCAGCCCTTGCAGGGATATGCCCGTTTTTTTGTCCAAAGCTAGGGCGGAATGCTGTTCAAGCGCCATACCCCGTATTGCTTCCGTCTTGGTTTCAGGAGGGGCTTGCAGGGTGACTGTTCCGTTCGTATCGATTTTTGCCCCGCGTTCCGTAAGCGTGGGCGGAAGACCGGTATTGCCCTCTTGAAAAGCGGCTACGGCTTTAACAAGGTTTTGGGAACGAAGTTCGGAAGCAAAACCGGAAACCGTATCCATTAATGACTGTTGGGAAAAATTTTGTTTCACTTGTTGAATTGCGGACTGCGGATTGTCTTTGTTTTGCATTTTATTCAGCAAATATTCATTATATCCGCCGCCATGCAGGGGTTGTGATAAACTTAAACTATCGTATGCCATAGAAAACTCGCTTCCATATCAATTTTATCGGGATAATTGCAAGAAACATGCCTTTATTGTATTATATTGATATAATTTGTAAAAATATCAAATGTCAAAGGTTTGACATTTTTTTTGGAAATTATCTGGTTGCGAAAAAGGGAATTTACGGTTATAAGAATTGCTGTTTAATGAATTTTGATTATTTATAGCGGAGGCATCATGTTTGTATATCTGATCGGTGCTGGTCCGGGCGACCCCGGGCTTATCACCTGCAAGGGCTTGGATGCATTAAGCCGTGCCGATGTTGTTGTGTATGATTATTTGGCAAGTGATGTTTTATTGGATAATGTGCGCGCTGACGCTGAAAAGATATATGTTGGAAAAATAGCCGGCAACCATGCCATGAAGCAGGAAGACATCAACGCGCTGTTGGTGGAAAAAGCCAAAGAAGGTAAAATCGTCGCCCGTCTAAAAGGGGGGGACCCTTATATTTTCGGACGCGGAGGCGAAGAAGGAAGGGCTTTGTTTGATGCCGGCGTTCCGTTTTGCGAGATCCCCGGAATAAGCAGCACTATCGCCGGTCCTGCTTACGCGGGCATTCCCTTGACAGACAGGACAGCCGCTTCTTCCGTAACCATTATAACCGGGCATGAAGACCCTGCAAAGCCGGATTCCGTGCATAACTGGGAAGCTCTTGCAAAGGGTGCGTCAACCCTTGTTTTTGTAATGGGCATGAAAAATTTGCCTGATATTTCAAAAAATTTGATACATGCGGGAATGGACCCTCAAACTCCCGCGGCCCTTGTGCATTGGGGAACCATGCCTACGCAGAAATCGTTAAATTCAACGTTGGCGGATTTGCCTGACGCTGCCGTGCGTGAAGGATTTAAAAACCCTTCCGTCATTGTTGTCGGGAATGTTGTGTCTTTGCGTGACAAGCTCAATTGGAATGAAAAACGTCCTTTGTTCGGCAAAAGCGTTGTGGTGACCCGTTCACGGGAACAAGCCAGTGAAATGGTCACCATGCTCATGGCTTTAGGGGCGAACGTCATACAATATCCGACAATCAGCATTGAAAAAATGGAAGATTATTCGCTTTTGGATGCGGCTCTTGACAGGATAGCGGAATTTTCATGGATTATTTTCACCTCCGTTAACGGGGTACGGCATTTTGCACGGCGTTTGCGTGAAAAGGGCTTGGATAGCCGCGCGCTGGCTCATGCTAAAATCGCCGCCATTGGTCCGGTTACCCGGAAGGAAGTGGAAAAACTGGGAATAATTCCGGATTTTGTTCCTGAAACCTTTGTTGCCGAATCCGTGGCGGAGGGACTTTGCAAATTTGCGGTTCAAGATAAGGAAATCCTTATTCCCCGAGCTTTGGAATCCCGTGAAGTTTTGCCGGAAGTATTGGCGAATGCCGGCGCCAAGGTGACTGTCGTTCCGGTATACAGAACAGTCAAAGCTCATGCCCGTAAGGAAGAGCTTGTGCAGGCGCTTGAAGAGGACCGTATCGACTGTATCACGTTCGCTTCTTCTTCCACGGTACGGAATTTCATGGAAAGCATACCTCAAGACGTGCTGAAAAAAGCAGGCAGGGTGCGCTTTGCCTCCATTGGTCCGATTACGACAAAAACCTTGGAAGAATTTGGCTTTAAAGCGGATATAGAGCCTAAGGATTATACCATTCCCGCTTTGCTTGCCGACATTACCGTTTATTTTTCAAAGGAAACGGACATGCAGTCACCCTATTACCAATCGCTTTTGAAAATTGCGAAATAGGAAAAAATATGAGTTTGAAAATTGCTATTCTCGCTTCCGGCAGCGGTACGAACGCACAAGTGATTTTCGAGGCGGTTCGGCAGAAAAAGCTTGACGCTGAAATCTGTATTGTGCTTTCAAACAGACCGGATGCAAAAGTGCTTGAACGGGCTGAAAATTTCGGGCTGCCCCATTGTGCTGTCGACCACACGCTTTTTTCCAGCCGTGAAGAATATGATGAAAAAGTTGTGGAAATTATCAAGGAGCACGGGGCGGATTGTGTTGTTTTGGCAGGATATATGCGTATGGTTACGCCGTTTTTTCTGGCAAGCTTTCCGGAGCGTGTCATCAATATCCATCCTGCGATATTACCTTCATTTCCGGGGGTTCACGGGGCAAGGGACGCTGTGCGGTACGGGGTGAAGTTTTCCGGCTGCACCGTGCATTTCGTCAGCGAAGAAATGGACGCAGGTCCCATTATCATTCAGGCGGTTACTCCCTGTCTGCAGGATGACAGCGAACAAACGCTGCAAAACAGGATACATTGCTTGGAGCATAAGGTTTATGTGCAGGCTTTGCAGTGGCTCGCCGAGGACCGCTTGGAAATTATCGGGCATACCGTGCATGTTAAAGGAATAGGGAAGCAGCAGGCGAAAATCGTGGAAGTGAAAAGCGGGGATATCGGCATGAATGCGCTGATTTATCCTCCTCTTGAAATAGCATAGCGAAAGGGCGAGAAATCGCCTTTTTTTTGTATACGGCATTTGGCAGGTATGGTATGGAATTTTCAAAACAGGAAAAAAACTATTTATTGGATATTGTCAGGTTGGTTTTGACTTCTTGCGTCGGGGCGGGCAAAAAACTTGAAGAATTGTCGTTTTCTGCTGTGCCTGACCCGAAATTGGCAGAAAAATGCGGGGCTTTCGTAACATATCATATTAAAAACGGGAGTGAAAAAGAATTGCGCGGCTGCATAGGGCATATGGAGGGAATATATCCGCTTTGGGAAACCGTTGCGCGCATGGCATATTCCGCCGCTTTTCACGATACGCGGTTTTTGCCTGTTGAAAAGAAGGAACTGCCTTTCATCGATTATGAAATAACCGTGCTGACTCCTTTTGAACCTTGTGAAAAAATTGAAGATATTGAACTTGGCACCCATGGTATTCTTTTTGAATGTTTGGGACGCCGGGCTGTTTTTCTTCCGCAGGTTCCGGCGGAACAGGGCTGGGATAAAACGCAGACATTGGAGTTTTTGGCTTTGAAAGCGGGGCTTTCCAAAAACGCATGGCAAAAAAGCGAAGCAAAGTTCTTCGTTTTTAGGGGTATTGTTTTGGAAAACGGCTTGGAATAAGAAATTTTGGGAAAAAAGACAGCTTGCTAATTTTTTTGATAGCAGGTATAATTTTTAAATATTTATGATTTTAGCAGCTTTCTATGAGGTATTGTTATGAAAGTCGGAAAAATTCTTGCAGGCTTTTGCTTGTGTTTTTCTTTGGTTGGCGTGCAAAATTATGCTCTTGCGGCGGAATCCATGCCGAATACCCCGCAAAAAATCAGCCAGCGGCTCAGTCCTGTCATGGTTGAATTCGAGGGAATAGACAGTATTGGTTCACGTCTTGCGACAAGATTGAAAGAACTGTATAATTCCAGTAACTTATTTCATCTTGAAGGAAATGATGTTCCCAAGTTCAGAGTGCTTATTTCATCTGCTCCGGAATTTGAAACACGCCCTCAAATCGGAAGCGCCTATTCCGTTGTGTGGCTTTTTTCGTTGAGCGACGCAACCTTGCGGCATTATCTTTCCATGGAAGTCGGTGTTGTTTCCGGTGACGATGTCAATGACTTAGCTGCTAAAATTGTGGAAAAGACGGATACTGTCGCAATGAAATATGCGTATCTTTTCCCTGAAAAGAAATAATCGCAACGGTTGATATAGGTTTTTTATGAGTATGGAAGAAAAAAAGATTCTTGTTTTGGGCGGAAAAACAGGAATGCTTGGACAAGCCCTTGTCAAAACCGGGCTAGCCCAAGGCTATGACGTCGCCACGCTTGGACGCGAAGACGGCGATATGACGGATTTTGAATTTTTAAAAGAAAAAATCCGGCAGGTTAATCCGCACTGTATTTTTAATGCTGTTGCCTATACCGCTGTCGACAATGCGGAAGACGATGAACAAAATGCCGTGACAGTCAATAAACGTCTGCCGGAAATGCTTGCGGTCATTTTGAAAGATTTGCCTGTTTATTTAATCCATTACAGCACGGATTTTGTCTTCAGCGGCAGGCAAAGAAATCTTCCTTATACGGAAAAAGACAGCACGGAACCGTTATCCGTATACGGAGCGACCAAATTGGCAGGCGAGCAGGCGCTATCAAAGCTTGATAGCTGTGCGGTTTTGCGTACAGCGTGGCTTTTCGGAGAGGGGCGCAAAAATTTTGTAAGCACGATTTTAAAGTTCGCTCAGGAACGGGACGCGCTGCGCGTTGTCGCCGATCAATTCGGTTCTCCGACCTATACGAGGGACTTGGCTGAAATGAGTTTTCTTATTATGAAAAATCATGGTGTCGGTCTTTTTCATGCCGTGAACAGCGGACAGGCGAGTTGGTGCGATTTGGCAAGCGAAGCTGTGAAGTTGTTTAATTTGCCAACATTTGTGGAGCCCATTGAAACGAAAGACTGGGTGCAAAAGGCTGTTCGTCCGAAGTATTCCGTGCTTTCAACGCAAAAATTGCAGCAGCTTTACGGGTATGTTCCAAGACCGTGGACACAGGCCTTACAGGAATATATTTTTGAAAATATGGAAACATTAAAAATACGATAGGAAAGAAAATGTTTAATATCGGTACGATAAGCCAAGGATTGTATAACAGCGTCAAAGACGGCGTTTTGGTTTGCAGGCGCTTGTTTCCAATGATCATTTCCGTTGTTGTTTTTGTGAAGATCTTATCGGAATTGAATTTAATCGAATATGTCGCCCTGCCTCTTGGACCGGTTATGGAAACCATGGGGCTTCCGGTTGAATTCGGGCTTGTTTGGGCTGCTGCTATGCTTGTCAATATTTACTCCTCCTTAGCTCTGATTCCGAGCATCGTGCTTATGGTTCCCACAGTGACTGTGGAGCAGATGACCATTTTAGGACTTATCATCCTTATTGCTCATAGCCTTATTTTGGAAACAAAGATAGCGGGGCAATGCGGTCTTTCTATGACGGTGCAGGTTGTTTTGCGTATTGCTTCCGCTTGGATTGCAGGGCTTTCAGTGCATTATGCATGTTCGGCTTTCGGTTTTTGGCAGGAACCCGCAGCCGTTCTTTTTGAGGCTAAAACGGTTTCAAATACTTTCATGGGCTGGGTTTTGGGGGAATGCTACAATTTGGTGCAGATTTTCGTCATTGTCTGCTGTGTGATGGCTTTCAACAGGCTTATCAATGTGTTGAGAATATCCGATGCCATAGGCTTTGTTCTGTCGCCTTTGCTCAGGGTGCTCGGAATTTCAAAGCAGGCGACCAATATCGTCATTGTCGGGCTTGTGCTTGGCATTTTGTATGGAAGCGGCGTGATTATTCAAGCCATAAAAGAGGGCAGGATTTCGCATGGTGACGCCTTTACAACCATGAGTTTGATGAGTCTTGCCCATGCCCTTATTGAAGATACCGTTTTGCTCGCTTTGATAGGCGGTTCAATTTGGGGACTGCTGGGGGTGAGGCTTTGCCTTGCCATACTTATCGGCGCTGTCATTAATGGAATATATTTGAAACGGTATCAGCCGACTATGGAAGGAACAGCCTAGTGCGAAAAATTTGGATAAATTGCGGGGAACTTTCGGGAGATATCCAAGGGGCGGAATTGGTAAAAGCCCTTAAAGAAAACCGTGCAGATTTGGAATTTGTCGGAATGGGTGGAGAAAACTTGAAAAATCAAGGGGTTCGCACCCTTTTTCATATAAATGAACTTTCCGTCATGGGCATTTCCGAAGTTATTGAGGCATTGCCGAGGATTTTAGGTTTATTAAAGCGGATTAAGCAGGCGTTATTGCAGGAAAAGCCGGATGCCCTCCTTGTCATTGACGCGCCGGATTTTAATTTTCGCGTAATCGGCATGGCGAAAAAACTGGGTATTTCCGTGTATTATTTCATTCCGCCGAAAGTTTGGGCGTGGAGAAAATACCGTCTGCGTTTTTTAAAGGACAATGTGAAGAAAATATATTCCATTCTGCCCTTTGAAGTTGAATTTTATCGGAAAAATAATGTGGAAATCCAATATATCGGAAATCCGTTGGTGCAAGTTGTCAATGCGGACGCATACCGGCATATCGAGCCTGTTTCCGCCCGAATAGCCCTTATGCCGGGAAGCCGGAAAAGGGAAATCAGCGCGTTGCTTCCTGTTTTTTCCGAAATGGCTGAAAACATGGCGCGAAACAATCCTGATTTTGCGTTTTATCTTATTCAGGCACCGCAATTCAGCGAGGAATTTTTGCGTTCTTTTTGGAAAAGCTCTGTGCCGCTGCATTTCATTCCTGCTGAAAAACGTCATGCTTTCCTTGCAAGCTGTGAAATGGCTGTTGCTGCGTCCGGAACAGCCGTGCTGGAAACAGCTCTTCTTGGTGTTCCGACCATGGTGGCTTACAAAGTGAAACCGTTTTCTTATATGCTCGGAAAATTTTTCGTGCATGTGAAATATGTGAGCCTGCCCAATCTTATTTTGGGAAAAGAGCTTTTCCCCGAATTATTGCAGAACGATGCGAACGCCTTGAACTTGGCGGAAATTGCCAAGACATGGCATTACCATAAATCCGTGCGGGAAGAAATACGGAAAGGCTGCCTTCTTATCCGGGAAAAGTTGGGTGATACGAAAAGCGCAGAGCTTTTTGCGCAAGATTTTATTAAAGAACTTCTTTAATTTTTAAGGGCATGTGAGCTTGACTTAAACTTTTTAACAAGCTAACCTTATTAAGGTTTTATAATTAATAGCAATAAAAAAAGAGGCGATTATGCTTTTTAAAAATTATCAAGTTTTTGTTTTTGATGAAAAAAGTGGCAAAAAGCGTAGTTTTACCATTAAATCTTCTCTCTTTGTTTATTTGTTTGCATGTTTTGTGATGGTTGCAGGAGCTTCCGGATATTTCATTCAGCATTATATCCGGACAAAAGATATTAAAAATGATTTGATTCTTGCAGAAAGAGAAATTGAAGAAAAAGAAAGCCGCCTCGTAGGGATTTTGGCTGAATTGGAATTTTTGCGGGAAGACATCAATAGGATTCGTCAGTTTGATAACCAGTTAAAAATGCTTGTCGGTGAAAAAACAGCCACGGAAGAAAGTTATATCGGCGGTATCGAATCCGATGAATTTAAAGTTGATATGCTTCCTTTGCACAGGCAGGAATTAGCCTCCCGTAAAATTCTCAGTTATATCCGCGACTTGAAAAAAGATTCCCAGCTGGAAGAAATCATTCAGCAGGATTTGATTGTTTATATGAATGAAAGCACCCAAAAATTGGCTGCCATTCCTTCCATTATTCCTTCCCAAGGTTTTATCACGTCACGTTTCGGTCATAGGATCTCTCCGTTCACCGGCACAAGGAAATTACATAAAGGGCTTGATATCGCCGCTGTAATCGGTACGAAAATCATCGCGCCTGCCGACGGCAAGGTTGTTTTCGCCCAAAGTGACGGTGCTTACGGATTGAGTGTCGAAGTCGACCATGGCAACGGCATTATCACCCGTTATGCGCATATGTCCAAAATCAATGTGAAACGCGGCGATTCCATCAAGCGCGGTTCTCTTATCGGTTTGGTCGGAAACACAGGACGTTCCACAGGCGCTCATTTGCACTATGAAGTGATCGTGAACGGTGTGCATACTGATCCCATGGCTTATATCATTGAAAAATAGGATTATTGAAGCTGTTTTATGTTTAGTTATATAGAAGATGTTATTTTTGAATTTTTTAACATGTATTTAAGAAATTCAATCTTTGATGTTGTGCTTCCGTTATTTGAAAGTTCTTTGCCCGTTTTTTTGCTTACGCTTGTTTTTTCCGTGATTTTCGCTGTTTATTGCAAGAAAAAGTACGGTGAAATGATTTACCGCGTATTGCTTTTTATGGGAATGCTCGGTCTGTCCGCTTTTTTCGCCCATGAAGGCTCGCATTTTTTCGCTTTTGAACGTCCGCGGCCTTTTCAGGAAATTGCAGGCACGATGTATTATGATTCAAAAGACGGCACATGGCTGCAAGCGCAATATCCGAGCAGTGAAGGATACCATATTTTTGAGTCTGATATGACACTTGAAGCCGGCGAAATGTTGGATGAAACCGCAGTTTTTGAAAATCAAGTGAAAAACCAAGAAGAAATCAGCGTGATAGAGCGGAAAGTTGTTGAAAACCCTCTCCATGTGGATTTGAAGCAGCTGCATATCAAATTGATTGACGGCTCCAAAAAGCTTTTTCCTTCTTCCGTAATCAGCATCAGCATGGCGGTTGCCGTTGTTATCGCTTTGTTAATGGCAAAAATAAGCCCTTATATTTATTTGTTTCCTCTTCTTATCGGTTGGTCGCAAATTTATACGGGCAGCGCGTATTTGTCCGATTTGCTGGTCGGGTGGTGTGTCGGTATTGTCGCGGTTTTTGTCGCATGGCTTTGTTTCGCATTGTTTTTCAGGATTACGGGTAAATATTTTTAATTGCAGGCGTTACATTGTGTAACGCTTTTTTTACGGCTTTTTTATATAGGAAAAATATAACGTATTGTTAGAGGGAGTATGCTATGGGACTGCATGTTGTTGAACATCCGCTTGTGAAACATAAATTGGGATTGCTCAGAAGCGTGGACACCCCGACCAATGTTTTCCGTGCAATTTCAAAAGAAATTACACGGTTTCTCATGTATGAGGTAACCAGAGATTTTCCGCTGAATAAAAAAGTGGAAAAAGGCTGGGCTGGCCCTGTCGAGGTTGATTACATATCAGGAAAAATGGCGACGATAGTTCCCATTTTGCGTGCGGGCTTAGGGCTTATGGAAGGCGCTCTTGATATGGTTCCAGGCTGTAAAATCAGCGTGGTAGGCTTATATCGTGATGAAGAAACCCTTGAACCGGTTGAATATTATGTCAAGTTGGCAAAAGATATTTCAAGCCGTGTTGCGATTATTTTGGACCCTATGCTTGCGACAGGCGGTTCGCTTATTGCTGCCATTGAATTATTAAAACGCAATAAGGTGAAGAAAATTTACAGCTTGAATCTTGTTTGCGCTCCGGAGGGCGTGCAAAGGGTTCTGGAGAAATTTCCTGACGTTGAAATTTATACGGCAGCCCTTGACGCCGGGCTTAATGAACAGGGGTACATACTTCCCGGGCTTGGTGATGCAGGGGATAGATTGTTTGGAACAAAATAACACGTGAAGATTGCTTAAGGCAATCTTTTTTATGGGGAAAACATGGAAGGGAATGTCTATAATTTTCGTTTCAGAGATGCCATAATCGGGGCTCAAATGCTTTTGGTCGCTTTCGGCGCTTTGGTTTTGGTACCTCTTTTAACCGGGCTGAACAGCAATGTGGCGCTGTTTACCGCCGGTGTCGGAACACTTTTATTTCAAATCGTCACACGCGGGCAAATACCGATATTTTTGGCTTCTTCTTTCGCTTTTATTGCTCCTATCAACTATGGCGTTCAAACATGGGGACTGACGGCAACTCTTGGGGGAATGATCGCCGTAGGTCTTTTTTATATGTTTTTAAGTTTTGTGATTAAGGTGCGCGGCATCGGTTTCATCATTAATCTGCTTCCGCCTATTGTGACGGGCTCCGTAATCGCCGTTATCGGTCTTATTTTGGCTCCGACCGGAATGAAAATGGCAATGGGAATTGCCGGGACGGAACAGGTTATTCCGCAAAGCACGGCTTTAATTGTTTCCATGTCCTCGCTGACCGCGACGGTTTTGGTATCCATTCTTGGCAAAGGGATATTACGGCTGCTTCCTATCATTGTGGGGATTGTTGTCGGCTGTATTGTTTCCGCACTGCTAGGCATACTCGATTTGTCCCCAGTGGCGAATGCGAAGTGGTTTTCTTTTCCGGATTTCACGTTTCCGACCTTTGAACTCGCCCCTATCCTTTATTTTGTTCCTGTTGCCTTGGCACCGGCTATTGAACATTTTGGCGACGTTCTCGCCATTAGTTCCGTCACGGGAAAAAATTTCTTGGAAAAACCCGGCATAAGCCGTACCATGTTCGGTGATGGGATTGCAACTTCGTTTGCCTGCTTATTGGGCGGTCCCCCGAATACGACATATTCGGAAGTTACCGGAGCGGTCGCCCTTACCAAGAGCGTTAATCCTGCAATTATGACTTGGGCGGCTATTGCGGCGATTTTGCTCTCTTGCGTGGGCAAACTCGGGGCTGTGCTTCATTGCGTGCCTATGCCGGTTATGGGCGGAATTATGATTTTGCTTTTCGGCAGCATTTTGGTTGTGGGCTTGAATACGCTTGTGCAGAGCCGTGAAAACCTTATGGAAACACGTAATCTTGTTATTGTCGCCATGGTGATTATTTTTGGCATTGGCGGCATCAGCATCGATATCGGAGATTTCCACTTGAGCGGTATCGGGCTTTCCGCGCTTATCGGGGTTCTTCTCAATCTTATTTTGCCAGGGAAAAAGCAACATCAAATGCCTGTAATGCACCATTGAGCATAGCCTGAGGCATGCGGATACGAGCTTATCAAAAAGCTTGAAAAAAGATAAAATTTTTCTTGACAAAAGCATGGATTTTAGTAAATTGAACTTCTGTTGTTCCCCGATAGCTCAATAGGCAGAGCGGGTGACTGTTAATCACTAGGTTGGCGGTTCAAGTCCGTCTCGGGGAGCCAGAATTTCAACGGCTATCTTGTCTTCCGGCAAGGTAGCCTTTAATGTTTTTTCTACCTTATTTATACCAAAAATCAGAAATCGGCATTTTTGCCAAGTATAATTTTTTTTTTTTTTTTAATAATAAAATCTACCAGTTAAACCACATCAATTCATATCATAATGGATTGAAGAAGCTTGTAAAATCTTTTGCTGGAGTTTTTTCAATAAAATATTTAAACAATCATATGATGTGGAATAGTTTATTGTGAAACAAGGAATAGATTATTTGAAAATGTAATTGGAGTTGACTTTTCTATAAAATATGAAGAGGTTAAAAAATGAAGTTCCAGTTCCTGTATTATGATTATTTTTAGTTAGTTGAATAACTGTCTTCAATTTTCTTTAATTGGTCAATACTGAATTTATAAGAGTTTGTAAAACCTTTTAAAGAAAAAGTTTCATAAAATGTATTTTTTTCAAATCTTTTATTGTAATCAATCATTGTTAATCTTATTGTTTTTCCTGATAAACACATTTTTATGAAATCATACACATTAGGTCGAAAATGAATATATAATGTATTATCATTCATTTTCCAATATCGAATTTTTGTAAGAATTGGAAATCCTTCATCAATTTGAAAATACAGAATAGGTGAAAGACTTAACATACTATCAAATTTATGTTGTGGGTAATACATTAAAAAAAATAAATCTGTATAATGATCACCATTAATAAATAATGTATTAATTGAAACTAAAAATTGAGATTTGATATTATTTAAGGAAGTTGTATACATTAACATACCTGGAATAGTATCATTAGGATATGTAAATGTTGGAATAATATCTTTTGGTATTATATTCCATTGTTCAAATTGTGTAACTTTATAAGTTGAAGGGGAAATTAGATTATGTAAATTTTGCTTAATAAGATATTTATTATAGTAAGTATAACCATAATCAATACTACTAAATATACCTATAATTCCAAAACAACATAAAATTGTAATACAAAATTTAAAAATTTTTTTTTTCATAAGCTTATTTCTTATCTACACATTGAAATATTAGTGTACAGTTTGAAGAAATATTATTGTCATTATTTGTATTTTGAATATTCTCAACAAAAATATCTTTGTCTAGAGAATTGCAATATAATGTTGCTTCTTCGATTGATTTTTTTACTGCATCGGATGGGGCATAAAATTCCGTACTAACGTCAGTTGAAATCATATAGTTATCTTTTCCAATGGACATTACACCTGTTGATTTTGAACAACCTGCAAAACAAATTATAACAAAGAGTAAGATAAAATATTTCATAAAAATTCTCCCCGATTATTGAATAATACTTTTATGAAAATTTTACAAGGATAAAAAAGACTTTCTCTCTCAACGTCTTTTTAAGTTTTAAAATAAGCTTTATACTAGAACAACGTGTTGTTTTTATTGTATTCTTATAGAAAAAAAGAATTGTGTTTTGCCATCGGTTCAGGGTATGCGGAATTTCTGACGTTTTGCATATATAATAAGTTCAGTAAAATCCATTGGTTCTCCTTATTTTCATATAAGGGAGAAAGAAAAATTTAAATCAATGTATTTTTTCTTTCAGTTATTTCTCTTCCTTGTTTTCTTCCTCTTCTTCGTGAGGTTTGAGGCTAAGGACCAAATCAGCGTTATTATTGCTTGTCTGAAAAATTTCCGCGCTTTTTTTATTGAACGCAATGGGCAGAACTTCGTCCACATGGCTGACGAATTTCATTTTTAAGCTGCTTGTTATTTCTTTTGGAATTTCTTCAATATCCTTTTTATTGTCTTTGGGAATAATGACTGTTTTTATATTGGAGCGTTTTGCCGCAAGAAGTTTCTCACGTAAACCGCCGATAGCGAGCACGCGTCCGCGCAGGGTTATTTCACCGGTCATGGCGACATTGTCCTGAACGGCAATGCCAAGCAGGGCAGAGGCTATGGACGTTGCAATGGTGATGCCGGCGGAAGGCCCGTCTTTCGGAGTCGCTCCTTCCGGCACGTGGATATGAATATCGATATCTTTGTAAAAATCGGAACGCAAGCCAAGCAGGTTTGCCCGGGAGCGGACATAGCTGAAAGCGGCTTCCGCGGATTCTTTCATAACCGAGCCAAGTTGTCCCGTGGTTAAAATTTTTCCGGTTCCCGGCATGATTGCGGTTTCAATATAAAGAATATCGCCGCCCACATTATTATAGGCAAGCCCTGCCACAACACCCACTTGCGCGGCAGTTTCCTTATCGCCATAACGGTATTTTTGTATGCCCAAATAGGTTCGCAAATCTTTTTTCTTTACTTGGATATTGGGATTTCGTTTTTCATTTTCAACCATTTTTATGGCTGTTTTCCGGCAAAGAGCGGCAATTTGCCTTTCCAAATTCCGAACGCCCGCTTCTCTCGTATAGGAGCGGATTATCTCAAGCATGGCTGTATCGTCAATATGAAGGTTTTCATTTTCCAGCCCATGCATCCTGCGCTGCTTCGGCAAGAGGAAATCTTTGGCTATGCTCATTTTTTCTGTTTCCAAATAACTGGAAAGTTCGATAATTTCCATACGGTCGCGCAGCGGTGCCGGTATATCGGCCAAGGTGTTTGCCGTTGTTATAAAAAATATTTTTGAAAGGTCGTAGTCCAAATCAAGGTAGTGATCGTTAAACGTATTGTTTTGTTCAGGGTCCAGAACCTCCAAAAGCGCTGAACTCGGGTCTCCCCGAAAATCCGCAGTCATTTTATCGATTTCATCCAAGCAGAATAATGGGTTATTGGACTTTGCCTTTCGTAGAGCCATAAGAATTTTTCCGGGCATTGCGCCGACGTATGTTCTTCTGTGCCCCCGAATTTCAGCTTCATCACGGACGCCGCCCAAGGAAATACGCACAAAATCCCTGCCGGTGGCTTCCGCAACGCTTTTTGCGAGGGAAGTTTTGCCAACCCCGGGAGGACCGACAAAACAAAGGATAGGTCCTTTCAATCCGTCCGTAAGTTTTTGCACCGCCAAATATTCCAAAATGCGTTCTTTCGGTTTTTCCAAACCGAAATGGGCGTTGTCCAAAATGGTTTTCGCTTCTTTTATATCAATGTGAATATCTTTCAGTTCATTCCACGGCAAATCGAGAACCCAGTCGATATAATTGCGCGCCACGGAATATTCGGCGGAAGACGGGGACATGGGGCGTAATTTTTTTAATTCCCGCAAAGCCCGTTCTTTTGCTTCTTCTGGCATGTTTTTTTCACGGATACGCAGTTCCAAATCGTCAGCTTCCGCTTGCGGGTCCTCATTGCCCATTTCTTTGTGAATGGCTTTTATTTGTTCTGTGAGATAATATTCACGCTGATTTTTTTCCATTTGGTCTTTGACGCGGCTTTTGATTTTCTTTTCCAAATCAGCAACAGCCAATTCACTGTTCAGCAATTCATAAACTTTGGAAAGGCGTTCGCCGGTGTCAAGCGTTTCCAGTATTTCCTGCTTTTTGACAAAATCGAGTTTTAAGTGAGGCATGATCGCGTCGGACAATTTGCCGGCATGGTGAAGAGCGGAAATAGCCGCAACATGTTCAGGGGATAATTTTTTATTCACTTTTGAAAAATCATCGACAGCGTCATGAATGGCACGGTACAGGGCTTCCGCTTCAACAGGTGTTGCGTCAATGTCCTGAATTTCATTGGTGATAAGGCAAGGATAATTGTTATTGCCGAAAGCGGCGGGAAAATCATGGGGTATATCCGCGTAATTATGGGAAACAAGCATATCTTCCTTTCCCTCGAGCGTATCCCATGTCGCGCGGTACAAGCCTTCAAAAAGAACTTTGATATTTCCATCGGGCAAACGCATGAGCTGTAAAATACGGCTGACAACTCCGATAGGATACAAATCTTCCGGATTTGGTTTTTCAATGTCGGCTTCCCTTTGTGTCACAAGAAAAATATGTTTCTTATAGGAACTTATGGACTCTTCGATGGCACGGATGGAAATATCGCGTCCCACAAAAAGAGGGGTTATGGAACCCGGAAAAATAACAACTTCCCGTAACGTCATCATCGGAAGAATATGACCATGCGTATTTTCAAATAAACTCATAGCGTCCTCAATGGAAAAATGCCGTTTTTGATACGGCATTCATTATTCTGCTTTGGATAAAAAGAGGGGAGCTTCGTTGTTTTCTATAACGCTTTTGGTGATGATGCATTGTTTGCCTTTTGCCGTGTTTGGCAAATCATACATAATATCAAGCATTACGGTTTCAAGGACGTTTCTTAATCCCCGAGCTCCGGTTTTTCTTTCAATGGCTTTATTGGCGACAGCTTTTAAAGCTTCTGTTTCAAAATTCAGTTCAACCCCGTCAATTTCAAAAAGTTTCTGATATTGTTTCGTCAGGGCATTCTTAGGTTCGGTAAGAACACGCACCAAATCATCAACACCGAGTTCGTCAACGTGGGTGATAACGGGAATACGACCGATAAATTCGGGAATAAGCCCGAACTGCACAAGGTCCGTGGGAATGACTTGGTCAAGCAGCTGGGATAAATTCTGCTCTTTCTTGTTATTGATATGGGCGCCGAATCCCATGCTGTTTCCGCGTATTCTCGCTTCAACCATTTTTTCAAGCCCGATGAACGCGCCGCCGACAATGAACAGGATATTGGAAGTGTTCAGGCGGATAAATTCTTGCTGCGGGTGTTTTCTTCCGCCTTTTGGCGGGATATTGGCTTCGGTGCCTTCGATGATTTTTAAAAGCGCTTGTTGGACGCCTTCGCCGGAAACGTCCCGGGTGATTGAAGGGCTGTCGCTTTTGCGGGAAATTTTATCGATTTCATCAATATAAATAATACCGCGGCTTGCCGCATTCAAGTCATATTCGGCATTTTGCACGAGCTGTACGAGGATATTTTCAACATCTTCACCGACATAGCCCGCTTCCGTAAGGGTTGTTGCGTCGGCAATGGCGAAAGGAACATTCAGGATACGGGCGAGAGTTCTTGCGAGCAGGGTTTTGCCGCTTCCGGAAGGTCCGGCTAAAAGCACGTTGCTTTTTTCAAGTTCTACATCACCGAGTTCCTGTTTGAAAAAAACCCGTTTGTAGTGATTGTAAACAGCCACGGAAAGGATTTTTTTCGCATTGTCCTGCCCGATGACATATTCATCGAGTTTTGCCTTGATTTCTTTTGGCGTGAGCAAATTGATCGATTGCGCCGTATTTTGGAATTTTTGACGTTCGATAATGTGATTGCAGGCGTCAATGCATTTGTCGCAAATGCAGGCACCGTCCTGCACTATGAATTGGTTGGCGTCAAATTCGCTTTTGCCGCAGAATGAGCAGTGCATTCCGTCTTTATTATTACTCATAAAAAACCTATATTAAATCGTGTCTGGAGGTAAGAATATTGTCAATAATACCGTATTTCAGGGCTTCTTCCGCTGTTAAGAAATTATCGCGTTCCGTGTCGGCAGTCACTTTTTTAATGCTTTGCCCCGTGTTTTCCGCCAAAATGGAGTTGAGGTCCTTTTTCATACGCAGAACTTCTTTCGCATGGATTTCAATGTCCGTCGCCTGACCTTGATAGCCAGCTGAAGGCTGGTGTATCATGATTTGGCTGTGCGGAAGGGCGAAACGCTTGCCTTTTTCGCCGCCCGCCAAAAGAAACGCTCCCATGCTTGCGGCTCTGCCCATGCAAAGGGTCGTTACGGGGCAGGCAATGAATTTCATGGTGTCGTAAATCGCCATGCCTGCGGTGACAGAGCCTCCGGGAGTGTTGATATAAAGGCTGATTTCTTTTTCAGGGTCTTGTGATTCTAAAAAAAGGAGCTGGGCGCAGATGAGGGAGGCGACGGTGTCGTTCACTTCTGTGCCAAGCAAAATGATACGGTCTTTTAAAAGGCGTGAATATATGTCGTATGCTCGTTCGGTACGACCGGTGGTTTCAATGACCATAGGAATATTCATCGGTATTCTCCTTGAGGGCTTCATACAAATACCCGCAGACAAAAATTTTTGCCTGCGGATAAATGTATGCTTAATATTGAAGGCAAATTTTTGACTTTATCACAATATAATATGCAAAAACTTTGCCAAAGAATTATTATTTTACTTCTTCATGTTTTGCTTGGTCAAAAATCAAATCAAGGGCTTTACCTGCCATAATTCTTTCCTGAATATCCGTTACCATGCCTGATTGGAGAACATGGTCGCGAACCTGTTCGTATTGCTGACGCGTTTCCATGGCGAGCTGGCGGACATACATATCCACTTCCTGACCTGTGACAGCGATGTTTTCACGGAATGCGAGGCTGAGAAGGAATACATGGGCTTTTGTCTGGCGTTTTGCGATGTCTTGCCCTTCTTCTTTTAAGGAAGCGAGTGCTTTAAGCATTTCTTCAGGGTCTATATTTTGCTGACCCAAGTGGTTTCTCGCTTCCATCATGTAGTTTGAAAGGGATTTTTGCACCATGCTTTCAGGCAGTTCATAGTCGTATTTTGCGGTAATGCTGTCTAAAAGTTCTTGCTGCGCTTTATTTCTCACTTGAGCTGATTTTGTTTGCTTAACTTGGGCTTCAATCATTTGTTTCAATGTTTCCAAACTGTTGAAACCGACTTTTTTTGCAAATTCTTCATCAAATTCAGGAAGAATTTGTTTATGGATTTTATGAAGTTTGATTTTTATGTCGATGGTTTTGCCGCGCATGCTTGCGTCCGCGTAATCATCGGGGCAAACCATGGTGCCGCTGACTTCTTCACCGGCTTTGGCTGTGCGGACGAGTTTGTCGATTTCCTTATTGGTGGTATCTTTGTTGTCGGAAAGCTGCATGAGGAAATTTTGAGCGCCCATGCCGGCAACGGGATTTCCTTCGTATGTTCCTTCAACGTCGACCAAAAGCACATCGCCGTCCATCGGGTATCTGTCTTCGTTCATGTCTTCAAGCGTCGCCATGCTGCGGCGGACTTGAGTTGTGAAGTTTTCGATTTCTTCCGCGCTCACTTCGTCTGATTCGACTTTTACGCTGTATTCGGAAAAATCTTTCGGCAAATCGATTTCAGGAAGAATTTCAAAAGAGCATGTGAAAGAAAATTCCTTGCTGCGTTCCAGCTTTTGCGGTGTTTCTTTGTCTTCAAAGTTCACACGGCTGATCGGACGGATTTTTTCATTTTCAAGAATGGTGTTGATATTGGTGTTGATGAGGTTTTCTGTGGCGTAATTGTAAACTTCGTCAGAAAAGCGTTTTTCAATGACGGAAGCGGGAACTTTACCTTTGCGGAAACCATTGAGGCTCAAGCTTTTTCCATATTCGCGAATGGTTTTGTCAATGGTTTTGTCAACATCGTTCGCTTCGACTGTTACGGAAATTTTACGTTTTGTTTGGGAAACATTTTCAATGGTGTGGGACATTCTGGGACTCCTTATATATTGTGCCGGAAGAGGTGGCACTCTTTGGAGCCTTCGACCGGTCAAAGAATTTAATGGTACGAGAGAAGAGACTCGAACTCTTAAGGAATGCTCCGCTAGATCCTAAGTCTAGTGCGTTTACCAATTCCGCCACTCTCGCAAAGCAAATTGCAAAGGATTATTTAATACATAATCGCATATTTTGCAAGTTATTTTTCAAGAAAAATTTTTCTTGTGATTTTGAAAAAATCTTTGAAAGACAAATAAAAATTTGAATAAACAAACTGTAACATATTGGTATCATAAGTAATTATTAAATAATAAATCCTTGAAAAGATATTGATATTGCATTATCATAAGAATTTGAATGAGGTTTTTATGGAATCTATAATTCAGCGCCTTGATATCAGAAGGCAATTAATCGCGCTTACTTTTCCTATTTTTATTGAAACGCTGCTTATCATGCTGGCGGGGTTTGTTGATGTTTTCATGCTAAGCCGGGTTTCAGATTCCGCTGTTGCGGCTGTCGGGCTTGCAAACCAAGTCCTTATGCTGGTGTATATGGTTTTCATGATCGGCGTGATGGGGGTGACTGTTGTTTGTTCGCAGTATATCGGGGCGAAAGATGAGCACGGTTTTGTAAAAACCATTTCCGCCGCTGTCGCATATAATATTTTTGTGGGTATTGTGACCGGAATATTTTTTACGTTTTTTACGCCGGAATTGATTGTTTTTTTGGATACCAGAGCGGAATTGGTTGACAATGCCACCGTTTATTTTGAAATCGCGGGCGGTTTTTCCATTCTCGTTTGTATGAATATGACCTATTCGGGCATTATGCGGAGCTGCAATCTGGCGCGCTATCCCATGTATGTTTCCGTTGTTGCAAATATTTTAAATATTTTTGGCAACTATGTGTTGATTTTCGGGAAATTCGGTTTTCCGGAACTCGGGGTGCAGGGGGCTGCCATTTCAACTGTTTTTAGCCGCGTTGTCGCGTGCAGTTTGCTTTTTTACGCGATTAAACGGCAGAAGGTCCGTGATTCCATTTTCAGGAACATGTTTCCGTTTCCCATGGATAAATTACGCAAAATTATGAAAATCGGTCTGCCGGGAGCGGGGGAAATGTTTTCTTACAGTCTTTCCCAAACCGTTATCGTGTATCTTGTGAATAAACTGGGTACGGAAGCGTTGGCGGCGCGGACCTATCTTGTCAACATCATTACCTTTATTTTTTTATTTTCTCTGTCGTTAGGGCAGGCGTCCGCCATTATCGTAGGGCAGTTGGCGGGCAGGAAACGCAAAGATGCGGCTTTGAAGCTTGGAAGCTTCAGCTTGAAAATAGCTGTTTCCGTGTCTGTCGCATTGTCTTTCTGCTTGGCTTTAGCCGGGGGGCGGGTCATGCCGCTGCTTACTGATAATGCGAATATTATCGCCCTTTGTTTGACTATTTTGTGGATAGATGTTGTGCTTGAGGTGGGCAGGGCGGTGAATATTTTAGGCGGCAGGATGTTAAGCGCCGTCGGCAATCCTGAATTTGCGTTCGTGGTCGGGGTTATCGTCATGTGGGGAGTCGCAACGCTCGGCGCTTATGTTTTCGGTTTGTATTTGGGTTACGGGCTTGTCGGCATGTGGATTTGTTTCGCTGCCGACGAATGTTTGCGGGCTGTTTTCATCTGGCGCCATTGGGCAAGCCAAAAATGGGCGAAAAAAAGCCTTATCCATGCAGATTGATGCTGAAATTATTTTTTATGATATGGTAGGAAAAATTTTATGCTTGATATTATTTATAAAAGAAAAAGCATACGGCAGTTTTCACCCCGTACTGTAACCGATGAGATTATTGAAAAAATCATTCGGGCGGGAATGCAGGCGCCTTCCTCCGGAAACAGCCAGCCATGGGAATTTGTCGTGATCAGAAACAGGAATACGTTACGGAAAATAACGGAATTTCATTCCTATTCTCAATGTTTGAAAATGGTTAATGCTGCGGTTGTTGTTTGTGCAAATCTGTCACGGGAGATTTTTAAGGGCTTTTGGGTGCAGGATTGTTCGGCTTGTGTGCAAAACATGCTTTTAGCTGTTGAAAGCATAAAAGGTGAAGATGATTTGGAGCTTGGTTCGGTTTGGCTGGGAATATATCCGGTTGCGGAACGGGTCGACGGTTTGAGAGAGCTGCTGTCTTTACCCGAAGATGTTGTTCCTTTTGCGGTTTTGCCTGTCGGTTATAAAGGGGAAAAGAAAAATAGCACCGATAATTTCAAGCCGGAACGGATACACCTTGAAAA
The DNA here is from genome assembly GCF_025232395.1 of Taurinivorans muris. Classification (GTDB taxonomy): domain Bacteria; phylum Desulfobacterota; class Desulfovibrionia; order Desulfovibrionales; family Desulfovibrionaceae; genus Taurinivorans; species Taurinivorans muris. Next base: position 107,641 of record NZ_CP065938.1, read on the forward strand.
ATGGTAAAAAAAAAGCTGATTTTTATTGTGTCAGCGGGAAAAGCAACATATTGCAAAAAGCGGATAGCTGCTTTTTTTTGAAAGCAGGACTTTTCACTTTGCAGCAAGCAATGTTTGTTGGCGCCTGAGTCGGTTTTATCAATAGTTTTGTTTGATGATTTCCAAAACTTCCTTGTCAGCCGGGCAAAAAGCGTAGTTGTCGATTTCTTCGGAACTGATCCACCGAATATCTTCGTGTTCAAGCTTTTGCACCGGACCTTTGATTATTTTTGTGTGATAGATGAAAAGATTGACAATGATATCTTCGTATTCATGGGAATTTTGATAGAATAAACCGCTTGGTTCAACTTCAATGGCGAGTTCTTCCATACATTCCCGCTTTAAAGCTTGGATATGGCTCTCGCCTTGTTCGACCTTTCCCCCTGCAAATTCCCAAAGCAAAGCGCGTGCTTTTGTTTTCGGGCGTTGGCAGATTAAAAATCTGTTTTGTTCGTAAATAAAAGCGGCAACAATATTAAATATCTTTTTTGTGTCCATGGGGTCAGAATGTGTCATATTTTAACTATGGTTGAATTGTTGTAAAAAAAAAAAAAAAATGGGTATAAAAAAAGTCCACTTTAAAAAGTGGACCTTTCAAAAGAATTTCGGCAAGCTTATTCAGCTGCTGTTTCTTCACCCAAGTGGGATTTGTCTTCAGAAACAACTTTCACGGTGAAAGTCGGAATAATGTCGGTATGCAGTCTTGCACGGACAACGTGTTCGCCGAGAGTGCGGATAGCGCCGTCAAGCAAAATGTGGTGACGGTCTATTTCAATGCCTTGTTCGTTCAAAAGTTCGCCAATCATGGAAGTTGTGACTGAACCGTAAAGCTTATCGTTTTCACCCACACGCATTTCAATGGTAAGAACGAAATCTTGAAGTTTTTCAGCAAGAACGCTGGCTGCAGCACGGATTTCATCCATACGGGCTTGAAGTTTTTTTCTTTCAAGTTCAAATGCGCGGAGGTTCGCAGGAGTTGCGAGCATCGCCAAATCTTGAGGGATAAGATAGTTGCGTCCGTATCCCGGTTTTACTTCGACAATGTCGCCCAAATGACCCAAATTTTCAATGTCGGCACGAAGAATAAGTTTCATAATCTACTCTCCTACCCTATATGTTGGTTTTCTTTTTAACATCACTGGAGTGAGCAGTGGTGTAGAAAAGAAGCGCCATTTGACGGGCACGTTTGATTTCTGTTGTAAGCTGGCGCTGGTGTTTTGCGCAAGTGCCAGTAATGCGGCGGGCAACAATTTTACCGCGTTCAGTAATGAAGTCACGCAAAATATCCGGACGTTTGTAATCAAGAGGAAGATCCTTGTCGGCACAGAAACGGCAGAATTTGCGGCGAGGTGCGAATTTTTTACGGAAAGCCATTATGCAACCTCCTCTGCTTGATCGCTTAAGCGAACTGTAATAAATTTGAAAATATTGTCTTGGATACGGATAATACGTTCAAGTTCCGCAACAAGCTGATTAGGTGCGTTATACTCAAAACGAACATAAAATCCGCGCATTTGCTTACGCACGGGGTAAGCCAAATCTTTCATTCCCCATTGGTCCACTAAAAGAAGTTTGCCGCCTTCACGGTCGATGACTTCGCTAAGAGTGGCAATGGCTTGTTCGCGCTGTTCCACGGTCAGTTCCGGGGAGAAAAGCACGAGTGTTTCCATTTTACGCATAGTACTCTCCTTTCGGTCTATGGCCTTTACTTCTGTAAAGGCAAGGTTGAGCGATATTTATAGGTTGTCTTGATTATTAAGTCAAGCAAAAGATTTATGAAACCGCTCTTTTGCCGATTGAAAAAAAATTAAGTTTTTGATAGGTTGGCTTATCGTATTGAGGACTGGATATGCATTATTATTTTTATGTGATATTTTTTCTTTTCGGTTTGGTTTTTCCTTGTGAGGCAAGGGAAGAGATTCATGTTGGATATCGCTCCATTTCCACTTGGAACTCAAGGGAAAATGTTCGGCTTGATGTTGGGGTTTGGTATCCGACCCGTAGTGAAGAACGTGACTATGTTATGGACGAATACCATGTTTTTGTCGCCAAAAACGCCCCTATGTTCCGTATTGTCGACGATGAAATCGCGGGACCTTCTTTGCGGGAACACGAAAAAATCAGGAAAAATGCCGAAATCAACAAATTGCCCAAAAAAGAGCTGCAGGCGCAGCTGGACGCCGTTCCTATCCCTTATAAAAAATATCCCTTGCTTGTCATTTCGCACGCTTCCGGCTTGACTCGGTACAGTTGTCACACCTTGGCGGATTTGTTGGTAAAGCAGGGCTATATTGTCGCCGTGCCCATGCACAGCGAGGACAATGTCCATAACATGCGTATTTTTTATTCCGCAAAATCGATGTATCAGCGCGCCAAGCAGTGTTCTTTGGCTGTTGACTTGTTATTGATGGATAAAACGTTTTCACGTTTCATTGACAGCGGCAAAATTACCTTTATGGGCTTTGGCAGCGGAGGAACGGCAGGGCTTTTGCTCGCGGGAGGAGAACTTTCCGCAAATCGTTGGCTGACGTATTGCGATGATTTTGAAAGCATAGAGTCTGATTACAATTCGCTGTGGACATTTGACGTGACAAGGCTGGAAAAAAATCTTTTTTGCCAGTATCCGATAAAAGCGCAGGTGCAAAATTTCGCTTTAGGTTTGCAGCGTTCTGTCGAAATACAAAACTTGGAAAATTTGTTTTTTTATAATGCCCTTGATTCCAAAAACGAAATTTTGCAGGAAGTGCATACTGTTTTGGATTTTCAGGTGAAATGGTCGAAACGGAATAATCCCAACTTGTCAGCGTATATTTATGAACCGCCTTTTCTGATTCCGTATCTGCCGCCTCTGCCTACCCAGTATACCTATGTTGATACGAGGTTCAAGCGGTTTATTTTTGTTTCACCTGCTTTAACCATGTTTTTTGATTTGAAACAAATACAAGATACGGATTTGAAATTTTGCATTGTCGGTCTTGAAAAAGATTATTTCAATACGCCGGAATTTCAGCCGCAGGATTTGTATAAGCAATTAGGCGAAGAAAACGCCCGTTATCATTTGATTGAAGGTGCTGATTTGTGGTCCACGCAAGCCCCGTGTTACGGAACGCAAATGCTTGTGGAAATATGCAAAACCGTTACTGATGAAGAACGCGAGCAAATTCTTGACAGATTATTCGCCATCACGTATTCGTTCATTCCTCATTTTGAATGATTATTTTCTAATTTGATACGTTGCTGGCGACAATGGTTTTGCCGATGCCGAAGGCTTTTGCTTTAAATTCTCCAAGTCCCCGGTATTCGCGGAGCATGGGCACATAAGCAAGAACGTCCAATTTTTCGGGATCGGGCAGTCCTTCCGCATTGAGAGCGGATTCTCGGATTTTTACGTCCATGATTTCCCCGATGAAAAGGGTATGCGTGCCCACATCGCAGGTTTTTATCAGGGTGAGTTCAATCACAACGGGGCATTCCTGCACATAGGGTGCGTCAACATGTTCGGCAGTGACAGGGGTAAGTTTCGTCCTTTCGAATTTGTTTTCTTGGGCGACGGAAAAAATACCGCAATAATCGACTTCGGGAAGAATTTTCGTATCCGGAATGCTGAGGGTGAACGCTTTATGTTTGAGAATATCCTTATGGGTCTGTCTGCTTCCGCGTACGGCGACTGCAAGGGCTGGAGGCTGAGCCGAACAAGGGCAGCTCCATGCGGCGGTCATGATATTGGGAATTTTATCGCCGCCAGGGGAGTCATGATAAGAACCGACCAAAACGATGGGACAGGGGAGAATAAAGTTTTGTGAACCGATGGATTTCAATACGTCAGTTTCTGACATTGTTTTTCTCCTTGGGTGTTTTTTGGGCAATATTGACAGTTTCTGCCTGAGGAGCGGCTGTCTGCCTGCTGAGTTTCGCCAAAGCCAAAATCGTATGGGCATAGGCGGTTGAATAATTATAGCGTTTCAATATTTTTACTTGGTTCTTAAAGGCTATGTTTTTCTGTTTCCAACCTTGCTTATGTAAAAAATTCGCAACACTCAAAATCGCATCGGCAGGTTCGAAAAGATTTATTTTACCGTCATTGTCAGCATCAACGCCGAAACGTTTGATATTGCTCGGCATGAACTGTCCATATCCGATAGCGCCGTAAATGGAAGACGGAATCTTGCTGACATCTATATCGTTTTGAATTGAATAGCGCAGAAGCGCCTTGAGTTCTTCATACGCCCAGTCTGCCCTTGCGTTAATTTTTTCGTGCAGGAATTTTTCTTGCTTGGCGGTAAGCGAAAGATTTTTGGTATAGTTGGGAAGCATGGATAATTCCGTTGAAATACTCATGCTTGCAAGCATGGAAAGAGGTGTGAATTTTCCTAAAAATTTTCCATGCCATGTTTCAACATAAATCAAAGCGGAAATGATTTCTTTCGGAACAGCGTATTTTTTTTCCGCCAAAATAAAATATTCTTCGTTTTCATCAAGAAAATTTTTGCATTTAAGGGCGTTTTCCTTTGTCACATATCCGTCATACCACGGATAGGGTACGCCTAATGCATTTGTTTTAGGTTTTTGTTTACCCGGCTTTTTTTTGCTTGTTTTTTTGGGGGCAAAATTGGCTTGATACAATTCTTTCACTTTGTTTCCCATAGGTTTTTGGGAAAAAGCGTTTTGAAGCTGCAAGAAATATTGTTCCAAATCCTTTTCGGAAAAACCGTCACGGACAAGGCGGGCATGCAGGTTGTCCCAAGTTTTGTCATGCTCCGTGTTGTGTTTTTGCGGTTCTGCGGTGTTTTGCCCGTTTCCTTTTGCGTCTGCGCAAAGAAAGGAAAAAAATATGAGAAAACAAAACGGTATTATCCAGAATATGCGTTTCATAAGAGTTATTGCCGGGTTAAAATTTATGCAGCACCCATGTGACTTTGCCCAGAAGCTTTTCCTGCAGGCTTTCAAAACTGATGATGTTTTTGGGAAGTTCGGGATGTTCGAAGCAAAGGGTGTAGGTGTTGTCGGCGATGTTTTGGAAAATTCTTCTGAAAATTATGCCTTCCTGCGGTAAGTGAAGCGCATAAAGTTCTCCGGAAATGACAGGCATTGTTTCTTCGTTCTTTTTGGCGGAAATTCCGACAAGCGCAAGGCGGGGTATGCTTGGGTCCATGCCGTTTCCGTTATGATTGAAAACGTGGCTTGTGCATTTTTGCAGGTTTTTCGGCAGAACGACTTCATCAAGGGTTTTAAAAGTATAGCCGTCCGGTGTTTTTTCGCAAAACGTGTCATAAACTTTTGCCATGAAGCCGCGTGAAACGTCTTCCAGAACAAAATGGGAATTCTCTTCGTCAATGGTGGCAATGCCGCGTAAGTACATCGGTTCTTTCTTTTCTCTCAGCCAGTCAGGGTTTACGCCAAACCTGTCGTAGAGTTTTATAAGCCAGTCGGAGGGGACGGATTGCCTTCTTTTGGCATCGGAAATGCTCGATTGGCTGATTTCCAGAATGCCCGCCAAATCTATTTGCGTCTGGCAGTTGGCTACGAATAAAATACGTTTATATATTTCATTAAAAGTTCCCATAGGTTCTCCATAGTTTTACTTGATATGTTTGAAAAGCGGATTGTCTGTCGTAACAATCATTTTGGTATTGTTTTCAAAGGAAAGCTTCATAGCTTCAAGACTGCGCTGAAATTCAAAAAAGTCCGGGGATTTTGTATAGGCGTTTGCAAAAATTTTTGCGGCTTCGGCATCGCCTTCACCTTGGATGATTTGTGCTTTTTTCTTTGCTTCAGCCAAAATAAGCGCACGCTCCTTATCCGCTTTTGAGCGGACTTTTGTCGCTTCTTCCGTTCCTTCGGAACGGTATTGACGGGCTTGGCGTTCACGTTCCGCTCTCATCCTGTCGTAGATAGCCCTTTGGTTTTCAGGGGGCAAGTCCGTGCGTTTAATCCGCGCATCAACAACTTCAATGCCAAATTCCCTCATTTGCGTGGATGCCTGCTTTGTAACGGAATCCATAATATTGGTCCGTTCGCTTGAAACAACTTCCGTGAGTGTGCAGCGTCCGACATGGGCGCGCATTTGTGAATAAACAACAGCGTCGAGGCGTGTCTGGGCGTTTGGAATCGTACGTACGGTACGGTAAAACTGCAAAGGATTGATGATATGCCAGCGGGCGTAGTTATCAAGCACAATGGTTTTCAGATCGCTGGTCAGCGCTTCGGCGGGTCTTGCGTCGTAGTCCAAAATACGTGCGTCAAAGCGCACCACGCTGTCGATAAAAGGTATTTTAAAGTGCAAACCGGCTTTATAAATACGGTCTTTCGGTTCGCCGAGCTGCAAAATTATGGCTTGCTCCGTTTGGTGCACGATAAAAAGGGCTTGTGAGCCGATACCTAAAATAATAACGAGCAATATTATGAAACTGGGGAGTTTGTTATTCATTAACGTGTACCTCTTGCGTTAGGGCGGGCGGAATTTGCAGTTTGCTGCGAGGAGTTTTGGGAAATGTTGCCGGAAAGAAGGTCTTCCTCAAGGGAATTTGGCAAAGCTTTTTCCAAGCTGGAAGGAGCGCCGCTTCCCATAGGAATGAGAGGCATGATTTGGTTTGTTCCTTCATTGGGCAAAACCATTTTTTCCATTTCCGGGTTGCTGAGCATTTTTTCCAAACTTTCATAGAGCAAACGTTTTTTCGTGATGTCCTGCGCTTTTTCATATTCGGCAAGAACGGCAAGAAAACGTGCTGTTTCCCCTTCCGCATGGGCGATGCGGGTTTGCTTGTAAGCTTCCGCCTTATTGACAATTTCAGCCGCCGTACCTTGTGCTTTCGGCAAAATATCCTGCCTGTAAGCTTCTGCGATATTGATGAGGCGCTGTTTGTCTTCCCTTGCGCTTGCGACATCTTTAAATGCTTCCTGCACGTCTTTCGGAGGCTGCACGTCCTGCATCTGAACGGCGACAACCTGTACGCCTACTTGATAACGGTCTAAGATACTTTGCAAAAGTTCCGTGACATTGTTTTGAATTTCAACACGTCCGCCGGTAAGTGCTGAGTCCAGGGTCGTCCGCCCGATAACTTCGCGCATGGCGGCTTCAGCCGCTTTTTTTACAACAGCGTCAGGTTGGGTGACATTGAAGAGATAATCAAACGCTCCGTCAGGTTTGATATTGTATTGGATATTGAATTGAATGTTCACGATGTTTTCGTCACCTGTGAGCATTGAGCCTTCATCATCGATTGCCTGCGTTCTTCCCTGTTGGAAAATATCCGCGTTTTGAGCGGAACGGAAGCCTACTTCCGCTTGGCGGACACGGGAAACATTCGGAAGGATAACGGTTTCGATAGGATAGGGCAGGTGGTAATGAAGTCCTGCGGATTCCGTTCTCGTATAGGCGCCGAAACGCAAAATAACACCTGCTTCATCAGGTTTCACGATAAAAATGCCGGAAGCGAGCCAAACAAGGACAAACAGAATGAAAACCCATTTTATTCCGGGCAGCTGGGCTTTTTTTAAAAACTCGTTCGGCTGTTTGCGGCTGTGATTATTGCCGTTGTTGTTGCCGTTATCGCCGTTATTTCCATTGTCGTTGTTATTCGGCTTATTTTTTTTGAAAAATTCTTCAAAATTTTTCTTTTCCGTTTCAGCATCAAAACCGAAATCTTCTTCAGGTTCCGGAGTATTGTTTATTTTTTTTCCAAAATCCCAAGTATTTTGCTGTTTTCTTTTTTCTTGTAATTTATCCCAATCCCAATTCATAGTTTCACTTATGGCAAAGCCTGTTTAAAATGTTAATAAAAAAATATAAGTTTGGAAGTTAGTAGCATACTTTCATTTAAAAAGCTAGTCTTTTATGGGTGATTAAAAAGCTGTATTTTTTTGCCGTTCTTGTTTATATTTTTAAAAAATTGGAGAATACAGCAATGAATATACAAAATATCGGTGCCATTATTTTAACCCATAAGGATATTGAAAAAACGGTCGCTTGTTTAAAAGCCGTGCATAAGCAGGTTGAATTGCCTTACCGCATTGTTTTGTGCGACAACGGTTCCGGAAACGAATATGCGGATGTCATTTTGGATGAATGGATACAAATCGCAAAGGAACAAAATCTTGATGAACCCGTTGAAGTGTATGCGACGGATACGTCCAGAGCAAAGCTCGTATTTCTGCGTTTGGAAGAAAACAAAGGTGTCGGCGGCGGATTTAATGAAGCCCTGCGTTTTTTGCTTTATGATATGGAATGTCAGGCGTTTTGGGTTATGCACCATGATACGGAGCCGCAGTCTTACGCGCTTTCCGCTTTGCTTGAGCATGCGCAAAATGAAAAGAACGATAAAATCGGTTTGGTCGGAACAACGCTTATTTACAAAGAAAGCGATTTGCAAGAATGCGCCGGAGGCGGATATTGGCGGAAATGGGCGGGAAAGGCAAAAAATCTGGATTGCGGTTATGATAAATATTCCCATTCCGAGCATGCGGAAGTTGTGCAGAAATTGGATTATGTCAATGGCGCGTCGTGTTTGATAACAAGGGAGCTGATCAATGCCATAGGGCTGTATGAAGAACGTTTTTATATGTTTTATGAAGACGTCGAATATGGATTAAGGGCGAAAAAAGCCGGTTTTTCATTGAATTGGGCCCCGGGAGCGAGGGTATACCATCATGCGCCCAATGCGGAGCAATTGACTCCTCTTTTGAATTTGACGGAAGAACCGGAACTGACGGCTGACGTTGATTATTTATATATGCGAAATCGTTTTTATTTGCTGAGAAAGCAAAGTATCTTGGCATATTTTTTAGGAATGGTTTATATTCCGCTTTTATTTGTTTCAAGAAATTTTAAGGGGCAAAAGGGAAGATTGGGATTGATTGTCAATGCAGTAATGGACGGATTGAATAAAAAAATGGATAAAATTCACGGTTAAATTCTTTTATGAGAGTATAAAAAGTTTTATAAACCTTAAAAGAACATTTTAAAAATTAAAAATAAAAGTGATTATAAAGAATGATAAAGAGAAGCAGGTATAAAAAAACAGTGCTTGCTTTTTTTATTATTTTAAAATGAAAATTTGAAATAAAATATGTTTTATATTGTAAAATAGTAAATAAAAATTTATTATAAAAAAAAATATTTATATGAAAATATCATATAATAAATCAATTATAAATAAATAACAGCATAAAAAAATACATATTTATTTTATACTATATTCATAGTATTCATATTTTATAAAAAATACATTCATATAATCATTATACCTGTGTTGACAAAATTAAAAAAAATATTCATAAGAAATCAACAGTTATTTTACCCAACTTATTTTATTCAAGGTTTTTTATGAAGGTTAATGGCAAATTCGTTCGGTTGGCAAAGCCTCTTTCCCTGCAAGAGTATTTGGAACGGGAAAAGTACGTCGCCGCGCATGTCGCTGTTGAAAGAAACGGTCATATCGTTCCGAGGGCTGATTTTGCCCGAACCATGCTCGGTGATGAGGATTGCCTTGAGATAGTGGCGTTCGTGGGCGGAGGCTAAGCCGAAGCGTATTCGGAAAGGTTTTGCGGAAAGATTTATGGATAAGAAGCAGTATTGTTTCGTGCAGGAAAAAAGGCACGGTAAGGAGAAACAAGCGTTGTTCGCAAACGCCCATGTGGGAATTGCGGGGCTTGGGGGGCTCGGCTCGCATGTGGCGGTCATGCTTGCCCGTTTGGGGGTCGGAACATTGACGCTTGTTGATTTCGATTGCGTTGACGAAACCAATATCCACCGTCAGCATTATGATTTGGCGGATATCGGCAAACCCAAGACACAGGCTTTGCATGAACAGCTTATGCGCTTCAATCCTTTTGCGGCATATCGCTGCCGTCAGGAAAAAGTTGTTCCGGAAAATATAAAAGATTTGTTCGGGCAGTGTTCCATTGTTTGTGAAGCTTTTGACAGGGTGGAAGAAAAGGTCATGCTTGTTGAGAATGTCTTATGCCGGCTGCCGGCAGTGTACATAGTGGGCGGCAATGGCATGGCGGATACGAAAAGCGCAAATTTGATGAAAGTGCGAAAAGCCATGGACCGTTATTATGTTTGCGGCGACGGTGTCAGCGATGTTGCGGATTCCTGCCTTTTTGCGCCCCGTGTGGCGCTTTGCGCGGCAATGCAGGCGACGCAGATCATGCGGCTGATATTAAATGAAAAATCTCTTTGAGGTGGAAAATGCAGGATACGTTCAAATTAGGCAATCATACGTTCAGTTCACGTTTTATTTTAGGTTCGGGGAAATTTTCTTTGGACATCATCAATGCGGCGGTGCAGGAAGCCGGTGCGCAAATCATCACCTTGGCTTTGCGCCGCGCCAATATCGGCGGCATAGCGAATATTTTGGATTATATTCCGAAAGGTGTGACCATTCTGCCCAATACGTCAGGGGCGAGAAATGCGGAAGAGGCTCTTCGCATAGCCCGTTTGGCGCGCGAATGCGGCTGCGGCGATTTTATCAAGGTCGAAGTCATCCATGAAAGCAAATATTTGTTGCCGGATAACTATCAAACGGCAAAAGCAACAGAACTCATGGCAAAAGAGAATTTCGTGGTCTTGCCGTATATGTATCCGGATTTAAATGCCGCCCGTGACATGGCAAATGCCGGCGCCGCAGCAATCATGCCTTTGGGCGCTCCCATTGGTACGAATAAGGGCTTGGTGACAAAGGAATTTATTCAGATTTTGGTTGATGAAATCGATTTGCCCGTTATTGTCGACGCCGGTATCGGCAGACCATCCCAAGCCTGCGAAGCAATGGAAATGGGCGTGACCGCCATTATGGCGAATACGGCTATTGCGACGGCCGGCGATGTTCCGGCTATGGCACGCGCGTTCAGGCAGGGTATCGAGGCGGGCAGAACGGCGTTTTTGGCAGGGCTTGGCAGAATAAGGGACAAAGCGGATGCCTCCTCGCCTTTGACAGGATTTTTGGATGAATAGGGGCTGAAAATGAGTTTTAAATATTTGCCCAATATGGAAAAGCTTGAGGACCACAGCATGCTTGAGCGCGTGCTTGGGGAAACGGCGGGCGTCGATTTTGACGGTTTCACTGCCGCAGACGTGCGTGAAGCTTTGAAAAAGGATTATTTATCCATAACAATACGCGATTATGCGGCGCTGCTTTCTCCTGCCGCGTCGGATTTTCTTGAGGAAATAGCCCGGAAGGCGCAAGTTGAAACCCGGAAGCGTTTTGGAAACACCGTTTGTTTGTATACTCCCCTGTATATTGCGAATTATTGCGCAAATAACTGTGTTTATTGCGGATATAATTGCAAAAATAAAATACAGCGGGGTAATTTGAGTTTTGAGGAAATCGAGGAGGAACTCCGCTCCATTTCCGCAACCGGTCTGCAGGAGATTTTGCTCTTGACGGGTGAACACAGGGTTAAATCTTCCGTGGAATTTATTGCGGAAGCATGCAAAACAGCCCGTAAATATTTCACTACCGTTGGGATTGAAGTGTATCCCATGAACAGCGGCGAATACCGGATTTTGCATGAAGCGGGCGCCGATTTTGTTTCTGTGTATCAGGAAACGTACAATCCGGAAAAATATGATGAAGTGCATTTGTCAGGACCGAAAAAAGTTTATCCTTACCGTTTTTATGCTCAGGAGCGCGCTTTAATGGGCGGCATGCGCGGTGTCGGCTTCGGAGCGCTGCTCGGGCTTGACGATTTTAGAAAAGATGCCTTTGCAACCGGACTTCATGCCTATTATGTACAAAAAAAATATCCTCATGCGGAAGTTTCTTTTTCCTGCCCCCGTTTACGTCCTATCGTCAATGATGACACCATCAACCCCAAGGATGTGCATGAAAGACAGCTTTTGCAGATTATGTGCGCCTATCGTCTGTTCATGCCTTTTGCAGGAATAAATATTTCCACGCGTGAGGGTGCTAATTTCAGAAATAATGTGATTAATATTTGCGCGACGCGTATTTCCGCCGGAGTGAAAACGAGTGTCGGCGGGCACAGCGAAGAAGAAAAAGGCGACGCGCAGTTCATTATTTCCGACGACAGAAGCGTTGATGAAATTGTCGAAAAAATTCAATCCCTCGGTTTGCAATCCGCCATGACGGATTATTTGTATGTTTGACGATTTTTGCTGTTTGCCGCGGCATATAAGGAAAGAACCTGTTTTGTTCCGGAAAAGCAAGACAGGTTTTCGCGCATGAAGGGAAAAATGAAAAAACTTATTTGTATCAGCCAGAAAGAATCGTGCGCGGAAGATTTTTTCGTACGTACGGAAAAAATTTTAAAACAAGGTGTGTTCGCCTTTATTTTACGGGAAAAAAGTTTATCTGCCGGAGAATATGAAGAGTTGGCTTTGAAGCTCTTGCCCGTGGCTAAAAAATATTCAAGCCCTTTCTTTTTGAACGGGCACTATGAATTGGCTTGCGGACTCGGGCTTGGAATACAGCTTTCTTTCCAAGCTTACCGAGAATTGAGGGAAAGCCCCGTGCCGGTGGGTATTTCCGTCCATAGCGCGGAAGAAGCGGAATATATTGTGCGGCATCCTAAAGGCATTTCTGTTTCGCACATTCTTGCGGGGCATGTTTTTCCTACGGACTGCAAGAAAGGATTAGCCCCCCGCGGTTTGGAGTTTTTATCTTCCGTTTGTAAAGCGGTTGATAAGAAAATACCGGTTTTCGGTCTTGGGGGAGTAAGTCCCGATAACATGCCGGCTCTTTACGGGACCGGGGCTTATGGCGGTGCCATTATGAGTTCTTGTATGAAAAGTCCGGATATAGAAGAATTGTTTAAAAAATTCGCAGCGGTATGACGTGTATTTTGAGAGCCAAAAAAAACTTCCTCGGCAGAGGAAGTTTTTTTCTATTAAAAATTATTTGTTATCGAAGAAAATCGGCAGGTCGTTTCGTCCCAATATGCTCGTCTTCCTTTCTTCTTCGGTCAACGTGATCCAGTGCGATTTGGAGATGAAGTAGAAAATTATGCCCATGGCTATCCAAATCACCATGATCCAGCGGGACGGAGCGCTGATATAGGCGGGCGAACCGGGAATTAAAAGCAGAGCCATGCAGGCGACGGAAGTAAACGCTCCAAGCCATGAACAGATTATCGGCGCTTGGGCGGAACGGGCATGTTTCAATACTTTGATAGCCGTCAGGCAGGTGAAAAGGTAGGCGACAGCGGTGCCGACGGAAGACATGTCAACAATCCAGCCTACAACGGCGCGTCCGGCAAACGGAGTGAGCAAAACCAAGCAGATTGTGAAGAGAATGGCTTTATACGGAGTGCGGTAATACGGGTGAATATCCCCGAACCATTTTGGCAGGATATGCCCGCGTGCCATGCTGAGAAGCAATCGTGTTGTTGCGACATAAAAACCGTTGATACCGGTGCATACCGCGCCAAGAACGGCACATGCCAAAATAACGGCGCCTAGGTTGCCGTAAGCCATGCGGCACACTTCCCCGGTTGCCCATGCGGTTTTTCCGGCATTTTTCAAATTTCCCATTTTTGCAAGCATATCAGGATACGGCATAGCGGTAGATACGGCGAATGTCACCATGGAATAGAGAATGCCCCCCCAGATAATGGCGAAGATCATGATTTTTTTTGATTTGTCAGGGGAGAAGTTAAATTCTTCCGAAGCTTGGGGAACAGTATCAAAACCGACAAACAGGAAAGGCGAAATTGCGACAATGGAGAGAATGGAGAGGATAGGAGCTCTGCTTTCCGCAAAGACCGGTGTTGTGTTGCTGAGCGCGAAACTGTCAATGGTGAATGTGCCGAAGAAAAGAAGCAAAATGCCTGCGCTGAGCATAAAGGCGAGGATGACTTGGAATGTTCCCGCAAAGCTGATACCGCGGTAGTTGAGTATGCCGAAGAACAAGACTGTGCAGATCATCAGGATGACTTCACCCGTGTAAATTTTCCAGCCCGCCAGCGTGTAAAGCTCTCCCACCTCAAAGACTCCCGGAAGGAGGAAGCGGCAGAGAAGGGCTAAGGCGGAAATGTTGATGGCAATAATCGAAATATAGCCAAGCACCAATGCCCAGCCGCAAATGAATGCGTTGGTCGGCCCGTAACCGATATAGGCATAGGCGTATTCGCCGCCTGCCACTGGGGCGTATCGGATCATGTAGCTGTAAGAAACAGCGACGAAACAGAGCAGCAATGTACCGATTGCGAACCCGATCAATGCCGCAAGAGGTCCGGCTTCCGGCAGGAATTTGTCACCGGGTAAAACAAAACAGCCCCAGCCGACAATAGAGCCTAATGCCAATGCCCAAACTTGGGTGGGAGAAAGCGTTCTTTCCAATGAAACATTTTGAATATTAGCCATAATAACCTCTCGATTGGTAAAAAAGTATCAAAAAAATGGACGGTAAAGGCTAAAGGGAAACCTTTCTCTCCGGATCGTTCCGGAGAGAAAGATTGTTAAAGACCGTATGAAGCGAAATCAGGAAGCTACGCAGGAACGGACGGAAGCGTTTTGCGGTTTGTGGTCCGGACCTTTCGGATGATGGGTGCGGACAGTGATGACTTTATTCTGCGTGAAGAAGTCGATGCCGTTTTTGCCCTGCGCTTTATTGGTGCCGATGAGCGAGCCCTTAATGCCGCCAAACGGAACGTATGGATGAGGAGCGCAAATGCCGACGTTTACGCCGACCATGCCGACATTGGCTTCACGGCTGAACGTTTCCGCATAATGCATATTTTGGGTGAAGATACAAGCGCCGTTGCCAAATTCTGAACGGCGGACAAGTTCCAAAGCGTCGTCCATATCGGCGACTTTAATCGTTGCGACAAGAGGACCGAACACTTCCGTGGTGAAAAGCGGGTTGCACGGGGTGACGTCTTTGATGATGCTCGGTCCGACAAAGAAGCCGTTTTTATTTTTTTCCGGCAATGGAATATTTCTTCCGTCAAGAACAAGCTGGCAGCCTTGACCGTGTTTTAAAGCAATATCGATATAGTTATGGACGTTTTGCACTGCTTTTTGGGAAATGAGCGGTCCCATATAAACATCCGGATCAAACGCATCACCCACTTTTACGGTTTTGGCGGCTTCAATCATGCGTTCAAGAACTTCGTCATAAATTTCCGGCACAGCCGCGACAATGGATCCCGCAAGACAGCGTTGTCCCGCGGAACCGTAGCAGGAGTTGAGGTAGTTGGTAATGAAGACGTCCATATTCGCATCTTCCATGACAAGAAGCATGTTTTTCGCTCCGCCGAGCAGCATGGAACGTTTTGCGCCTCTTGCGCAGCCTTCCGCCATTTTTTTAGCGGTCGGGGTTGAGCCGACCAAGCAAACGCCCGCTATTCTGCTGTCGTCATACCATGATTCCGCAATGTCGCGGCGACCGTGGATAACGTTGACAACACCGGCAGGAAGCCCGGTTTCCATAAAGATTTCACACATGATTTGCATGAAGTACGGAGATTGCGTGGAGGGTTTGAAAATGAATGTGTTGCCTGCCGCAATGGCGTAAGGAATGAACCAGCCGAAAACAAGCGCCGGGAAGTTGAACGGCGCGACACCGCCGAATACGCCTAAGGATTGTTTGATGACGCGGGCGGAAATATTGTTGGCGACTTGGTCTAAGTATTCGCCCTGAATGGTTGAAGGAACACAAGCCGCGGATTCCAGAATTTCAATGACACGCTGAACTTCGCCGCGGGCTTCGGATATGTGTTTCGCTTGGTCGTACGCGATCGCTCTGGCGAGTTTTTCGTGGTTGTCAACCATGCCTTGGCGGATTTTGTAAATATACGTCATCCGTTTCGCCACAGGGAGTTTGCTCCATGTTTTGTAAGCTTCATCCGCTATTGCGATGGCTTCTTTCGCCAGTTCGGAACTTGCCATGGGCACTTCGCCGATCACTTCGCCTGTTGAGGGATTGTAAAGAGGTTCGGTTTTAACACCTGTTTCCTCTTTCCAAGCACCGTTGATATAATGTTTGATTTTGAGATAAGGGAAATCAGACATGGTTCAGCCTCCGTTTTTTTTTGTTGATTTTTATGTGTCATAACTATAAATCACGGATAAGACCCGTGCTTTTTTTTCACCATGGCTCGCCCCGGAATGCGGAGTGTCCGTATCGATATAGGCAAGGTCGCCTTCCTGCAGTATCTCATCATTCAAAAGGAATTGCCCTTCAAGAACAAAATAGGTTCTTTCATCGTTTCCCGTGACATGAATGGGTGTGAAACTCGGTTCCGTTATATAGGCACGCATTTTGCGGTTTTTGATTGTTGTCGGAAATTCGAAATGGCTGTAATCCTTTTCCGGTTGTTCGCGTTTGATTCTTTGCGCTTTTCTGATGATATTTATATGGTCGTTCTTTTGCGGTTTTTCCTCATAGAGCATGCCGATTTGAATTTGCAAAGCCCGTGCGATTTGCAAAAGAACGGAAAAGGTGGGGTCGTGTTTTCCGTTTTCAATGCGGGAGAGATAACCCTGTGAAACGCCTGAAAGCTCCGATAAGCGGGTAAGGGTGATATTGTTTTTTTTTCTTAAGCTTTTTATTTTTTTGCCGAGATTTTTTATTTCTTTCATAGCGTGCTCTTTGAAAAAAATGTATGTATTGTAATTAGTTATTTATATAATATTCTTATAAGAATATTATGTCAACAGTATTTTTAAAATATGCATGAAAAAATGAAATTTAAAAATGTTTTATTCTGTCAATAAATAAGAAATGGTTGAAAGAAATATTTTTCGGTCTGAATATTCTTATATGAATATTTTAATTCAATTTTTATAATGTTACAATATAACTATATAAATTAATATGATAAATTTTGAAATATAAAGAATAATATGTGACGGCACGAAAAATCCCCTCCCATAGGTTTGCCTGTGAAAGGGGATGTTGTTTTGGAAAAATACGTTTATTGCCTAGAAATCAACTTTTGTTCCGTAGTAAGCGCATTTCAGCACTTTTTCCATTTCTTCATGGTTCGGCTGGCGCGGGTTTGAAAGCGTGCAGGCGTCTAAAAGGGCATTTTTAGCAATATCGGGAAGTTTGGCTAAAAATTCGTCTTCAGGAACCATGTCGTTTTCATAATCTTTGAGGCATAACGGAATGTTTAACGCCTTGCTTAAATTTTGGATTGCATCGCAAAGTTTTTGCACGGCTTCTTCCGTTGTTTTGTATTCAATGCCCCACAAAGTCGCAATATTGGCATAACGTTTTGCCGTTGCGGGATTTTTAGCGTTGTATTGAATGACGTAAGGCAAATACATCGCATTGGCGGCACCGTGGACAACATGGCCGTTTTTGAAAACAGCGCCGGTTTTGTGAGCCATGGAGTGGACTATGCCAAGCAAGCCGTTGGAAAATGCCATGCCGGCGAGGCATTGCGCATAGTGCATTTGTTCCCTTGCAGCCATATCGCCCTTATAGGATTTTTCAAGGTTGTCTTTGATAATATCAATGGCTTTCATTGCAAGAGGGTTTGTGAAAACACTGTTTGCGGTGGAAACATAGGCTTCAACGGCATGGGTGAGCGCGTCCATGCCCGTATGGGCGGTGAGCTTTGGCGGCATTGTTTCCGCAATGGCGGGGTCGATGATGGCGATGTCCGGAGTGAGGTTGAAGTCAGCCAAAGGATATTTGATACCCTTGTCGTAGTCGGTAATGACGGAGAACGCCGTTACTTCCGTCGCTGTTCCGGAAGTTGAGGGAATAGCGATGAAGCGCGCTTTGGTGCGAAGGGCCGGCAAGCTGAAAGGTTTGACGGCGTCTTCAAATTTTGTGTCGGGATATTCATAGAACAGCCACATGGCTTTTGCCGCGTCAATCGGTGAGCCGCCGCCGATGGCAACAATCCAGTCGGGTTCAAATTCGCGCATGGCTTTTGCGCCGTTCATAACGGTGGTGATGGATGGGTCCGGTTCGACATTTTCAAAAAGCAATGTTTCAAGTCCCGCCTCTTTCAGATTATTGACAACCTTATCCAGAAAGCCGGCTCTTTTCATGGAACCGCCGCCGACAACAACGATAGCTTTTTTGCCGTTAATGGTTTTAAGCTCGTCAAGAGCGTTTTTTCCGTAATACACATCACGGGGTATGGTAAATCTAGCCATAATGAAACCTCCATAAACTTATACGAGTTTAAAGAAGACTACATTATTTCGGCAAGACGGGCAAGCACTTTTTTAAATTATGCGGAAAATGTTCCGGCAGTGCGTCAGCGGGGAGCAAATTCGATAAGGGTTTTATAGAGGTTTATAGGAACGATAGGCTTGCCTATGTGGCTGTTGAAGCCGCTTTGCATATAAAGTTTCTTGTCTTCTTCCAATACGTTTGCGGTCATGGCGATGATGGGGGTTTGGATTTTGAGTTCCTGCCTGATAATTTTGGTCGCGGTAATTCCGTCCATATCCGGCATTTGGATATCCATTAAAATAACATCGTAGGTTTGGTCATGGATTTTTTTAATGGCTTCAAGCCCGTTGCTTGCGGTATCGACGATAATTTTCTTTTTCTTCAATAATTCCGCGGCGATAAGCGTATTGATGGGATTATCCTCAACCAATAGGATCGATAAGTTTTTCAATATGTTTTCATCATATTCATTGAGGCTTTCCTGGTTCGTTGTGACTTTGTCCTTATTGAATTCAAGAGGAATTTCCAAAGAAAAGTTTGTTCCTTCGCCGACTTTGCTCGTGCAGGATAATTGACCCTCCATCAGCGAGGCGAGGTTTTTGGAAATGCTGAGTCCGAGCCCTGTTCCGCCGTATTTTCTCGTGGTTGACGTGTCAGCCTGCATGAACGGCGAGAATATTTTTTCAATTTGTTCTTCCGTGATGCCGATACCCGTATCCATGACTTCAAAACGGAGCAGAACTATTGTTTTGTCGTCAATGTCTGATTTGGAAATTTTGCTTATTTTTAATGTGATAGACCCTGTTTCGGTGAATTTATAGGCGTTATTGATGAGGTTGTTGAGAATTTGCGTGATGCGTATGGGGTCGCCAAGCCATGAGTCTTCAACTTCCTGCTCTTTATCGATAATATAGGTGATTCCTTTCTGTTCCATTTGCAGGCTGAAGAGATTATGGATATTTTTAATAAGCTCGTTCAGAGAAAAAGGAATATGCTCGATATGCAGTTGTCCCGCTTCGATTTTCGAATAGTCCAGAATATCATTGATGGTATGCAGCAAAAGGGTTGCGGAAGAAAGACCTTTTTGCACGAAATCATCATTTTTTTCATCGATTCTGATTTCTGCCAACAGTCCGAAAACATTGATGATTATATTGAGCGGCGTACGAATTTCGTGGCTCATTATGGCTAAAAAGTCGCTTTTCGCTTTTGCTTCCCGCTCTGATTTGAGTTTTGCCTCGATAAGTTCGGTCTGCTTCTTTTTCAGCTTGTTGAACATTGTTTTTTCTTCCCTGAGGTCACGGGCATAGCTGATAATGACATTCGTATTCTTATAGTTGATCCGTGTGAACGTTATGTGGCAGGGAATGAGGTTGTGCTCCAAATCCTGGTGCAGCCATTCAAAGGTTTTATAGCCGCTTTGAAAGGATTTTTTGAGCAGCTGCAAATGCTTTTCAGTGGAAAGCTGTCCGTCCGGCTGATAAATGGGGTTCAGTTTTTCAAAGTTATCGATAAATTCTTGTTTGGTTTGGAAATTGAAGAAACGGGCGGATTCGAAGTTGCAGTCGATAAGCTTGAAATCCTTATCCCAAATTGTGCAGCAAAGAGGGGCGGAATCGAGCATGACTTGGATTCTTTCTTCCTGTTCTTTTATTTTCGCCTGCATTTCCAATTCCTTTTGGGAGTTGAACGCATAATAGATATAAAAATTCTTGTTGAGATACGTAAGGTAAATGGCTGTTACCTGGCAAGGGATGGGAGCCCCGCTTGCGTCAAGAAAAATCCATTTGAAACTGGAAATACTTTTTTCTTTGATAAGTTCGTTTTTTTCGGCGATAAAAAGTGAAAGAGGCTTTTCTTCCTGTTCTTTCGCGAGATATTGCCTGAAATTGTTGATAAACTGTTCTTCATTTGACAAATCGAGCAATTCCACAAGCTTTTTGTTGCAGTCAATGACTTTTCCGTTATCATTGAAAATAATGCTGACAAACGGCATGGAATCGACGAGCAGGTGGATATATTCGTCAATATCTTTTATTTTTGAAGACTTGTAGCCTTGCCGTAATTTGATGAACATGAACGTAATGGTGAAAAAGAAAAGAAGAGCCGCAAGCGAATGGATGAAAGCGAAATTGATAGGCGAAAAATTCGGCTCGACATGCTGCGTATTATTGATAATGGTATCGTATGTATCGGTGATAACGGCAAGACTGTCCAGATAATTCTGGGAAGTAAGAACGGATAAGGCTTCATAACGGCTGGTGTCGTCGTTTTTTAAGGCTTGTATCGCTTTTTGCTGAAAGGCATGCTGTAATTCAAGTTCGGCATACATTTCAAGCAGCTGCTGTGTATATTCCTTGTCGGCAAGGTTGGTTTTTATGATATCCGCAAGTTTCAGGACTTTCATGTGGAAGAGGTTGTTATTGCTCCGCGGGCTTTTGCCGAGCATTTGATTGGTGATATTCGTGTAATTATTAAGATAATATTGGTCTTCCGTGCGGATATACATTTGGGAAAGTTGGTTGAGCTGTACGCTTGTGAGGTATATTTCATTCAAAATGCCTACGGTGACAAAATGTTCGCTCTGCACTTCGAAGAAGGTCTTATTTTTATGGACTTCGTATAAAAGATAGAAATTGAGAATGAAAGACAAAAACAAAACAGTTACGGTGATTCTGAAAAATGTTTTATTCATGGTTATCTCTGATTATTATGATTGGATAAGGTTTAAAAAAGAATCCACGTCGAGGATGTATGTCAATTTTCTGTTGTATGGTCCGGTAATTCCTTGCTGTTCGAGAAATCTTAATGTCTTGTTCAGAGTTACCCTGTGCACGGATAAATGGTTGGCGAGGTCCTGCTGGGTGAGTTCCGGAACGGCGTAAAATTGTTTCCTGTTTTCCGAAATATGCATTCTTTGATACAAATACATGCAGATACGCGAAGAAAGTTCCGAAAAGCTCAGGCAGCAATTCTGATTGATGTTAAGGCGGACTTTTTGGGAAAGGTTGCGGAGAATGGAAGTGACGATGAGCGGGTCTTTTAATAAGACGGAATACACGGTTTCGGCTGAAAAAGAATATAAGACGCTCGGTTTTGTGATGACAAAAAAACTAAGAGTGGGAAGTCCGTCAAAAAAAGGTCCCTCGCCCAAAAGACAGGGGGCGATGCCGCGCCATAGGATTTTTTCTTTTCCGTCATTGGAAAGGCGTATGAGCTTGACTTCTCCTGTCTGGAGCAAATAGAGCTTGTTCCAAATTTCACCGCTTTCAAAAAGTTCCTGTCCTTTAGCGCGTTTTATTTTAACTGCCAAATGGAGATATTTGTCCCATTCCTGCATATTCGATGAAATCTGACTGAACTCATGAATTGATTTCTCTTTGTCTTTATCCATTTTCCCCCCTTAAAAACAACATACATTAAAAAAAAATAAATAAAAAGATAAAAATGTAGCCGGCACTACATTTTTTTTTTAATAAATCTGTTTAGATAGAATTAATGTGAAAAAATGAACACATCCAATCACTCTTTTCATAAGGAGAAATCATTATGGCGCAGACAACGGAAAAAATACTTAATGGCAAATCGGCTTTGAAGTGGCTTTTTTGCCTTATCGTACCGGCTATCGTGTATTTTGCATTGCCCATTGACGGAAAGACATTGACCCATGAAATGGCGATGTTTTTGGCTGTGACGATTTTTATGGTTTGCATATGGGGCTTCGAGCTTGTCAACGATACGGCGACCGGGCTTGTCTTGCCTGTGCTTTATATGGCTCTTTGCGGTGTTCCCGGTAAAATCGCGTATAATAACTGGCTTGGCGATGTACCCAATATCGTCATCGGCGGTTTTATTTTTTGTAAAATTTTGCAGGATACCGGTCTTGGAAAACGGGTTGGTTTAGGCTGCATGAAGCTTATGGACGGTTCGTTCATCGGAACCGTTTGGGGACTTATGCTTGCGATTTATATTATCAATCCGCTCGTTCCCGCGGTAACGGGCAAGGGTGTCATTTTTTGCTCCATCGTCATCAGTCTTTGCGAATCCTTGGATTTCAAGAAACAGTCACGGGAAGCGACAGCTCTCATGCTGGTGGCGTTTTTGGCTGTGACAAGCTCTAAAAACGGGTTTTTAACCGGCGGCGGGGATTTGGTTATTGGAATGAGTTTGGTTGACGGCGTCATGGGCTTGAAAACGAGCTGGCTTCAGTATGCCGGCTGGAATTTGCTTCCCGCAACCGTTTTTACGGTTATGAGCGTCGCCATTGTTGTTGTTTTGCTTCCGAGCAAAGTGAATAAGGAAGAACTTCGCAGGGCGCTGTATGCCCGTTATGCGGAACTCGGACCTATGCGCAGGGATGAAAAAACCGCAACGGTGCTTCTCATTGTCACCCTGATAGTTTTGATGACGGACAAATGGCATGGACTTACTCCCGGCATGGGGCTTGTTTTTCTTGCCGCTGTCAGTTTTTTACCCGGAGTGAGTCTTATGGACGGGCAGAAAATCAAAGAAGTCAATTTCTGTCCCATTTTCTTCATCATGGGGTGCATGGCCATCGGCAGCGCAGGCAATTATCTGAAAGTGACCCAATGGATGGCGGACAGCACTTTCGGTTATATGGAAGGGCTCGGTATTTATGGCGCAAGTGTCTGCTCGTATGTCGTAGGGGTTATCGGAAACTTTATTCTGACCCCGCTTGCCGCAACCGCCTCTTTTTCCGCTCCTCTTGCCGAACTCGGGGTGCAGATGGGGCTTGAACCGAGAATCATGTATCTTTCTTTCAAATATGGGTTCGATAATTATCTGTTCCCTTATGAATATGCCGTTTTGCTTATTTTTTACGGTTTCGGCTATATTCATTTCGGAAGCATGGTCAAGGTGCTTGCGGCAAGAATGATTTTGACGGTTCCCTTCTTGCTTGCCGTCGCTGTGCCATGGTGGCAGTGGATTATGAAATAATAAAAAAAATAAATCATACAGAATTGGAGGTATGTTATGGGTCATCCTACTATTTATCCTACCGGTGTCACGATTTACAATCCGGAAAAATGCTGGAACGGTTTGACTGTTTTTCAAGGTCAGGAAGTCGGCGCTGTCCTTATGGATATGAACGGGCGCGAGCATAATGTCTGGAAAGGCGTGCACGGATTTCCCAATAAGATTTTCCCCGGCGGTTATCTTGTCACAAGCCGCGGGCGCCGCACCGGCAAATATTCCGTGCAGGACCAGACAGATGTCGTGCAGCTTGACTGGGACGGCAAGGAAGTTTGGAAATTTGACCGCAATGAATACATTGAAGACCCCGGATACGAGCCCCGCTGGATGGCGCGCTATCACCATGACTTTCAGCGGGAGGGAAGCTCCGTAGGCTATTACGCTCCCGATACGGCGCCAAAATCTTTGGAGGGCAACACGCTTATTCTTTGTCATAAAAATATTCGCAACAAAAGAATTTCCGACAAGCTTTTATTGGACGACGTGATTTTGGAAGTCGACTGGGACGGGGATATTGTTTGGGAATGGCGCTGCAGTGACCATTTTGAAGAATTCGGTTTCAGCGAAGCCGCTAAAAACGCCCTTTGCCGCAATCCCAATTATCGCCCTACGCAGCCGGAGGGCATGGGCGATTGGATGCATATCAACTCCATGTCCGTGCTCGGACCGAATAAATGGTATGAGCAGGGCGACACCCGTTTCCACCCCGACAATATCATTGCTGACGGCCGTGAAACCAATATCGTTTTCATTATTGAAAAAGCTACGGGTAAAATTGTTTGGAAGCTCGGTCCCGATTATAACGCCAGCCCCGAGGAAAAAGCTATCGGCTGGATTATCGGACAGCACCATGCGCACATGATTCCCCATACCTTGCCGGGCGGCGGCAATATTTTAATTTTCGATAACGGCGGCTGGGGAGGCTACGATGCTCCGAACCCTGGGGCTCCTACCGGAGTTAAAGCCGCTCTTCGCGATTATTCCCGCGTGCTTGAAATAGACCCCGTAAGCAAGAAGATAGTATGGCAGTATACGCCTTTTGAGGCGGGGCACCTTATGCCTATGGATTCCAACCGTTTTTACAGCCCGTTCATCAGCGGCATGCAGCGTTTGCCAAACGGCAATACGCTTATTACCGAGGGGTCCGACGGACGTTTGCTGGAAGTGACGAAAAATCATGAGCTTGTTTGGGAATTTATTTCTCCTTACAAAGGAAAATTGGTTCCGATGAACATGGTTTACCGTGCGTATCGGGTTCCTTACGAATGGGTTCCGCAAGTTCAAAAACCGGCGGAAACACCTGTTGTGCCTCTTGATGTCGCTACGTTCCGTGTTCCGGGTGCTGCCGCTTTTGGCGACAGGGTTCGGGAAGTCGAGGTTGAGGGCTGTACCCCTTATGAGGGAAGCAACGCTCTTTGTGTCGCTTCCGTTGAAGACCCAGAGGAAAAATAAGGACGGGAATGGCTGTCGGTTGACAGCTGTTTCTTTTTATCAAAAATTTAAAAAAAATCTGAAATTGTAATTAATGTTGCAATTTTTATATGAAAATTTTGTATAGTATGAATTATCAAGATGTTAAAATCGTGAAACTTTAAAAAATAACCGTATCAAAAGAGGGATCTGTTATGGATATTACCTTGTATACAGCACCTGACTGCATTCGCTGTAAAATTGTTAAAGCCTTTTTAAATGAACGCGGCATTGCATACGATACCATTGATTTTAAAGCGCAAGCCGAAAAATTCAATACCTTTTACAGAACAAACCGTCCTAAAATCTACCGCAATCCCGAAGGCGTGGAGTTTCCGCTCTTTTACAACGGGGAAGTCATTCGTCAGGGAAGCGGGGAAGTCATCGCCTATATGCTTTCCGGTGACGCTTTGAAACATTCCGGAGCGGTGACCCGCAGCGATTTGCTGCATGGCTGGATTTCCGGTTTGTACCTTTCCTGCTGTCCAAAAGACCATGAAGAAAATTTCCTTACCTTGGTAAAACATTTGGCTGACGGCGGTTTGACTGTTTGCATGCAGACAGATGGCAGAAACAGCGCTTTGCTTGAAAAAGTGCTTGCTCTTAATGCCATTGCCAAATTGCAGCTCAATATTTTGGGCGACAGCAGTGTTTATGAAAGCTTGTACGGTCAAGCCATGGACAGCGCGGACCTTGCAAAAACCATTGAATTGACGAGAGGTTTTGCAAATTCCGAAATCCGTTATCTTGCAAGTCCGTTGACTGTCGGCGGTGCAATAAGCTGGCCGGACCGCGCCATGGCGCTCAGTGCGGGAAAAATGGTTTTTGACGCTTGCGGTGATCACCAGCTTCCTATTGCCGTTGATAAGGTCACAGCGGAAATGCCACAAGGTTTGCAAGGCTTGAAACCGGTTGAAGACGCTTTGATGCTGAAATACCGCTCCGCTCTTCGTGAACATTTGTTTAAGGCTGAAATTGCATGATTGTTTCATTTTATAGTCCGTTGATAACCCGACACGGGGTTTATCGGGTTATAAAATGACAAGGTTCCTTTTCTTATCTCGACCTCCTCATTTTTCGGGGAGGTTTTATTTTTTGGCAACGGTTTTAATAAAAAGGATAAAAATTTTTCTTGACAAAAACATGGATTTTAGTAAATTGAACTTCTGTTGTTCCCCGATAGCTCAATAGGCAGAGCGGGTGACTGTTAATCACTAGGTTGGCGGTTCAAGTCCGTCTCGGGGAGCCAGAATTATCAACGGCTATCTTGTCTTCCGGCAAGGTAGCCTTTAATGTTTTTTCCACCCTGTTTATACCAAAAATCAGAAATCGGCATTTTTGCCAAATATAATTTTTTAATGTAAGCAAGCATAATAATGGTAATTCACAAAGATATCACGGGAGAACGTTATGTTTAGTTCGTTACCTGAAATGAAAAGAAAAGACAGGGAAATTTCAAAGGCTGACTGTGAAGCTGTTTTGCGTGACGCCGAATATTTGGTCATGGCTACGGTCGATAAAGAAAATATCCCGTATGCCGTTCCCCTTTCTTTCGTGTATTTTGAAGGAAAAATCTATTTTCACAGCGGTATGCGTAAGGGGCATAAAGCCTGCAATTTAGCCTGTAATTCCCTTTGTTCGCTGGCGGTTGTCGGAAAAACCCTGCCTGTGTATACGCATAATTTCACGACGTATTATGAAAGTGTCATTATTTTTGGCAGGGTTAAAGAAGTGCTTGATCCGCAAAGGAAAAAAAGCGTACTTTTTGCCCTTGCGGAAAAATATTTGCCTGAATATATGGAAAATGCGGAAAAAGATATTTCCGCCTCCTTGGACAGAACTGCCGTTTTTGAGGTTTCTCTTGATAAAATAACGGGTAAAGCTAAAAAGCCTAAATAAAAACAGGCAATTATCAGATATGCGCTTGTTAAATTCAAAAAAATTCTTACTTGACCTTTTGAAAAGAACGGGATATAAAAAAGAAATATATCATGCTGTGAGGTGGGTATTATGAATTGGATGCAAATGGGTGAAACTATCCATAGTCCTGCTCCTTGGGATTTGCCTTTATGGGATCCTTCTCATGTTGTGTTTTTTGGTGTGCTTTATGCGGTGCTTATTGCGCTTGGCGTTGGTTTGGCTCTTGTTCATCGCGGTGCGGTGAGGGATATGAAGAATGAAGAACAGGGCTGCAAGCATTAAAATTTAAAAAAAGTTAATTTAATCTTGTCATTTTTATTTTAATACTATAAAATATTTACTCGCTCGCAAATTGAGCGTATGTGTCATGCCGATGAAAGAATGATTTCCCTTGTGACACAACATACCAAAAAAGGTGGTGATTTTAGTGCCGGGAGTATTTTTAAACGAAGACGAATACAATTTCGATCTCGCTTTGCGTCGCTTTAAAAAACAAGTCGAAAAAGCTGGTATTCTTTCAGAAATGAAGAAACGCCAACACTTTGAAAAACCAAGCGTTATGCGTAAAAAGAAAAAGGCGGCGGCTCGCAAGCGCCTTATGAAAAAAATGCGCAAAATCAACATGGCATAATTTGATTGGCATACCTTTTGGTATTGGATAAGTTAAGCTAAAAATAAACCGAAAGTCTCTTTTGTTGATTTTCGGTTTTTTCACTTTATTGTCTATTTGGTGAGGAAAGACTATGAGCATTGCCGAACGAATTGAAAAAGATTATGTAGACGCATATAAAGCCAAGGAAAAAGTGCGTTTGGAAACCCTGCGGCTTTTAAAAACCGCCGCAAAAAACAGACAGGTTGAATTAAAGCAATCTCTTGTTTCTCTTTCCGATGACGAATACATGTCTGTTTTGCTCCGTCAGGTGAAACAGCGCCAAGAATCCATTGAAGTTTTCAGAAGCGCCGGCCGTAACGAGCTGGCGGATAAGGAACAGGCGGAACTTGAAATTTTGCAGGAATATCTGCCAAAACAGCTTTCGGAAGAAGAAATTCATGCCATTATTGAAAAGGTCTGCGGGCCGTTTCTTGCAGAGGGCATGAAAGCCATGGGCAAAGTGATAAAATCCATCATGGACGCTTATAAAGGTCAGGTTGACGGAAAATTCGTGAGTGAAGCTGTGAAAGCCCGGCTGCAAAAAGGATAAGCGCAGTATTGATTTTTTTATGGATGAGTTCAGTTTACAGGCTTTAGAGTATTCTAAAATTTTGCAATATGCCGCATCGTTTTGCCGTTCGGAAGCAGGCAAAAACGCTGTTCTTTCTTTGCGTCCTTTTTCTTCTCTTTCAGATATTGAACATTTTCAAAAAGTTTTTGACGAATACGGGCTTTGGAAAAGCAAGGGCGAGTTTTCCCTGCATGATTTTCCGGACGTCAGTCCTTTTTTGAAAAAAATCGCCGAACATTCATTTCATCCCGATACCGAAGATTTTTGGGCGATGCGCGAAGTTTTAAAACTTGCAAAATCCGCCTGTGTTTCCGTGCATAATTTTGAAAACGAACTTCCTTTGCTTGCTCTTGAATATGATTTTTTGTTTCCGGAACGTTCGTATTCCGCTCTTATGCGCTGCATTGCCGATGATGCGTCTTTTAAAGACGAAAGCAGTCCCGGACTTTTGCTGGTGCGGAACGAGCTTCGTTCTCTGCATCAAAGCTGCCTCAGAAAAGTCAAGGAGTATTGCGAGCAGTACAATATCGGGCATTATCTCCAAGATGATTATATGACCATTGCGGGGGACAGATATGTTTTGCCTTTGAAAGCGAATTTCAAAGGCCGCCAGCAAGGGATTATCCATGATTATTCCCGCACCGGGGAAACCCTTTATTTTGAGCCCATGTTTTTGGTGGATTTGAATAATCGTTTGCAGGAACTCAAACAGGAAGAGCGGGAAGAAATCAATAAAATCATTTTGCTTGTTTCTGATTTGTTCATGCAGGAGGAAGCGGGAATCAGGAAGGCTTGGGATTTTCTTGTGTTGCTTGATGTGAACGAGGCAAAACTGGGGCTTTCCTCCGCGTATGTCGCCAAACATAAAAAAGAGCAAGGGCTTGAAGGGTACTGCGTTTCTTTCGGGCATACGCTTTCCCTCATGAATGCGTATCATCCTTTATTGCTTCTTGAAAATAACAAACAGAAATCGCCTGCTCCCGTACAGCCTATTGATTTGGTTTTCCGTCAAAATGACAGGGTGCTTGTTATCAGCGGCGGAAACTCCGGTGGAAAAACCGTAGCCCTGAAAACCTTGGGGCTTATCGGGCTTATGAGCTTGACGGCGCTGCCGGTTCCTGTGGCGAAGGGGTCGGGCATTGTATTTTGGACGCGTATCCATGCTTTTATCGGCGATGAGCAAAGCCTTGATGACCATGTATCGACTTTTACGGGGCAAATCAGGCATTTGGCAGGCATTTGGGATGAGCTTGACAGCAATTACTTGTTATTATTGGATGAATTTGGTGCGGGTACCGACCCTTCGCAAGGTGCCGCTTTGGCGCAGGCAGTGCTTGACGGTATGCTTGAAAAACGCTGTTACGCAGTGAGCGCAACCCATTTTCCGGCATTAAAAACGTATGCCTTGACCAATGACGGCGTGCGCGCGGCGTCGGTCTTATTTGACGAAAACAGCAAAAAGCCTTTGTATAAGCTTGCTTATGACCAAGTCGGAGCAAGCAAGGCTTTGGATGTGGCGAGAGAACACGGTCTTTCCGAAGCTATTTTGGAAAAAGCTTCGCAGTATTTGCTTGTTGATACGAAAGAACAGGACGGTGTGATTGCAAAATTAAACGCTGTTGCCGTGGAACGGGAAAAAGAGCTTGAGCATTTGCGTAAGGAATTGCAGAAGACAAAGCAAAAGCGTGAGCAGCTGCAGGAAAAATATGAAAGGGAAGTTCAAGCCCTGCAGGTGGAATTTAGGGAAAAATCGCAGGAACTCATGCGGGCATGGAAGTCTGAAAAGATTTCCGCGAAAGAAGCCATGAAAAAGCTTGGTTCTTTGCGCACGGAATTGGGCAGGAACGAGGCTGAAAAAGAAGAATTTGCTCCTGTTGATGAAACGGCGTTGAAAGCTGGCGTTGAAATTTCATACAGACCATGGAATAAAAAAGCGTTCGTGCAGGAAACCGACATAAAAGCGAAAAAAGTTAAAATAAATTTAGGTGGTGTCACCATGTGGGCATCATTTAAAGATGTTGAAATTGTTGGAAATCCTGCAAAGCCGCTTTCCAAGGGAAGCGTGACGCAGAATATTTCCCGAATTAAATCCGGTTTAACCCTTGACTTGAGGGGAAAACGTGCTGATTTAGCTATTGCGGAGCTGAACCAGTTTTTGGACAACGCCCTTTTAGCCGGCTACGATACGGTGGAAATTATCCACGGACGAGGCACCGGGGCTTTGCGTAAAGCTGTGCATGAGGTTTTGAAAGGCTATGCCGTTATTGAAAGTTTTTCTTTGGCGACGGAAGAAAACGGCGGTGACGGAATGACTATGGCGACATTCCGCTAAAAGGACTTTAAATGGCAAGAACTTCCCGTGATGCTATTGCTGAAATTAAAGCGAAATTGAGTATGGTGGATTTGGCGCGCCGTTATCTTGAATTGCGTCCGATGGGCAACAGGCTTGTCGCTCCTTGTCCTTTTCATCAAGAAACAAAACCGTCGTTTTCCGTTAATGCGGACGAAGGCACGTATTATTGTTTCGGCTGTCAGGCGGCAGGCGACATATTCGATTTTTACGGCCGCATGAACGGCATGGATTTTCGTGAGAGTTTGGAAGCCCTTGCGGAAGAAACAGGCGTGGAATTGCCGAAATTCCAAAAAGGAAACGATTTTGCCCCGAAGCAGGTTTCCCATAAACAGGAAATGATGAAAATGCATGAAATCGCAACCCATCATTTCAGACAAAATTTGCAAAAAAGCGATATTGTCAGGAAGTATGTGCAGGAACGGCAAATAGCTCCGGAAACGTTGGAACGTTTCGGCATCGGTTTCAGTTCGGATTCTTGGCAGGCGCTTGCCGATATATTTAAGCGTTCCGGCTTTGATTTGGATATTGCGGCGGAATGCGGTTTGCTTATGAAAAGCAAAAACGGACGCTATTATGACAGGTTCCGCAATAGGCTCATGTTTCCTATCAGGGATGTCAACGGGCGTACCATCGCTTTCGGCGGGCGTGTCATTCCCGCCCTTGATGACGGGGAAAGTGCGAAATACCTGAATACCAACGGCACCCCCATTTATAAAAAAAGCCAGCAGCTTTTCGGGCTGGATGTGGCGCGCAGGAGCGTGACTGCTCAAAAAAATATTATGATAACCGAAGGATATATGGACGTGTTGACCTTATATCAATTCGGTTACACCAATGCCGTGGCGTGTCTTGGCACAAGCTTTCCGGAAGAGCAGGTGAAACGGATTACGGAATTGTCAAAAAATGTCGAACTTCTTTTTGACGGGGATAATCCGGGACGCGAGGCGGCGTTTAAAGCCTGCGGTAAATTGCTTGTGAAAGGCATCAGCTGCAAAGTTGTTCTTTTCCCTCCGGAAGACGATATTGACAGCCTATTAAAGGGAAAAGGAAAGGAACTGTTTGAAAATTTACGGGAAAACCGTACGGAAGGCTTGAGTTTTTGCATTCAAACCTTAAAAAAGCGTTCCCCCAAAGATGCCATTGAATGGTCAAGGGAGTTCCTGGGACAAATTGAAATGCCGGAACTTTTTCAGCCTATGGCGAGCAAATTGGCATTGGGACTTGGAATTGATGAAGCAGAGCTTCGCTTGGGTGTTGTCGAACAGAAAAAAACTCAAAATACCCGTATGAATTTTCAAGCGAACGGGCAGGCGAAAACCGCTTCCAAAAAGAAAACCATGGATGCGGAGATTTTAACCGTTGCTTCCCGTTATCCCCATCGTTTGCAGTTTTTGCAGGAAATGGGGGCGGATCTTATCCTGGAATCGCCGAATGCAAAGGCTTACTGGGATAAGTTACTGCAGTATTCGGAAGAGGAAATTCTCGCTTTTTTGAATGACTCGGAAAAAACATTTTGGGTTAAATGCAGAAGCGTTCCTCCCCGCGACAATGAAGAGGGGGAATTGCAGGCTATCGCTCATTTAATTCAAACAAAACAAAAGAAATCCTATGTGCAGTCTGTTGTCGCCGCAGTTCGGGAAAGCGGCGAAGATTCACAAAAAGCATATCTTCGTGCATTATATGCACAAGGGAGGAATAATGTCTAACAGCCTCAAAGAGGTTCCTCAAATAAAAGAACTCATGGTGAAAGGAAGAAATGTCGGCTATTTAATGGCTGAAGAAATAGGCAAAAGTCTTCCGCCGGAGCTTGCGACTTCCGAAAATATGGAAGAGCTTATCGGTATTTTCGAATTTATGGAAATAGCCATTGTCGATAGTGAAAAAGAAGGACAGGCTCTGAAGAAAAACCGTTCGGATCAGGATTCCGAGCCTTCCGATACCGTATTTGACGATACATTGGATTCTTCGCTTGATGATGATATCGATTTAAATACCGATTTTACGTTAAGTGATGACAGTACGGATTTTGCCGCCAGAAATACTGACCCCGTGCGCATGTATCTGCGTGAAATGGGCGCGGTTCCTTTGCTTGACAGGGACGGCGAAGTCGTTATCGCTAAAAAGATTGAAATCGGTGAAATGGATGTTTTGTATGCGCTTGTCGAAGTTCCCGTTGCTGTCGAAGAACTTATCAGTGTCGGCAATGATTTGCAGCAAAACAGAATTAAATTGAAAGATGTCGTAAAAACCATTGAAGAGGATGATCCTTGCGAAGATGAAATGAATCAGCGTCAAAGGGTTATCAATTTATTGCTGGATATTAAAGGCGTTTATAATAAAAAACAAAAAGTATATGCGAAGCTTGATTTGTGCTGTGATTTAAATTCCGGGCAAGTGCGTGAAATTCAAGACGAAATCTTGGAATATAAAGAAGACGTCGTTGACCGTTTGCGTGAAATCAAACTGGAAAAGGCTCTTCTTGACCGCATTATTGAAACCGTTGAGGATTATGTCCGTCAAATGCGTAATTACGGACGTGAAATCGCCGCCTATATTGCTGATACCGGAAAAACGCAGGAAGAAATAGAAGCGTTTTTCCTAAGCTTGGAAAGAAAAGAAATCAATATGCAGGATGCCGCCAAAGAACTCAATATGAGCGTGGAAAAAATGTTTTCCTATAAAGAGCTTATCATGGGTAAGATTGAAAGCCTCCATCGCCTGCGTGACAAGTGCTGCCATGATGTTGACGATTTGGAAGAGGTTTTGTGGCGTATCCGCAGGGGAACGAATGCCGCCATGCGTGCAAAACAGGAACTTATCCGTTCCAATTTGCGTCTGGTTGTCAGCATTGCGAAAAAATATACGAATAGGGGCTTGCAATTCCTTGATTTAATTCAGGAAGGCAATATCGGCTTGATGAAAGCCGTGGATAAGTTCGAATACCAGCGCGGTTATAAGTTTTCAACCTATGCCACATGGTGGATACGTCAGGCGATTACCCGCGCCATTGCGGACCAAGCCCGTACCATTCGTATTCCTGTGCATATGATTGAAACCATTAATAAACTGCACAGGACGACACGGTACTTGGTGCAGGAGCTCGGGCGCGATCCGACGCCGGAAGAAATTGCGGACAGAATGGATTATCCTGTTGATAAAGTGAAGAAAGTCCTTAAAATAGCAAAAGAACCCATTTCGCTGGAAACGCCTATCGGGGATGAAGAAGATTCCAGCCTTGGCGATTTTATTGAAGATAAAAAGGCTGTCGCTCCCGCTGACGAGGTTGTGAACACAAAACTCACGGAACAGATCGCTGCGGTTTTGGCAGACCTTACACCGAGGGAAGAACAGGTTTTGCGCAAACGTTTCGGTATTGGGGAAAAATCAGACCATACTTTGGAAGAAGTGGGCAAGCTGTTCAATGTTACCCGTGAACGTATCCGTCAAATCGAGGCGAAGGCGCTCCGTAAATTGCGTCACCCGGTACGAAGCCAAATGCTTCGCACGTATCACGACAATTAATAAAAAAGGGAGCCTATGCTCCTTTTTTCTTCGCTTCTGCATGTAGACCACCGGTTCACACAGCCGGTGGTCTTTCTCTGTTCAGTCAATAAAAAAAACAGCAAATGAAAAATGCTTCTATCTTGATAGCAGACATTGGAAAAATCGTATCCTGATATTGAAAACGCTCCGCAAACGGGGCTTGGAATTTTCCTTGCGGGGCGGGAGCGATAATAACGCTTGACAATATATATATATATATAAATTTTTTAAAATTTTACATTCTGTCAATTGTAAAGTTTTAAAAAATTTTTTTATTGTGAGGTAGTGGGAATGAATCAAAGTAAAAACGCTTTGGGAAATTTAAAAAGACGCTATTTGGGCGTGCTGAAAAAATGTTTTTTGCTTGGCACTGTCGGAACCGTTGTTTTGGGGGCTTCGTTGTTCGGCTTGTCTATCTGCAACGGGTATGCTGCTGTATGGGTAGAGCCAGGGACTGAAGATATTACTTATGTTAACGAGCATAAAGTAATAAATGGAGATGTCATTATAAAAAACTGGGGGTTTGGTACTGAGGGCTATGATGGATTGGACTCCAGTGGACGTCCCATAGATGGACGTCCCATAGAAGATTTGACTCCTCATCCGGAGTTGGCTTCATTGACTGTTAATGGCAATATCACGATTGAGAAAGGCGATCTGAATAATGGTGCTATTTGGGGAAACAGTGTATTTACCCATCAGAACGGCAATTTTGTTGTCGGCGAGGGTGCCAGGTTTTTTTGGGATAATGAAAACCCGAACAGCACGATAAGCAATTTAACCGTTCATGGCAATTTATATGCCGGTGATTTGAAGACAATAGGCGATACCTTGTTTACCAAAAACTCAATGCTGACGGTTTCAGCTTCTGACGCTGTATATGAAAAAATAAATGAAGACGAGGAAAAAGTTTTGGAACTTGGAACAAAGACATACTCCTTGATTGGCGATGGGACCAGCACGCTTACCATTGAAGACGGTGCGAAGCTTACGGTTCTGAATGTGAAAGAAGGTTCCGAGGTTACGGTTGTCAAAGAGTTCGGCAGTATCGACGGAAAATTTCAATCTGCAAACATGCTGCAGTCATTTGAATATGTCAGTTCCGCAGACGGAAGTTTAACGGTTAAGGTCATACGAAATTCTCAGGAATTGGAAGAAGCACAAAAATATATCGATTGGGGAACAGTAGAGTTCATTGAATCGGTCATAGGAAATTCCGCCAATGTCAATGATGAAAATGCAGGAAGAAAGTATATTTCAAGACTGTTTGACAGCAATTTCAATCCTGATGCCAGTTTGGTTGACGCGGCGAAAACAATCGAAGAAAACGCGCAGCTGAGCGCGGTGAGCGGCAGTGCCGGCACAGCCGTATACGCTGCGCAGGGGGCTTCCCAAAACACCATGGGACGCATGGGAATAGGTTCTTCCGTGCAGGTTCAGACGGTGGCGAAGAAAAATGTTCTCATCGCCGACGCAAGCCCTGTTCCTTCCCTCGGTAACGTGTTTTTTGAAACCGTGCCCGGCTGGGACAAGGGCTTGGGAGTATGGTTCAATCCTATTTATCAGAACAGCCGCGTGCGCGATATGGAAAGCGGTTCTTCAAAAGCGGGATATAACGCCAATATCGGCGGAGCGAGCTTGGGTTTTGACTATACGGCGGCTTATAATGACAAAACGGATATCCGCGTAGGCGTTCAGGTGCACGGCGGGGGAGGCAATTCCCATTCCGTGGACACAATATCCTATGCAAGCAATGATTCCGACTTTATCGGCGGCGGCATTTATGCGGGCGTCCGCCGCGAAATGGGAAGCGGGGCTTTGTATGTTGCCGCTGATTTGAGTTATACCGCCACCAACAACGAAACAGAGGCGCACACAAACGTCGGCGGCATTGAAGCCGATGTTGACAGCAATACGTTTATGGCGGGACTCAGCGCCCAATATGATATCAATGTGAACTCTTTCATTGTCAGCCCCGGTATCGGCGTCAAATACATACATTTGAATACCGATGATTACCATTCCAAAGTTTTCGGCGAAGCCTTTTTCGACACGAAAATAGAAAGCCAGGATGTGTTAAGCATTCCCGTTTCCATCGGCATTGCGAAGAACTTCATTTTGAACAACGGTTGGAATATCAGCCCGTCAGCGCGCTTGGGCGTGACATTCAACGCGGGGGATTTGGACTCCGACAGCATAAGCTACCTTGTCGGCACCAATGCGAACCCGCTTTCCCTGTCAACAACGGTGCTTGATGACGTTGTCGGAAACGGAACAGTCGGTATTCAGTTCGGCAAGAACAAGATTTCTTTCGGCTTGGATTATTCCCTTGATGTTTCAGAGCATGTTACGAACCATACGGTCGGAGCCATGGTGCGTTACAGTTTCTAACATGAAAACCGGTGCCTGACGGCATGACAAAACAAATCCCTTTCCGTTTCGGCGGAAAGGGACTTGTTTTATGCTTGTCCGAGTTTGTCGGGTATTTTGTAAATATGATTGTTTGGCGGATATATTCGCCTTATGGGAAAGCGGAACATACGGGGAAAATACGTTATGAATGAATTGCCCTGTTACGGAACCGATAAAAACGGCGAAGCAATGAACGGTATCGGAACCATGTTTGCAAAGCCGTCAATATTAAATAGCGGCGTGCAGAAGAAGATTATTCCTATGGATTACTTCCGGATAATGGGCATTGCCAAGGGTTGCCGCAACTTCCAATCTGCTTAGTCCTTTTATTTTTTTTAGTTCGGAAGCGGAATAATTGGAAAGCCCTACGGCAATTTTTTGATTTTGATATACGACGGCGACGAGCGCTCCCGTTCCGAAATTGCCTTCGACTTGCGTAATGCCGGCAGGCAGAAGGCTCTTGCCTTTTTCATTCAGGGCGAGGTACGCTCCGTCGTCAATCGTGAGCGTTCCCTGCGTTT
This sequence comes from Taurinivorans muris, assembly GCF_025232395.1. Classification (GTDB taxonomy): domain Bacteria; phylum Desulfobacterota; class Desulfovibrionia; order Desulfovibrionales; family Desulfovibrionaceae; genus Taurinivorans; species Taurinivorans muris. The sequence continues at coordinate 144,215 of NZ_CP065938.1, forward strand.
CTGATTGATAAGCAAGCCAATATTTGCGGCGGGAAACAGGTTCCCGGGTCGGATAAATCCACGTGCCTGTTTTTTCCCCTTGCAGGGCGCGCAGAATAATATCAGGTTTTTTCCCCGGAATGATAAATGTCGGAACGCCAAGCTGGGCGGAGCGTCTGGCTGAAAGAAGTTTTGAGTACATGCCGCCGGTGCCGACGCTTGTTTTTCCTCCGCACAGCTCATCAAGGTTTAAATCTTGGATATTATCGATATATTCCATGATTTCAATAGGTTCCTGCTGATGTTTGAGAGGGTTTTTCGCAAGAACGCCCTCGGTGGAGGTAAGGTTAACGGAAAGGTCGGCTTCCACTATATTGCAAAGCAGGCTTGCCAATGCGTCGTTATCGCCGAATTTAAGTTCGTGAATGACAACCGTATCGTTTTCGTTGACAATGGGCACGACATTCCATTGCAAAAGCTGCTGGAACGTGTTTTTCGCATTGAGAAAGCGTTCCCGGCTGCGTAAATCGTCACGGGTAAGTAAAACTTGGGCACAAAGGATACCGTGTTCTTGAAAAAGGACTTCGTATTCATGCATGAGCCTGCCTTGACCAATGGCGGCAGCCCCTTGCTTTCCTGATAAGCCTTCAATTTTATGGTCTTTTCCCAAGGCTTTTTTTCCCGCTGCTACTGCCCCGGAACTGACAAGGCAGATTTTTTTGCCCATTTTGTGCAGTTTGGCAATTTGCCCGACCAAGTTTTTAAGCACGGAAAAGGAAAGTCCGTTTTCGTCAGTCAGGACAGCCGAACCGACTTTGATAATGATGCATTTTGCGTTTTGCAGGGCGGTATCTTTGGTTATCATGGTCAATCCCGTACGTAATACACTTCAATTTCAGGAAATTCTTCATTTTCAAGCAGTTCGTCTTCCTGATAATGAATAAGCGCTTCATTGAGTTCAAGTTCGCCGCGAAGTTTCCACATTTCACGCACAAGTTCCTCCAAGCCTGTGCCTTCTTTGGCGCTGATAAAGAACATCCTGCGTTTCTCCTTTCTGGCTAATTCTCTGATTTCCTTGAGTTCTTCTTCTGACAATAAGTCAATCTTATTGATGACTTCGATTTGTTTTCTTTTGGAAAGTTCCGGGTCGAAAAGGCGCAGTTCTTCATTAATCAAATCAAAGCCTGCAAAAGGGTAATCGTTTTTGTTGATGTCTTGGGCGGATAAGATGTGCACGAGAAAACGGGTCCGTTCAACGTGTTTTAAAAATCTGTCCCCAAGTCCGAGCCCGGTATGGGCTCCTTCGATGAGTCCGGGAATATCCGCAATGATCATTCTGGAATCCGGGTCAAATTCATCAATAATGACGCCAAGATTGGGGCTTAGGGTGGTGAAAGGGTAATCGGCGATTTTAGGCCGTGCGGCGGAAATTTGGGATAAGAAGGTTGATTTGCCTGCATTCGGTAAGCCAAGCAGTCCTGCGTCCGCCAGGATTTTAAGTTCAAGACGGAGGGATTTCGTTTCGCCTTCTTCGCCTTTTTGGGCGAACCGCGGCGCCCTGTTGGTGGAGGATTTGAAATGTTCGTTGCCTTTGCCGCCCCGTCCGCCTTTGGCAATCAAAATACAGGCTTCCGGGTCGGAAAGGTCGGCAATGAGAAGTTCTTCAAATTCCGTCCGTTCAAAAATCTGCGTGCCGACAGGAAATTCCAAAATAAGATCTTCGCCCTTGCGTCCGTCGCATTGGCTTCCTTGTCCGTCGCTGCCGTTTTTGGCTTCATAGACACGTTTTAAACGGAAATCATAAAGGGAGTGCAGGCGATTTGTCGCTTTTGCATAAATGGACGCGCCATCGCCGCCGTTTCCGCCGTCCGGACCGCCGCGGGGAATAAATTTCTCACGTCTGAAAGACATACAGCCATTTCCGCCTTTACCTGCTTTCACTTGGATAAGGGCTTCATCAACAAAACGCATAGGTTCTCCGTTTGTATGAAATTAGAAAAGGCGAGAAGAAAGCCCTCTTCTCGCCTGACAATACATATTTGCTAAAATTATGCAGTTGCAGCTTCGGCAGGAACAATATGCACGCGTTTGTGTTCTTTGCGTTTGCGTACAAATGTTTCAAATTGAACGGTACCTTCTATTTTAGCGAAAAGGGTATAGTCACGACCCATACCGACATTTTCGCCAGGGAAAATACGTGTGCCGAGTTGGCGAACCAAAATATTTCCAGCGAGAACTTTTTGACCGCCGAAGCGTTTTACGCCACGTCTTTGTCCTGCACTATCACGACCGTTACGGGAACTCCCGCCTGCTTTCTTATGAGCCATGATTAACTCCTTTTATTCTTACGCGTTAATGCCCGTAATGGTGAGGGCAGTGTAATCCTGACGGTGACCTTGGGTCTTGCGGTAGGATTTACGGCGATGTTTTTTGAAAACGATGACTTTTTCTCCGCGACCGTGTTCGATAACCTTAGCAGTTACTTTCGCACCGTCGATATATGGAGCACCAAATTTTGCATTGTCTCCGCCGAGCATGACAACATGGTCAAATGTCACTTCGTTGCCAATTTCAGCAGCAAGTCTGTCAATAACAATTTTATTGCCTTCTTGAACACGGAATTGCTTTCCGCAAGTTTCGATAATAGCGTACATTCAAACCTCCGAAAAAAAGAGAAGTGAAAAATAGCGTGACAATAGAAAAAAGTCAAGAATTTTTTCCCTTTTTTCGTTCTTAGAAAAATAATTTATTCATGCGAGCATGAAGTATTTTTATTAATGCCATAAGCTTGGTGTACGGGGAAACTTACGGCAATGCTAAAAATGGCTTAGTGGTGAACGTGTTCACCTTTTTTAATTCTGTAAATGATTGCGGCTAACATGATGGCAAAATAAATGAAAATCAGACTAACTCCAAGAACGCCTTGAGGGGTTGAGTGCATAACATTTTCCATAAGTTGTCCGAACATGTAAACCTCCTTTCATCCTCTGCGTGAGGGTAATGGCACACAGCGAACGAACAATACTGGCTTAAATTTTTTCTCAGGTCAAGCAAAAAAAGGAGAATTTTCAATTTTGCCCGTTCTTTTCGCTTCGTTTTTTTATGAAACGTTTTTGTGGTGTCGTTTTGCCGCGGCATGGAATTTTTCATAAGGTTAAATATCCTAAAACCGAAAAGATTTCGTATTGGGACAACGTTCCCAAATTGGTCTGCCAAAAAATCAAATTGCAAAGCGTAAAAAACATAGTCAACCTCGCTTGTTGTCGTATGGGTTGACTGTACTATGCGCATACGTCAAAAACTGACGTAGGTTAGAAAATTATTTTTCTTGATGGGAAATGCGGTATTTTTCCAGTTTGCGGTAGAGCGTGGGACGGCTTATGCCCAAACTTTTCGCGCAGGAACTCATATTGCCCCGGTGTTTTTGCAGGCTTTCGGAAATGATGTTTTTTTCCATTTCATCAAGAGTCAGGTTTCTTATTGCTGTGCCGTCCGCATTGTTTTTTTCTATTCCGAAATGTTCCGCTTTTATGGTTTTGCCGTCCGCCAAATGTATAGCCCTTTCAATGGCGCTTTCCAGCTGTCGGACGTTTCCGGGCCAAGAATAATTGACAATAAGATTATAAATGTTGGGAGCGAGGCATTTGCGGGTGTCAAGGTTGCCGAAGCGTTTAAAAAAATAATCGACAAGAAGGGGAATGTCATCTCTGCGTTCCCTAAGAGGGGGAATGAGAATTGATAATGTTGTGATACGGTAAAACAAATCCGGTCTGAAGCATTCTTTTTCGATTTCTTTTTTTAAATCCTTATTTGTGGCTGAAATGATGCGTATATCGATAGGAATTGTTCTTATTCCGCCCACACGGCGGATTTCACCTGTCTGCAAGGCGCGCAGGAGCTTCACTTGCATATTGAATGGCATGTCCCCTATTTCATCAAGAAAAAGGGTACCGGTATCAGCCAGTTCCAATTTTCCCGGTCTGCCGCCTTTTTGCGCACCCGTAAAAGCCCCTTCTTCATAGCCGAACAGTTCGCTTTCCAGAAGCTCGCTCGGAATTGCCCCGCAGTTCAGAGCGACAAAAGGTCTGTCGCTTCTGTCGCCGGCATTGTGTATAGCTTGGGCAAAGAGTTCTTTGCCTGTTCCTGTTTCGCCGTAAATAAGCAGCGAGGCGGTATTTTTCGCTGCGATTTTTGCAATTTCAAGAGCTTCCAAAAGCTTCGGACTTGTGCCGACAATAGCGTCAAAAGTGAAATGGGCTTTGGAGCCCGTCATTTCCATTGCCAATTGCATCATTTCCTTTTTTTCGGTAATAGTGAGGATTGCCCCCACGATTTCGCCGTTTTTCATGATGACGGGGTCGAGGGCGAGAAAGCCGTTTCCTTTATTGGTGCTGATTTCTCTGGCGAGAAAGCGTTTTCCTTTATGCAACACCTGTTCAAAATTGAAATTTGTTTTTGTAAGCGAGGAAAAAGGTTTTCCAATGCAATTTTTGTCCAGTTCAAATATGCAGCGGGCTTTTTGATTGGTTTGCACAATACGGCCCTTCGGGTCGACCGTGACAATACCTTTTGTGCCGGCTTCAAGCAGTGCGGACATATATTTGTTTTTAATCGCTAGTTCCTTGGAATGGCGCTGCTCTTTTAAATGTGAAGTAACCGCTTCCGCCGCCTGACAAACGAGCCCTAAGGTATGGATATGCATTTTTTCCGTATAGCCGCTTAATGAAATGACGCCCAAGAGCGAGCCGTCTATATCAAAAACAGGAGCGCCGGAGTTGCTGATGTTTTGCGCCAAGGTCGCATACATCTCATTTCCCGGTATATAGATAGGTTTTTTATCTTCAAGGGTAAGCCCGATGGCGCATGTGCCCATATCTTTTTCCGTCCAGCGGTAGCTTGGAATGCAGTTTCTGTTTTTAAAATGTTCCACAAGGTCGGTATCACCGATGATATAAAGCACATAACCGTCCTTATCCGCCAAAGCCATGCAGAAACCCGTTCCCTGCAGCAGCGTGTAAAGCTTGTCGATTTGCTCTTTTGCAACGGTATAAAAAGTTTTTTGGTTTTCGATGCGTTCTTCAAGTTCCTTTGCCGTGAGCCTTGTTGATTCCGGCGCTTTGGTAAGGTTGGGGTCAATGTTGTATTTTTTTGAACGCTTATGTGAAGAGGCTATGGCTAAAGCCATATCTTGCAGGTTTTTGGGCAAAACGGGCATGGCATGTCCTTTTTTGTGTAAAAAAATATTACAGTGTAAAATTTTATTACATTTATTCAATGTTTTTGTCAAGTGTTGAAATTAGGGCAAATGGGAATGTTCAGTTTTGAAAAATGGATTTTGCTGTAATGTTTTGTTACAATAATTGCGTTTTATTTTTAAGCGTTGTTAATCTGATGTTGTATAACTTATTGAAAATGAAAATGAAATTATTTTGGCATGAAATATGCTTCATATATTGGCAGAGGAGGTATCGCTATGTTTAATGGAACCGTATATCAAGGCGGCAAATTGTATTATGAAATACCTGTCGGCATACTGTGTTTGGAGTCGTATTTTCCAAAAATGCGTGGACATTTGCGAAATCCTCATACGTATTCTTTCCCGACGGTAATGAGCGTAATAAAAGGTCTTGATATTCCGAAACTTCTTTTCAATCCTGCTCAGGAAATGGTCCAGCCGCTCATTGATGCCGCAAAGCAGCTGGAAAGGGAAGGCGTGAAAGCCATAACAGGCAGCTGCGGTTTTATGGCTCTTTTTCAAAAAGAAATTGCGGAAGCTGTTTCGGTTCCCGTGTTCATGTCCAGCCTTCTGCAGTTGCCATTAATACGCATAATGCATGGTGAAAAAGCGAATATCGGCATTTTGACCGCTTCAAAAAACGCTTTGACCCCAAGGCATTTGGAAGCATGCCGTGTGGATTGGGATTCCGTAACAGTGGAAGGAATGGAAGGCAATTTGGAATTTTGGGAAACGATTATCGAAGGAAAGCGTACTGATTTCAATGTTCCCGAATTGGAACGGGAAATTGTGGGAACTGCGCTGCGGTTCATTGAAACGGGCAAATTGGACGCCCTATTGCTGGAATGCACGGATTTAGCTCCTTTTGCTCGTCAGATTCAAGAACAAAGCCATGTTCCCGTTTATGATATCAATTCATTGATGATGTTGGTTCATTCAACCGTCAGGTGGAAAATATAGGGATACATATGAACATATCTGTTAAACTCCGCATTGTCTTGGAAATATGCATAAGCTGTTTTTTGCTTGTTTGTTATTTCGTATTCAGCATTTTTCAGGCGGATATGATTGAGCAGACGTTATCGCTCGCATTGGACCAAACACTTTTTCCCAAAGCCATAACAATCACGGTCATCATTATGTGCTTTTTGCTTTTTTATGACAGCATACGCTTATACATCAACCATGAGAAAGGTGTCATCACGCCGGAAATACATGAATTTTACGAATGCAGCGAAGAAAGGATACCGGTAGGAAGGATACTGGTTTATATTGGTCTGCTGTTCAGTTATTTGATCGGGCTTTATTATATCGGTTTTATATATTCAACGCCTGTCATAACGCTGGCTGTCGCAGGTCTGTTGGGCATTAAAAGAATATTCGTCGCCGCAATTTCAGTGATTGTGTTCACCATAGCTCTTTATTATGCGAGTTTTTACGGACTTCAAATACTGCTGCCCAGCGGCATATTGTTTTACTAAAAGAGGTGTCAGATGATTGAAGATGTCGTCCTTGGGCTTATTTCAATTCTTAATCCCGCTTCAATATTGGCTATTGCATTCGGTTTGGCGGTTGGCTTGCTTTTTGGCTCTATTCCCGGAATTTCAGGCATAATGGCAATATCCATTTTGCTTCCTTTGACTTTTTATGTGAGTCCCCTTGTCGGTATTCCCATGTTGTTAGGCATTTATAAAGCAGGTATTTACGGAGGGTCAATCACTGCCGTCTTATTGAACACTCCCGGTGCTCCGCCTGCCATCTGCACGGCTATGAGCGGTTTTCCCATGGCACAGCGCGGGCAGGCGGGAAAAGCCTTGAATGCCGCCTTGGTCGGGTCGGTTTATGGCGATATGTTCAGTAACTTGCTGCTTATCTTAGTTGCGGCGCCGATTTCCTATATTGCTATGAAAATCGGTCCGGCAGAGCAGTTTTGCCTTTTGCTGCTCGCTCTTACCGTTGTGGGCAGTATTTCCGGCAATTCCATTCTGAAAGGAATGACTTGCGCAGGATTTGGCATTTTGCTTTCCATGGTGGGAGTTTCAGGCGTAAGCGGGGCAATTCGTTTTACTTTCGGCAGTGATTATTTACTGTCAGGCATTCAGCTTATTCCTATGGTGATCGGTTTGCTTTGTTTGCCGGAAATCATTCATCAGGTGGGAACGTGCGCAAAAAATTACATAACGCAAAAAATTGATTTGAAAAGTGAGAACGGACGGCTGACTTGGAAAGAGTTTAAGCAAAATTCGTATTTGTTATTCCGTTCTTCCGTGATCGGTTCGATTATCGGCACAATGCCGGGACTTGGGGCTTCTCCCGCGGCTTTCATGGCATATTCTGATGCCCAGCGGCGCTCAAAAGATCCGGAAGCTTTTGCAAAAGGAAATATCGAAGGGGTTCTTGCCCCGGAAGCGGCAAATAACGCCACAACCGGCTCTGCCATGATTCCGCTTTTGACGCTCGGTATTCCCGGTGATGATGTGACCGCGGTTTTAATGGGGGCGTTCCTTATTCAGGGCATAACTCCGGGACCGAACATTTTCTTTGAACATACGCAGGTTGTTTACGGTATTTTCGGGTCTTTGATACTCTGCGATATTTTGTTGTATATCATTGCCAAATTTGGTTTCAGGATTTGGATTAAAATTGTGGATTTGCCAAGAAGCCTGATTTTTTCAAGCGTGACCATTTTCGCATTTATAGGAACGTATTCGATAAATCAAAGTTTATTTGATATTTTCTGTCTTATTTGCTTTGGCATTATGGGATATTTGATGCGTATTTTTCATTTCAGCGCGGGAGCGATGATCATCGGTTTCATTTTAGGTCCGATTTTGGAAAAAGCCTATGACCAAAGCATGAGTTTATCCGGCGGAAGTTATATGATTTTCTTTGAAAGTCCTGTTGCCGTGCTTTTACTGCTTATGACGCTTGCGGGCATGATTAGCATTTACCGCATGCGTGTAAGGAAATATAAAAAATTAATGGAAAAAACATTGTCTTAGCACAATGAAGGAGTGTTTTATGAACGTGAAAAAACTATTCGGTTCCGTAACGGCTGTTGCGCTGGCTGTGCTTTTTGCCGCAGGAAGCGCCGCATATGCAGCCGCTTATCCCCAAAAACCCATTACTCTGATCAGCCCTTATGGCGCCGGCGGTGATTCTGACATCGCCGCCAGAGTATGGGCTGAATTTGCCAAAAAAGAACTCGGTCAGCCTGTTCTTGTCGTGAACAAAACCGGCGGGGGCGGATTGACCGGCACAATGTTCGCTTCCAAGGCAAGACCTGACGGGTATACCCTTTTCTTAGGACAGCTGGGACCTTGCGTCATGCTGCCCATCACGACAAAAGCCGGCGGGCTGAACAAAGACAGTTTCGACATGGTCGCCCGTTTTGCAACGTCCAATACCGGTGTTGTTGCGAATGCCGATTCTCCGTGGACAACATTAAAAGATTTTGAACATGACGCAAAGCAAAATCCTCAAAAATACACGTTCAGCGACCCTTCCGCCACAAGTTGGCTCGCATTGGCGTTTAAAGGCTGGATGCACAATAATTCCGTTTCCGCCAAGGTTGTGCAATATACGAGCGGAGCGGAAGCCGCAACTGCCGTTCTTGGAAAGCATGGCGATATCTCATTTCTTTTTAAAGCAAACTTTGATTCCCTCGTGAAAGGAAATAAATTGAAATTATTGGCTGTCGGTCAAAAAATGGAGGAATATCCGAATGTGCCCACATTCAATGATTTGGGGTATGCGGGCAACTATATTGCTTGGGCAGCCATTGCAGCCCCTAAAGGTTTGCCGGAAGAGATCAGGGAAAAACTTCAAGCCGTGACGGAAAAAATCAGCAAAGACCCCGAATTTGTCAATGCGCTGAAAAATGTCGGATTTGGCATAGATTATCTTGACGGTGCGGCTTTCAAGCAAGAAGTCGATAAACAATATTCGGATATGCAAGACTTTTTAAAAGCTATGAATTTAGCTGTGCAATAGGGGAAAATATGGCTATTCAGCGTTTCGGAACACCGAAGCAAGGGGCGCTGCCTTTTGCGAAGGCGGTGGCGGCAGGCGGGTTTTTATACGTGTCAGGTCAGGTCCCCCGTGATGAAAAAGGCGAAATCGTATGCGGCAATATGCTTACGCAAGCGAAAGTAACGCTTGATAATTTGAAAAAGGTTGTGGAAAGCGCGGGATACGGCATGCAGGATATTGTCAAAGTCGAAGCTTGGATTGACGACCCAAGGGATTTTGTCGACTTCAATAAAGTGTACGCGCAGTATTTCAGTGCGGAACATGCTCCTGCAAGGGTGACCGTTCAGGCAGAAATGATGAGTGATCTTCGTGTCGAAGTTGCTTGTGTCGCCTATAAAGCGCAATGATCAATTTTCGTAAAAGAGTTTTTCTATGCTAAGTTCCCAAAAAGAGTATGATATCATCATTGCCGGCGGCGGCATAAGCGGAGCTGCCGTCGCGTATGGATTAATCAGTAAGAACAGCCGGCTTAAAATTGCCGTTCTCGATGCGCCGACAGAAATAAACAGGGCGTCCAGAACCAACGTCGGGCTTGTTTGGTGCCAGTCAAAATTTGCGGATAAACCGCATTATGCAAAATGGGGCTTTTTATCCAGAAGGGCGTATCCCGGACTTTTGCAGGAATTGCAGGAAGTTTCAGGCATAAAGGTTCCCGCTTATTTTGAAGGCGGATTGATTCCTGTTTTGAGCGGGCAGGAATATGAGAAAAAAGGCGAATATATCGAAAGACTCCGCACCGTTCTTGGCGAGTATCGCGGAAACATGATTGACAGAACCGAACTTGAAAGGAAATTACCCAAAATTTCTTTCGGTCCCGAAGTTTGCGGTGCCGCATGGTGTGAAGAAGACGGATTTCTGAATCCTTTGGCTTTACTTCGTGCATACCGCTTGGCATCGGTCAGGAGCGGCGTCGATTTTTTCAATGATACTGTTGTTTATTCTGTCGAACCGAAAGATGACGCTTACATTGTTCATACTCAACTTGGCGGATTTAGCTGTGAAAGACTTGTGCTCGCATGCGGGCTCGCCAATAAACGTTTGGCGCAGTTCGTCGTGCGGGATTTGCCGATTTTTGCGGATAAGGGGCAGGTTTTATTAACGGAACGCATGCCTTTCGTCATGCCCATTCCTGTGCTTGGCTGTACGCAAACCGTTGCGGGCACTGTGATTATCGGTTTTAAACATGAAACAAGGGGGCACGATGCCACTGTTATTCCCCATGCTGTCGCACAGGAAGGCGCATGGGCTTTAAAGGTATGGCCGGAGCTTGGGGGCAAAAGGGTTATCCGCTCTTGGCCCGGACTTCGTGTCATGCCTAAGGATAAGGTTGCCATTTACAGCCATTTGCCGGGACATGAAAAGGTTACCGTGGTCAATACGCACAGCGCCGTGACCATGGCGGCGGCTCATACCCGCCATGTTGCCGGGTATGTCCTTGGAAAAGAGCTTCATGAATGCGCAGGGGATATGACGCTTAAACGTTTCGGTTATGCGGTTTAGGGGGAAATATGGATACTGCCATGGTACGGATCAATGTTGATGGGGAAGATATGCTTGTACCCGCCGGTATCAGCGTAGCCGCCGCTGTTTTGGGGCATAAGCATGAACGGCATGCTTTTCATAACGGAAGAGACGGCGGTCCCCGTTCTCCCTATTGTCTTATGGGGGTATGTTTTGAATGCATGCTGGAAATTGACGGCGTAAAAAATGTGCAATCTTGTCTTGTGCCAGTGCGTGAGGGCATGACAGTGAAAAGGCAATATCAAGCGGGTAAGGAGTAGGTATGGCTGATAATATGGATTTGCTCATTGTCGGAGCGGGGCCTGCGGGGCTCGGTGCTGCGATTTCCGCGCAGGCTTGCGGGCTTGATGTTGCTGTTGCCGATGAATATGCGGCGATTGGCGGACAAATTTTTCGGAATATCCATTTGCCGTGCATTGAGCATGTTTTGGATAAAAGAACTCTGGAAATTGGCAGGACGTTGGTTGAAAATTTTGAAAAGAGCGGTGTTCGGTTTCATCCCAACACGACGGTATGGGGAATGGAAGGTTCTGAAATTTTTTGCAAAAGCCTCACGGAAGTGAAGAAAATTTCCGCAAGCAAAGTTTTGTTTGCAACCGGCGGATATGAAAGGCCGGTTCCGTTCAAAGGGTGGACTTTGCCGGGAGTTTACACGGCGGGTGCGGCGGAAATGCTCTTCCGTTCCGCAGGAGAACTGCCAACCAGAAAATCTCCTGTGGTACTTTGCGGAAACGGACCTTTGCTCATGGCGCTTGCGGTGCATTTGATAGAACACGGTGTTCCTATTTCAGCATGGCTTGATACGGGGAAATTCAGCAGCAAACTTTCTGCCCTTGCGTATTTGGGCAGAATTTTTCACGATATGCCGTATTTCAAGCATGGCATGCGTTTGGCTTTGGAAATTCTTAAAGCAAACGTTCCGATTATCACCGGTGTTACAAATATCGAAGCTCATGGCGGTGAATTTGTTGAAAAAGTGGTATTCACAAAAAACGGCAAAACGCATGAACTTGCGGCGTCAACGCTTATTCGTCATGAAGGCGTCATACCGCGCATTCAAATTCCCGATTCCCTTGGCATGGATTTGGCTTGGGATACTGTGCAGCGGTATTGGTATCCTAAAACGGATGGATTTGGCAGAACGTCATTGAACAATGTTTACATCACGGGGGACAATTCCTTTGTGCATGGCGGTGAAGCCGCTATTTGGAAAGGGTATGTCTGCGGATACGCCATTGCGGAAGATTTAGGCATTGTGCCTGATTCGGAAGTGAAAGAAAAATCGCAGGAATATGTCCGAAAAATGGAATTGCTTTGCAGGGTACGGGAATATCTGCGTCATGTTTTTGCTCCTAATCCGGAAATTTTCAATGTTTCTGACGACACAATCGTTTGCCGCTGCGAATGTGTGACGGCAGGTGAGGTGCGGCAGGCGGTGAAAGAGGGCTTCACCAATCCCCGGGAAGTAAAAATCGCCACCCGTGCAGGCATGGGAACATGTCAAGGCAGAAGCTGCGGCGTCGCCCTTGCGGAAATTATCGCCCAGGAAACCGGAAATAAGATGGAACAAGTGGGCATTCTGAAAAACAGGCAGCCTTTTGAACCTGTTTTTTTGGCTGATTATTGCGCATTGCACGCATGAAAAACCGCAGCCGCTGATATGCCGGAAAAGACCTCGTTTGAGAGGTCTTTTTTTATGGTTAAAACAACGTTTCCTATATTGCCCGCAAAAGTTGGACCATGGTTTCTTTCGTATTTTCTATGCTTATCATGCGGCCAAAACGGTTGAAACATTCTTCATGTTCGCAGGCTATGAATGTGGGGCGGAAGCCTTCCGCTTCGGCAGGGATGTCTTTGATGATACAGCCGGAGCCGTTTTGCTTGATGACTTCCTCATGAGGGAGCCAGCCAAAGCGAAATTCTTCCAGATTTTTTTGCAGTGTCTGCGGCGTGAGTTTTGTGATATCATGTTCGAAAGCGGCGTAAATTTCATTCTTATAGGCAAGAACGGCAAAGAAATTGTAATTGTTTTCAACAATCAATGTTATGCCCTCCTGAAAATTCCTTTCATTAATTTTTGGAAGGGCAAGGGCGGAAAGAAGTTTTTCAAGGCGAACGTCAAATTGATACGTGCAGGAATTTCGTGTTTTTGTTTTTTCAACCCAAGCAAGCGGATTATGCGATTTATGGATATTGTTCCAAAACCCGAAATCGCTGTTTTCTATGGAAATGTAAGTTTGTTCGGGAGAAAGGCCTTTCAGAAAATCGGCATATTCTTCCTGCCGGGCGGAGGAAAATTCCTGCAGCAGTTGAAATGAAGAATTTTCTTGGCGGAATATTTTGATGTCATGCGAATTTTTTTCAATATAAAGTGTTTTCATATTCACTGTATAGGCTATTTTTTCATCTTTGAAAAGTTAATCTTTTGTTTAAAAAGATGGATTTGAAAAATAAAGTTTTTTGTGTTAGGGTGGCATCATGAATAGGATACGAATATTATGCCGTAACGTGCTGTCAGGTGTTTTGCTTGTTTCATTGAGTGTGCTTTGCCTTGCCGATACTGTTTTTGCGCAGGAAGCGCATTCCGGATATGCTTCATGGTATGGTCCGGGATTTCATGCAAGATTGACGGCAAACGGCGAACACTATGACATGTATGGCTTGACTGCGGCGCACAGGGAATGGGCGTTCGGTACCCTTGTGGAAGTTTACAACCGTGACAACAAGCGAAAATGCATTGTCCGCGTTAACGACAGAGGACCTGTTTCCAAGTCTTTTCTTATGGATTTATCCTATGGGGCTTCCATGGCGATAAGTTCTTCCAAAGCGGGAAAAGCCCGTGTTTTTTTGACTATCGTAGGAAATTCGGACGGTGTTTTTGATAAGGAGCGCTCTTTTTACCTTTTTTTGGATGATGAAATTGTGCTGCCGCAGAAGCTGGATATGGACGATTTAACCCAAGATGAAGAATATTACAGAAACATTGCGGGCGGAGTTGAAATTTTCCAATTGACCCAAAAGCATATCAGAAGATTGTATCAGGCAAATATTGTCAACGCTCCCAATCTTCTTGTGAGTATCGGGAATAAAATTTGTCTTGGACCGTATGAAACGTTTAAAGACGCCGAACTTGATTATCATAAAATCGCAACGCAATACGTGCATGCCGCTTTGTGGCTTGAAAAAACGGATAAGGCGATACGGCTCGTAACGGAATGAAAATCAAAGTTCCCTGTACGGGGCTTGCCCTATTTCATAGAAATTGTTGCCAAGACAGTCAATGGCAACGATAGCGGGGAAATTTTCAATTTCCATTTGCGCAATGGCTTCGGCTCCCAAATCTTCATAGGCGAGGACCGTATATTTTTTTATGCTTTGGGCGATAAGGGCTCCTGCTCCGCCGATAGTGACAAGATAAGGAATTTTCGCCTTTTTCATGGCTTCGACAACGGCTTGGCTGCGATAACCTTTTCCTATCATTCCGCTGATTTTGCATTGCTCGATAAGAGCGGGAGTGTAGGCGTCCATTCTGCCGGAAGTTGTCGGGCCTGCAGAACCTATGGGGCGACCAGGGCGGGCGGGGCTCGGACCGACATAATAAATGACGGCTTTTTCAAGATTTAACGGCAGCTGTTCACCTTTCGCAAGGCTTTCGGTAAGGCGTTTGTGGGCGGCGTCACGCGCCGCGATGATAGTTCCGGAAATGAGGACAAGGTCGCCTGCGCGGAGTTTTTGAGCTGTTTTCTGGGAAAAAGGGGCGTCAATATGGACTCTGTTTTGGCTCATTTTTTTTTCTAAAGAATAATTTCGGCATGGCGCGCGGCATGGCAGTTGATATTCACAGCGACTGGCAGGCAGGCGATATGGGTCGGCGACCATTCGATATGGACGCGGATCGCGGTGCTTGTGCCGCCCAAACCTTGCACACCGATACCGGTTTTATTAATTAAGGTTAAAAGTTCCTGCTCCAGCCGGGCATAGCGTTCATCGGGATTGTGCGTGTCAATATCCCGCACGCAGGCTTTTTTGGCATTGAGAGCCGCAATTTCCATTGTTCCGCCAAGCCCGATCCCTATGACCAGCGGGGGGCAGGAGTTAGGTCCGGCGTTTTTTACGGTTTCCAAAACAAATTTTTTTACGCCTTCCATTCCGTCGGCAGGCACAAGCATTTTTAACATGCTTTTATTTTCGGATCCCGCACCTTTCGGCGCCATGCGGATTTTGAGCGTATCGCCCTCGCAGATGGAATAGTGGATAATGGCGGGCGTATTGTCCTTTGTATTGATTCGTTCAAAAAGCGGTTCCGCAACAACGGATTTTCGCAAGTAGCCTTCCGTATACCCTTGTCTGACCCCTTCGTGAAGAGCTTTTTCAAGATTGCCGTTTACATGCACATCCTGTCCCAGTTCCACAAATAAAACCGCCAGCCCCGTATCTTGGCAGATAGGGATTTCCCCTTGTTTTGCAATATCGGCGTTTTGAATGATATCGTCCAGAAGAAGTTTTGCGGAGGGGGATTTTTCCGTTTCTTTCAAGAGATGGAAAGCGTTATAGACATCATCCGGAAGCTGGTGGCAGGCTTTTATGCATAAATTTTTAACCGCTTCCGTAATTGTTTCTGCTTGAATGGTACGCATGATGACTGCTTATTTTTTATCGTTAACCGGCATAAAACCGGTTACTGAGCCGTAAGCTTCGATGACAGCTTCCCTGTTTGCCGCTTCTGATTCGTAAATAATGGGCAAATCGCTGTAATACAAAGCTCCGGGTTCCAAATTTCTGTCATTGCAAACATTGACATAATATTGCCATGCAGGGACGAATTGGGCTACATAAGGCGTGAAATGGGCAAAAAATATATATATGAAAACGCCCGCTCCGATAAGTTTAAGATAATTTTTCATATTTTTCCTCGTTTTTCTTTTGCTTATTGTAAAATGAATAGGATAAAATGCAAGAAAAAAGTGCGGAAAGAAAAGAATTTTGCCAATCGGCAAAAAATATTAAAATAGCGTATAAAATACTTGTGTATTTTTTAAAAATCGAGTATAAAAAGAAACCTATTTTAACATGGATAGGAATTTGTTTGAGGTTCGGAGGGTCTTATGACCAAGGATAACATGGAAAACCAATTTGATTCTGAAGATTTCGCATCAATGCTCGATGCTTATGGCTTCAATAATGACGGCTGTGAGCTGGAAGAAGGTTCTATTGTCGAAGGTGAAGTTGTTGCGATAGAAAATGAAAACGTTCTTGTAAACGTTGGATTTAAATCTGAAGGTCAAATTCCTGCGGAGGAATTTCGTGACGCTCAAGGCAATATCACCGCAAAAGTCGGTGATAAAATCAATGTTTTCGTTGAGCGTAAAAGCGATGGCGATGGCACGGTTAAGCTTTCTTATGAAAAAGCGAAACGCATGCAGCTTTTTGACCAACTTGAAGAAGTTTTGGAAAAAGGCGGCGTTATTACAGGTATGATCACTCGCCGTATCAAAGGCGGTTATACCGTTGATTTAGGTGGCATCGAAGCGTTCTTGCCCGGATCTCACGTTGATTTGCGTCCAGTTCCCGATATGGACGCGTTGGTCAATCAAAATTATGAATTTCGCGTATTAAAAATCAACCGCCGCCGCAGTAATGTTATTGTTTCCCGCCGCGTTCTCCTTGAAGAAGACCGTGACAGCAAACGCAGTGCGCTTCTTACCACCCTTGAGGAAGGACAAACTGTCAAAGGCCGTGTGAAAAATATTACCGAATACGGCGTGTTTGTCGACCTTGGCGGTTTGGACGGACTTTTGCATATTACGGATATGAGCTGGAAGCGTATCCGTCATCCTCGTGAAATGGTAAGCATGGGACAAGAACTTGAACTTAAAGTTCTTTCTTTCGATAAGGATACCAATAAAGTTTCTCTTGGTTTGAAACAATTGATCCAGGACCCATGGGAAGATATCACCACCCGTTTCCCCGAAGCCTCACGCCATACCGGCAAGGTTACCAATCTTGTGGATTACGGTGTGTTTGTTGAGCTTGAAAGCGGTGTTGAAGGGCTTGTTCATATTTCTGAAATGTCTTGGACCCGCAAACTCCGTCACCCGAGCCAAATCGTAAAGCAAGGCGATGAAGTCGAAGTCGTTATTTTAGGCGTTGACAGCGATAAAAAGCGTATTTCCCTCGGTATGAAGCAAATCAAGCAAAATCCTTGGGAATTGGTCGGCGAACGTTTCCCTGAAGGCACCGTTTTGGAAGGTACCATTAAAAACATTACCGAATTCGGCATGTTTATCGGTATTGAAGACGGTATTGACGGACTTATCCATGTTTCCGACATTTCTTGGACAAAGAAACTCCGCCATCCGAACGAAATGTTCAAAGTCGGCGATGTTGTTCAAGCGAAAGTGCTTACTGTCGACCAAGAAAATGAGAAATTCACTCTCGGCATGAAACAACTTACAGAAGACCCTTGGGCTTCCGTTCCAAGCCGTTATCCTGTGGGCAACACCGTAACGGGCACAATCACCAATGTTACTGATTTTGGTCTTTTTGTGGAAGTTGAGGAAGGTATCGAAGGCCTTATTCATGTTACCGAACTTGGAAAGAAAATTAAAAATCCTGCCGAAGCTTTCAAGGAAGGCGATCAGGTTCAAGCAAAAATCATCCATGTTAGCGCTGAAGAACGCCGTTTAGGTCTTTCTGTAAAACAACTCAAAGAAGACGAAGAACGCCGTAAACCGAAAGAATATTCTTCTGCCGGTGATACCAATCTTGGTACAATGGCTGACGCTTTTGCAGCTGCCAAAAACGATGAAGAATAATCTGTCATTATGCACAGTTTTCGGCATAAAGTTTATGCCGAGTGCATAGCGTAAGCATATTGTTACTGTGAACACCCTAGATTAGTCTAGGGTGTTTTTTTTTGTAAAATACGGCGTTGTGCCGATTGGTTTTATTTTTATAATCGCAGTATGATACAAGCATACAAAGGAGGCATTATGAAAGTTTTTGCTGATACCGTTTATTATAACGGAAGCATCCTTACTATGAATGACGAGCAGAAATTTGCGGAAGCCGTTGCCGTGCATGATGAAACGATTATGGCTGTCGGTGATTTGCAGCAGGTAAAACAGTATGCGGATAATCATACGAAGTATTTCAATTTGCAGGGCAAAGCTCTGCTGCCCGGATTTATTGATGCCCACAGCCATATTTTAGATACTGCGTTGCGGGCGCTGTGGGTAGATGTTAACAGCTGTCCTCTCGGCGCTGTGCGGAACATAGACGATGTCATAGCTCTTCTGCGGCAAAAAGCGGAAACACTTGCTGAGGGGGAATGGATTGTCGGCTGGGGATATGATGACAGCAAGGTAAAAGAAATGCGTCACTTGATATCCGATGATTTAGACAGAGTGAGTACAAAGCACCCCGTATCTGTTGCGCATATTTCAGGCTGGGTGACATATCATAACAGACTGGCTTTAACAAAAGGCGGAATTACCGATGATACGTCCGATACCGAGTATTACCGCATTTTGAGGGATGACGATAACAAAGCGACGGGAGTAATCGAAACGGCTCTGTGTCCGGTCATGGCAAAAATTCCTCCTGCCGACAAACCCGCATTCATAAAAGGGCTTGAGGCAGTTTCAAAGCAATATGCCGCCAAAGGCTGCACAACTGTACAGGAAGGCTGGTGGTGTACGCGGGAAAGCGTTGATTTAGCCAGTGAAGCAATGAATAAGGATGTATTTAAACTTCGTTTGGTTCTGTATCCGGTTGGCGAAGGCGATGTGTATGATAAAGAATGGAATAATCTTTATCCGGAATTGAAATCGGGTGATTATGCGGACGAAAAGAAAATGATTTGCATGGGCGCTGCAAAATTAACCGCAGACGGCTCCATTCAGGCAAGAACGGCATTTTTAAGTAAGCCGTATTATGTTTGTCCCGATGGAAAGCCTGACTTTTTGGGACCATATAATCATGAACAGCAATGGCTGAATGAAAGAGTTTTGGAGCTGCATAAACAAGGCAAACAGGTGGCGGTACACTGCAACGGCGACGGAGCCATTGAAATGGCGCTTAATGCTTTTGAGTATGCGCAGAAAATACATTATCGCAAAGATTCCCGCTTTATTTTTATTCATTGCCAGACCGTCCGTCCCGACCAGCTGAAGCGCATTGCGGAATTGAAAGCCTGCATTTCGTTTTTTCCTGTTCATACATATTATTGGGGAAAACGTCACCATGATATTTTTCTCGGTCCGAAGCGAGCCAAACGGCTTGACCCTGTGAGGGAATCCATGAGTTTGGGAATAAACTGCACTCTGCATAATGATACCTATATAACGCCAATCGACCCTTTGCTTTGCGTTTGGTCGGCGGTAAACCGTCAGAGCTATGAAGGGCAGGATTTAGGCAAGGCGGAACAGGGAATTGATGTGTACAGCGCATTAAAGGCTATAACAATCAATGTTGCATTCCAAGGTTTTGAAGAAAACGTCAAAGGAAGC
This sequence comes from Taurinivorans muris, assembly GCF_025232395.1. Lineage (GTDB taxonomy): Bacteria > Desulfobacterota > Desulfovibrionia > Desulfovibrionales > Desulfovibrionaceae > Taurinivorans > Taurinivorans muris. Next base: position 163,493 of record NZ_CP065938.1, read on the forward strand.
ATTGAAGTTGGAAAACTGGCTGATTTTGTCGTGCTTGCGGAAAATCCTTTGGAAGCTGACGAATGGAAAATCAAGGATTTGAAAATAGCGGCGACTATTGTCGGCAATAAACTTGTGTATGGTGATATTTAAGGAGGTCTTATGACAATATTTGAAAAATATGCCCGGATATTTGCATTAAGCACATTGTTTGCGGCATCGAACGCTTTGCCGTACATTCATTTTAAATTTTATGACATCATAAGGGCGGCAACGCAAACGACAAATACGGAATTGGGATATTTAATGACTGTTTTCATTGTTGTTTCCATATTGATATATTTGCCGGCAGGCATTATCGGGGATAGGTGGTCAACCCGGAAAATTCTTATCTGTTCGGCATCGATTACGTCGCTGTGCAATGTCGTTTTCGCCATTATTCCGTCTTTTGCCTCCGCATTGGTGATTTGGGGAGTTTTGGCTGTTTCGGCATGCGGCGTTTATCCTTGTCTGATTAAAGCTGTGCGTGTTTCCGGCGACAAAGAAGAGCAAGGACGCATGTTCGGCACGTTTTTGGGCATGCAGGGTTTTGTAATGGTTGTTATCGGTTTTATCGACGCATATATTTATGAGATGTTCACAGACCAAATGGACGGATTGAAATATATGCTTTTTTTCCAAGCGGCTGCATTGGTGATAGCCGTTATCTGCGTATGCTTATTCATAACAGATAAGACTCCTTATGATTTTTATGAAGATCAAGATGAAAAATCCGCTTCTGCCGTGAATACGCTGCTTGAAGTTTTAAAATCCGGCAGGGTGTGGATTTTGGTTGTTCTTATTACTTGCAGTTATGGCTGCTATGTCAGCATGGGCTATATGACTCCTTACACAACGAATGTCCTTGGTGCGTCTATCACTTTCGGGGCTGTGCTGGGTACCGTCCGTGTTTATGGAATCCGTATTTTTGCAGGTCCGATAAGCGGGTATATTGCTGACAAACTGGGTAATTCTTCACGTTTGATGATTATCGCTTATAGTATTTTTATCGGCTTGATTTTATATTTGCTGAATATGAGTCCGGCGACGTCCCATACTGTCATTATCGCTATTACCATGCTTATCAGTTTTGCCTGCATGATGTTTTACTGCGTCATGTACGCAAGCATGGAAGAAGTTCGCATTCCTCCTCACCAAACAGCGACGGCAGTAAGCGTTATAACAATTTTCAGCTCGCTGCCGGATGCTGTTTTCGGTTTATTGTATGGGCATTGGCTGGATGTTCAAGGTCCTGTGCAAGGATATGTGACTATTTTTAATTTTATTGCCGTATTAGCGTGTATCGGCTTGCTTGCGGTAATAACAGTGAATGCTGTCGGCAAAAAACAAATTACAGCCGAATAAAAATTCCTGCTCTTTTTGTCAATTGATATTCAGGCGGAACAAATTCCGGGCATGGATTGAAAAATATTAAAGAAAGAGTAAAATTTGCGGCGGGGAATGTATTATTGACAATTCAGATGAGGGAACAACAATTATCGCTTTATGGGAAAATTTAAATATTATGCAATATTAGCATGTTAGACAGAGTTTTTCTTTTGCGTTGCAAGTTTTATGAATAGGTGTATATAATCAAAAAAAATTGTGTGAGGAAATTATGCAGACAGTCGGTTTTATCGGTTGCGGAAATATGGGGTCGGCAATTATTTACGGAATAAGCCGTGCAAAAGAATTTCATGTTGCCGGGTATGATCACAACCCGGAAAAACTGCAAAAGTTGGAAAATGAATGCGGGCTTTTGCCTTGTTCCGGAGAAGAAGAGCTTGTGAAAAAATCCGATATCGTCGTCATTGCCGTAAAGCCTTACGCGGTTGAAGAATTGCTTCTGCGCATCAAAGAATTTTTAACAAGCGATACGATTATTGTATCCATTGCTGCCGGGGTATCTATTGCGGCTATAAAGAAAATTTGCCCGTTTTGCCCGGTGTCCGTCATCATGCCCAATACGCCTGCCATGGTCGGCGAAGGGTGCACAGCCCTTTGTTTCGATGACGGAATGCTTCAGGATGTTCATAAGGAAACAATAAAGAAAATCTTTGCATGCGTCGGAACAACATGCATCCTGCCGGAAGCTCAATTCGCCGAATTTTCAACATTGATAGGCAGCGGTCCCGCTTTTGTCTTTTATATGCTTGAAGCAATGCTTGAAGGGGCGATCCGCTTAGGTTTTAAATATGATGACGCTAAAAAAATGCTTGAACAATTATTTTTAGGCAGTACGGAGCTTGCACGGCAAAACAGCGGCATTCCTTATGCGAAATTGCGCCTGAATGTTTGTTCGCCAAAGGGAACAACCATTGCCGGCATGAATAGTCTGGATAAAAATGCTGTCCGCGGGGCTGTAATTGAAGCGATTATGGCGACTTTTGACAGAAATTTGGAATTAAAAAAATAGAGAGAGAATTATGGATACGAATTTAGAGTTTTTTTCACACGTGATGAGCCGTGATTTTGATATCCTTCACGCACTCCTGACTCTTGAAAGGACAGGAAAAGAAAAAAGAAATTCCTTGCTTACGGAACGCGATTATGCGTGTTACGCGCCTGACCACCATCAATATTGGACACTGCTCGCCAAGGAATGTTTGGAGCAAACAGGCTATGAAAATTATGAAGTTCTGCTTGGTGCTGTCTGTGCGAAATTCTTAATTTCTGCTGAAAACTTGGAAGAAGCGGAGCATTCTTTGGTTTGGGAAATTCTGGCAAAGGTCTGCTCCTCATTCACCGAAGAAGATTATATCCGTTTCGCCCTTGAATTGCGTGTCCAGCCTGCAGCCTATACGTTTGAAGGAATAAAGCGGGCTGTCGAAGCGAAATATGCCGAAAAGGAAATTTTGCCCATGTACAAAATTTCTTTGTGTGTCAATGCGTTGATATTAGGCTATTTTTCCGGAAACCGTTTTGAAGAATTGCTTTCAGCCTTTGAATCCGAATTGAGAAGCGTGGCGTTTTTTGGCAGGTTCAAGCTTTTTGAACAAGAAAAATTACCTGATTTTACTGACAACGAATTGTTTTCTTTGGCTTTGGTTCTGGCGGTTATCGCTTTACGGAAGAAAGATCAGGTTTTTTACGGGCGTTCAGGCGATTCAAAAGCTGAATTGGTCAGAAAATTAAAACGCTTCACTGTTCTTTTAAAAACCGTTCCGTTTTTTTTACGCAATGAAAATAAACCGGAAATCATGCCGCTGGCGTATGCTTTCAGCCGTGTGTATTTAGGCAGATACAATATGCCTTTGCCAAGGGAAATGGCTTGCGAAATGCTTTTCGGAACACTCGCTCTTTCTGGCAAAGAGCAAAAAATGATTGCGGAAGCGGAAAAAACAACCCGAAGTTTGGAAGAGATAACCAAACAGCTTTTGGCTCTCGGCATAACCAAGGATCAAATGCAGGATTTAATCGGCATTCTTGCTTTATCCAATAACAAACTGATAAAAATCGAAAATATTTTTATCGAATGGGCGGTTAAATTAGGGCTTCGCTGATATGGAATGAAACAAATCCTCTTTTGTTCTTTTCGGGGCGAAAGGGGATTTTTTAATGAAGTTTTTTACAGCCGGCGCCTTGTAAAATGCTTCTTCCGCCCTGTTCGGGAATGACGTTTATTTGGGTGTTGATTCTTTCTTTTAAAAGCGGAATATGGGAAATGATGCCGATAAGCTTTCCTTCCTGCTGGATACTGGCAAGGGTTGAAAGGGCGGTATCAAGATTTTCCTCGTCAAGCGTTCCGAAACCTTCGTCAAGAAAAAGTGAATCCACCCGTACGTTTTTGCTTGCCATTTGAGCAAGTCCCAGTGCAAGGCTGAGGCTGACGATAAAGCTTTCGCCGCCTGAAAGATTTTGCACAGCCCTTATTTCGCCTCCCTGATAATTGTCAAGCACATTTAAATTGAGAAGATTGTTTTTATCCTGAATGAGCAAATAGCGCTTTTGCAATAACTGCAATTTCATATTGGCATAATGCAAAACCTGTTCAAAAGTGATTGCTTGGGCTATTTGCCTGAATTTTTTGCCGTCAGCAGAACCGACAAGCGAATTTAAAGCATCCCATTTGGCTTGGATATGTTCCTGTTTTTTCAGTTTTTGGAGTTTTTCGTTGTATGTGTTTGCAATTTCTTGATTTTGTTTGAGTTTTCCTTGAATTTCACCAAGTTCCACAAGGCTTGCTTCTTGTTTTTCCCGAATGTTTTTTTCCTGTTCTTCCAATTCCTGTTTTGAGCCGGCTGTTAAATTTTTATTTTTAAGAGTCTGCAGCTCTTTTTCGCTTTCCGCAAGTTTGCTTTGGGTAAGTTTTATGTTTTGTTCCAATTCCTTAAAAATGTGCTGTAAGTGCTGCAATTCTTCTTTGGAGAGCTGCGCTTTTAAAAAATCTTCAACATCGGAAAATTCTTGCTCTTGCAGTTTTTGCAGAAATTCTTCCTTTAGCATGGAAACGTTTTTGCTTTTTTCCGCAAGAAATGCCTGCAGATGGTTGATTTGTTCCTTGCTTTGGGTCACTTCCTGATTTTGTTTATCCTTTTCTTGAAGGATTTTTTCTTTTTTTTCTTCAAGTTCATTGATTGATTTTAATAGTTTTTCTTCTTCGGTTTGAGGATTTTTTTGAGCAAAATCTTTTTCACGTTTTCTTTTAATGGAAGAATATGTGTTTTTTTCTGTCTGGAGCTGCCCGTTTTTGTATGTGAGATTGTTTTGTATGACTGCAAGCTGTGTTTGCAGGCTTGCCAGTTGTTTTTCATTTTCTTGCAATTTTTGTTCAATGTCTTGTTTTTGTTTGTTTTTCATGTCAAAATTTTTCAGATGTCCTTCCAGTATTTCGGTAATGTCCTGGTTTTTATTAGGGATAATTTCCGTGATATTGAAAGGTTTGACTTGCTGCAATAATGTCTCTTTTTCTTCATTGTACTGTTTTAAAAGTTCGTTCCGTTCTTTTTGAAATTCTTGTATCAGCTTTTCTTTATTCATAATTTGGCGGGCATTGTCTTGGATTGTTTGCCCGATGTTTTCAAACCGCTTATTGTTTTCTGCTAAAAGAAGGTCTATTTTATCTTGTTCCTGTTTTAATTTTTCAATTTCCTCAATTTGGTGTTTCAGTTGTTTGATATCGATATCAATATCGGAATTGCCGGACGGAATTATGGCGTCCTTTTGCATAAAAGGATGGTGGATTGAACCGCACAGCGGACATTCCTCGCCTTCCCGCAATGTTTTTCTCTGTTCTTCAAGCGCTGAAATTTGCGCAAGCAGGAATTTTTTTTCTTCAAGAAAAGAAAGCGTTGTTTTTAATTCTTGCAGGGAATTTTCTTTCAACAGCGTTTCAATTTGTCCGGTTATTTGTTTTTGTTGTTTTTGTTTAAGTTTTGTGTCGGCAATAAGTTCTTTTTGGCTTTGTTCTTGTTTTGCGTTGTTCGTTTTTTGGTGTTTTAATTCCTCTTCCTGTTCTGCGATTTTATTTTTTGTTTGTTTGCCGGATTCAATTATCGTATCTAGGTGTATTAAATTGTTTTTTATGGCGCTCAGTTCCTGTTTCAATGTTTCCAAGCACGTATTTGTCTGAAACCAGTTTGAAAGTTCGTCTTGTTCCTGCCGTATTGCTGCGTTTTTTTTGTCTATCTCTTGTATATCAGAGGCAATTTTTTGTTTTTCTTTTTCTGATTGTGCAATTTCCGTTGATTGCGCCTGAATGTTTTTATTGATATTTTCAAGTTCGATATCCAATTTTTTTATTTCCTCGAAAAGAGGGCGCAATTTCTCATAATTTATTTTTTCTTGCTGACAGTTGTTGTGTATTTCTTCGATTTTTTGAATGAGAAGCTTTAATTGTGTTTCCTGCTTCGGCAGATTTTTTTCCAATTCGGTCAGGCTGGCTTGCGCGTTTTGGATTTCTTTTTCCTGCAAATTAAGGGCATGGTATTCCGGATAAAGTTTTTCCGCTTTTTCGGCTTTTATCAGCTGAATTGCTTTTTCTTCCGAAGCTTTTTTTTGTTCAAGAAAATTCTTGTGCTGATTTTTTGCCGTATCATTTTTTTCTTGCAGTTCCTGCATTTGATTATGCCAAAGAATGAATGCCCGGATTTGGGACAGTTGTTGATTAATCGTTGCTAATTCTTGATTATGCGTTTCTTGCCGGTTTTTTAATTTTTCGATTTCCTCCGGAGGCAATAGCGAAGTATTGTTTGCTAAAAGGATTAAGCGTTCTTTTTTTTCTTTTTCTGATTTTGCACGCTGATATATTGTTTGGGAAATTTCCGAATAAATTTCCGTGCCTGTGATTTGTTCCAGGAGCATTGATTTTTCTTCGTCCCTCGCCTTTAAAAAACTGTCAAAAGCTCCTTGCGCCAATAGGATTGAACGGGTGAAACGGGGAAAATCCATGCCCGTAATACGGATAATTTCTTCATTGATTTCCGTTTTTTTTCGGCAAATGATTGAATCAGGCTTTTCTTTGGCAATGCTTCTTTCGACATCCTGGAGTTTTCCGTTCGGATTGTTTTTTGCTTTTCTTTGTTCAAAACGGGCATAATATTGTATTCCTTTTGTTTCAAAATGCAAAAGGGAATAGCAGTCTGCCGTGTGCTTTGACATGACTTCATTGTTTGTTTGGGTGATTTTTCCGAGGCGTGGGGTTTGTCCGTAAAGGGCGAGGCAAACAGCGTCCAAAATGGTGGATTTTCCTGCTCCTGTCGGACCGGATAAGACAAACAATCCGTCATTCTGATAGGTTTTATCGGTAAAATCAATAAACCATTCGCCGTAAAGCGAGTTGAGATTTTTTAATTGTAAACTGAGTATCTTCATAATTTATTCGTTTATGTCTTTTTCCGCCAAGGCGGTTAAAATTTCATGATAGCAAGCGAGCAGTTCTTGTTTTTCTTCATCCGGATAGGATGTTTTTTCTAAAATTCTGTCGAATATTTTTTGCGGGTCGAGGTCTTCAAGGTTTTCTTCCGACAGCGTATCATTGATATAGTAATCAATAATATTTTGATTTTTGAATTTGAGAATTTCAATTTTGCTGTCGGCGGTCAATGCGAAAAGCATATCTTTTAAATTGAATTTATCCTCGCCGCTGTATTCGACTTCAAGCCATACGGATTGACCGAGGGCTTTCAGTTTTTCAATTTCCTGCCGTATTGCGGAAAAGTTTCCGCAAATTTTGCGGGTTATTTGAAATTCCGGAATTTCTATTTCCTGTACGGATAAAGAATTTTCCGTGTCAAGAACGAGCATTTTTTTCTTGTTGCTTTTTTCTGCGAAACTCATGGCGAGGGGAGAGCCGGAGTAACGGATATGTTCGGTTTTGGCGATTTTTTGCGCTGAATGGATATGACCGAGGGCGGCATAATTAATTTCTTTTGGAAAAATATCGGCAGAAATTTTGGCGAGGGAGCCGATGTAAAGTTCCCGCTCCCCTTCTTCCTCAAGCTGGGAGCCTGCGATATAGAGGTGTCCCATGGCGAGGAGCGGACTGTTTGCCTGTTTTTGTTTCAGGGCGATTTCTGTAAGATTTTTGTAATGTTCGGCAATGGACCGAACGATTTTTTCCGCTCTTGTTTCATAATTTTCCGTAATCGCTATGCCCTGCAAATCGCGTTCACGCAAATAAGGAACGGCAAGAATGATTATTTCTTCGCCGTTATGTCGGATGGGAATAATTTCATCATGGATGTTTTCCGGCATAGCCCCTATGACATGGATGTTGAGGGATTTTAAAAGCGCCTGCGGGGCATTTAAAAAACTTGGGGAGTCGTGGTTTCCGCCGGTAATGACAACATGTTTGCAGGAAGTGCCGCGTAAATCAATTAAAAAGGAATAATAAAGGTGCTGGGCTGAGTTGTTGGGAAGGGCTGTATCGAAAATGTCGCCTGCGATAAGCAGTACGTCGATTTGTTCTTTTTGAATCAATGCAAGCAGCCATGCAAAAAAAGCCGCATATTCCTCATTTCTTTTTTTGCCGTAAAACGTGCTGCCGATGTGCCAGTCGGAGGTATGCAATATTTTCATAAAGAAGTCCCAAAAATTTTTTCCAATATACTGGAAAGATGGTCGGGAGGCAATTTATTTCAATGAATAAATAATAATTTTGTTTGATTGACAAGAATTGAATGAAAAGGTACTCTTATACAGTAACGCTTAGATTATGGGAAGTAGGCTTTCATGGGTAATGTGAAAGAAAAATTAAATGCGGAAGAGAGGGCATATCGTTTATTGACGGAAACTATCAAACAATCGTATAAGCCCGGTGATTTTATTTTGGAAAGCTCGTTAGCTATCGACTTTGGCATGAGCAGAACGCCTATAAGCATTGCTTTAAACCGTCTTGTTTCTGAAGGAATTTTGAAAAAAGTTCCTAAAAAAGGCAGTTATATTCCTTTGCTTGAACATGATGACGCGCATAATGTTTTCAGCATACGCAAGTTATTGGAAGTGGAAGCTTTGAGGATTGTTACGGAACGCAATGATTATTATGTTCTTTCCGTTATGAACAGAATGCTGGAAGATTCTGTCATGGCGCTGCGTTATGACGATATTAAGAAATTTGTTGAAATTGATGAAGCGTTTCATTTATTTATTGTGAAAATGGCGTACAATACCTATTTGCTTGAAGCGTGGAAAAGAATTTTTTTACGCTGCAATATTTATACGAGATATTACAATTCTTATCAAAGCTGTGAAGATGTGCAGGAAAACATGGTGTTATCCGACCACCAAGATATTTATTACGCGATGCAAAACGGGGAAGTGAAGCACGCAACAGAATTGCTTGGCAAGCACATTGACAAGGTTTATGAAGACTTGTGCAGAAAAATGAAATTGGAATAAGGTTTGATAAGAAATTTTTTCAGCGTATTGTATACGGCAAAAAATTTTTATTTCATCAAATTTGTATTTTTTGTATTCCTTCTTCCGTTACAAGGTATTGTACCGGCAAATCCCACGGGTCAGCGGGGATTTCATTTGAGAGAAGAGCCGTAAAAGTAATGCCGAAACTGCCGGCTTGCGGAATTTTTGCTAAAAACCTGTCGTAAAATCCTTGTCCGTATCCCAAACGGCAGCCTTTTGGAGAGTAGGAAAGGGCGGGTACAAGAATAAGCGTGTCAGGGCTGTTGAGTGTGTCTTCACTGCAAATAGGGCATGATTTTTTGGGTTCCAAAATACCATAGGCGCCTTTTTCAAGTTCTGAAAAATTATTGCACAGATAAAAATGCATGATCCCTTTTTGCGTTTTTGAACAGCGGGGATAATAAACGGCTTTATTTTGTTCCCATGCTGTTTGGCTTATTGAATTCACATCGATTTCGCTTTTTGCCGGGGCATAGGTGCAAATGTTTTTTGCAGAAAGAAAAAGCGGATGTTTTAAAACATGATTTTGTACTTTTAAACATAATTCATTGAAATTATTATTTTTATATAAAGTACTTCTCTGCTCGTCCATATGTTTCCTTAATGTGTTTTTATCCATATCGCCTCTAAAAATTTTATATTATTTATTTTTTTCTTGAAAAAAAAATGAATTTTTATTATTACTTTTCTAACAAATGAATATACTGTATCGTTTTTTTTGTAAATATCCAGTTTGTATGCGGGAATTGAGGATATGGGGATTGCGGAATTTCCTTTTTGGATTTTTTTAGGTGATATTCACGGCGAAATACGAACTATTCCTCGGATAAAAGATGTTCAAAAAGCGCAAGGTATTGTTGTTACTGGCGATATCGGAAAAAACGGTACGCTGGGCGACGCAAAAAAAGTGATGCAGGCGCTTGAAGCATGCAATAGGAAAATTTATGCCCAAATAGGAAATATGGATACGGCGCAGGTTGACGGATATTTATCGGAAAGGCGAATAAATTTGCATAAGCGGCATATTGAAACGAACACGATTTTGCTTTTGGGAATGGGCGGTTCTTTGCCGACGCCTTTTTCCACTTCTTCAGAATTTGCTGAAGAATTTTATGAAGAAAATTTGAAAAAATTCGCAATGCTTCCCAAAAAGGCGTTAACAGTTTTCATCAGCCATAATCCGCCTTATGGAACGGAATGTGACAGACTGAAAAACGGAAAGCATGTCGGGAGCAAGGCAATTTTAAAATTTATACAAGATTATCAGCCGGATTTTTGTATTTGCGGGCACATTCACGAAAGCCGCGCAAAAGATACCATAGGCAAGACAACGGTTTTTAATCTTGGGGCTTTTGCGTCGGGTTGTTATGGGAAATTAGTGCTTTCCGAAACGCCTGAAATGGAATTATGTACAATCAATTAGGATTTTTTATGGAAGAAACAGAAAAAAAGAAGAAAGGAAGACCCAGAAAGCAAGCCGCTGTAACGGAAAATAATCAGGAAACAAGCCCAAAAGAGGGTGAGGCGAAGTTTGAGCCGCAAGCTTTGGATAGCGAAACGCCCAAAAAATCACGCCGCGGGCGCCCAAGAAAAACAAAAATCCCGGCACCGGAAGAAAGCGCTCAAGAAACATCGCCTGAACATTCTGCTTCTGATAATTCCGCACTTGGGGCTGACAAGAAAAAAAGCGGAACAGGAAAAACGGCTGCCCCTGCCCGTGGAAAAGCGGCAAAACCCCGCGGGCGCAAAACCGATACCGTTCAAGCAGTAAAAGAAGTTCCTCCCGCAATAACTTCGCAGGAACGCAAAGCCATCGCTTCAGCCGCTCAGGACCGTAAAGCTCTTTTGGCGGGCAATTCAAAAGAATTGCCTTATGATGAACCCTCCCGAAATCTTCCCGCGGAACAAAGCGTAAAAGATATCGCTCTTGTCGGTTCAAAGGATATGCTTGTTTATGAGCAAGGGCAAATGGTTCCTGTTGAAGAAAAAAGTGAGAATAAGAAAGCCGCAGCTTCCAGGAAACGCGGCCGTAAAGGCAAGAATGCGTCAGAAAATAAAGAAATCATCGCAGGCGAAGTTAATGAAAACGCAAAACCGGAAGAAAAAGACGTTGATTTTGTCGCAGGCGTGAACGGTGTTGCCGAATACAACGGAACGGAAAGCTTAAGCGCTTGCGGTGAGCAGGCAGGTTTGGGAGTCTTGGGTGTTATTGAAGAAGCCCCTTATATCGACGCCGTTCTGCCTCTTGTCAGCGATTCTGAAAAAAGCATAAAAAAGCCAAGAAAACGCGGCCGTAAAAAGAAAATTCAAAATGAGGCGGATTTAGTTCAGGAATTTGAAAATTTCCCTATTGTGGAAGACGGCGAAATCGCCCGCATCGAAGCTGAAGAAACGCTGCGCAAAGCGAAAAAAAATAAGAAAGAAACGGCAAAAGATAAGAAAGAGCATGTTCACAGGGTGCTTTATGTAAGCACCGTGCCCGACGAACAAGTCGAAGTTGTGATTACGGAAAACGGGGTTGTTTCCGAATATTTCGTTGAAATGGCGCATCAGAGCAAAATCCGCGGAAATATTTATAAGGGCGTCATCAATAACGTGGATACGAACCTGCAAGCGGCTTTTGTCAATTTCGGCTGCGGTAAAAACGGCTTTTTGCAAATTGACGAGGTGCACCCCGAATATTATTTGTCTTTGCATCATGAAACCTCGGCTAAATATCCTCCCATTCAAAAAGTTTTGAAAGTCGGTCAAGAAGTTTTGGTGCAGGTGGTCAAAGAACCGAACGGTTCCAAAGGGGCTTTTTTAACCACATGGCTTTCCCTTGCGGGGCGTTTTCTCGTTTTAACTCCCGGGCAGGAACAAATCGGCGTTTCCCGCAAGGTTGAAGACAATGAAGAGCGTCAAAGACTGCGTATGCTGCTCAACGGTATTAAGCCCGGTGAAAATATGGGCGTGATTATCCGCACCGCGAGCGAGGGAGCGAGCAAGACGCATATTCATAAAGATTTGCAGCTGCTGAAACGCACATGGAAGACCATTCAAAAACAAGTCGTGAAATCACCTGCTCCGAGTTTGGTTTATCAGGAAGCGGATTTAGCCACCCGTGCGGTCCGTGATTATCTGAATGAAGATATTGATGAGGTTTGGGTTGATTCCAAAGATGTGCAAAAAAGCGTCGGCGAACTGATAAAGGTCCTTTTCCCGAAAAATAAGGATATGCTGCATTTATACGATGATAAGAGGCAAACGCTTTGGGAGCATTTCAATATCACCCGTCAGCTTGACGAAGTGACTAAACGGGAAGTCAATCTTCCTTCCGGCGGCCGTTTGGTTTTTGACCAAACGGAAGCGCTTATGGCGATAGATATCAACTCCGGAAAAAGCCAAGGCAAAAGTAATTTTGAAGCCATGGTTTACAGGACGAATATGGAGGCTGTGGAAGCCATAGCCAGACATTTGCGCCTTCGTGACATTGGCGGGCAGGTTGTTATCGATTTTATTGAAATGCGGGATAAAAACCATTGCCGCGACGTGGAAAACGCGTTGCACGCCGCAATGAAACGCGACCGGGCAAGGCACGATATCGGAAAATTGAGCGGTTTCGGCTTGCTTGAACTCGTCCGGCAAAGAACCGGGTCCAGTGTTATTTCCATAACCTCCGAACCATGTCCGCATTGTCGGGGAACGGGGTTTAGAAGAAACTTGGAGTGGCAGGCGCAGGGGGTTTTGCGTGATATCAGGAGCAAGCTGGCAGGAAAAAATGTGCCTGCAACGTATGTGCATCATGTGGAACAGGAAATCGCGTTTTATTTATTGAATAAAAAACGTGACAGGCTGAGCGAACTTGAACATGAATTCAATGTGCGTATTGAAATTCATTTAAAATAATATGTTGTCATAATAAATATGAGTAAGAATAAAAACCATCCGCTCAGCGGGTGGTTTTTTCCGCTCTATAAGGGCAAATTGCCGGTTTGTGTTTCAAGACGTTTTAAATTATTTGCCGGTCGCATTTCATTCATCATCTTTTTACAATGTGCAAATTTTCATTATCATCTGTTATGTTATTTTCCAAAATGCATAACACATCTTTTTTTATTGCTTATTTCTTTAGCTTCATTGATAGTTTCTTATGAATTTCCGATTGTTAAGCTCTTATGGTATCAACAGTTTTGGCATATATGGGATAAATTTCATCGGGTTTGTATTTGAAACTATTTTATTCCTTAGTTGTTGGTTCTTTCTGTTTTGGGAGATCAAGCATGGTATAGCTTGCTTTAAGGCGTTTTAAAAATATGTTTGTTCGCCGCATTCTATCTGCAAGCTGTTATGAGGCGGCTTACCTTGTTTTATTTATTCGTACCACGCGTAAACAGGGGGTGGTATTCTTCGGGCGGATGGCGGTCTTATTTTATTTTCATTCAATTGATTTTGAATGTGAGCCCTGTTGCCGCCGCTTTAACACAAAAACAAAGTCTCCGGAGGGACTTTGTTTCATATGTTTATTTCTTTCGGGGGAATATCGCGTCCGCAGTGTTTGCACACTTTGGCTTTTTTCTTGATACGTTCCGCACAGTAAGGGCATTCCGTGTATTCATTCATTGCTTGTGCCTGATTTTGCATGTCCGGCATGCATTCCTGATTTTCGCCGAGTGCCAATAAAACAAGAAACGTAGGAGGAAAGATGAAGCAAACAACAAACCAAAAATTCACGTTTCTTCCATATCTTCCGGCTAAAATGCTTGCTGCAAAACCGACAACAATGCCTGTGAGCAAATAAAAATGCATATCGTATCCCCCGTTCGGACAAACGTTTTGTGATTATTTTGCATTCACTTCCAAAGTATAGGCTGGAGCATCTGTTGCATTGATGAGTTCATTCAATGTCAATTCATCATCAAATGTTATGCCTATAAGGAATTTTCCCGTATTGTTGATGGTTTCCATAAGCGTATCGATGACTTTGATGACATCATTGTCAAACGTTGTGCGTTCTTCAATATCCGCTATGGTATTTTTTTCCATTTCCAGTGTGGCAAGCGCCTGTTCTTTGACTTTGTCGGCAGGCATGCCTGTTTCTTGTGCCGCGATTTTAAATGCAAAATCTATAAAACCGGTATCGGCATAGGATACTTGCAGGTTTTTTAATGTGACCGTATTGAGAATTTTATCCAAATCATATTCTGTCAAGCCGGAAAGAAACGTATTGTAATTTGAAAGGAAAACGGATTTGTCCTTGTTGAGGACAAATCCCGCAGTTTTTGCGGTAAGATCCGCCAGTTTATCGACGGAAAGCTTCGTGTCTTGGGTGTATCGCCCTGTTTCTTTGGTATATTCGGCATTGTGGCCCAAGCTGATTATCATTCCGTTCGTAAATTTTTGTTTAAAAAGTTCAAGGGACTTCGGGGTTACGACATGCTGCAAAAAATTATTGGCGATAGTCAGTTGTTCAAGTTCGGAATTGATGATGAGCGTTTTGTCGTTTTCATTTATTGCATAGGCAAGTTCTTTTATGGTTATCGGAGTTTCGGCGACTTCATCGATTTCATTGAAAGAAAATGCTATGTCGGCAATTTTTATATTACTCATCAGCGGCGTGCTATCCTGATAAGATAATTGTGACAAAAGCATTTCCGATAATTCCTCGTATTCGAGCAGGCTGAGGCTGTCGTTTGCATAGTCGAGATACCGCTCCAATTCATTCAGGCGGATGACGGTTTTGCTGAGAGTCGCCAAATATTCCGCTGTGGGAAGCGTGATGTTTTGCAAGGCGATTTCTGCGGCTTTAATATCGATAGGACTGCTTGCGATATTGATATTCTTATAAAAAATATCAAAATTGTTTTCACGGAAAGCAGGAAATTCAATCGTGTCTATGGCGAAGCTCATGTTATTTTCACTGTCTTTGAATGCCTGCATATTGATATTGTCAAAAACAATGCCGTCATGGCGTATATTTAAAATATTTTGAAAATATTCTTCGGAATAGGGCATAGTTGCATGGAGAGAAATTAATTTCTGTAAATTGAGGACAGGTTTTTTTATGCTGATTTTTTTTGTCGTTGTTTCCAATTCTTCGTTGTCATAGGCATAGACGGTTGATTTGACCGTTTTAAAAATAAGTTCTTTGCACAAAAGCATGGCTTCGTCCGTGTCTTTTTTGAAAGAATCGGCATTGACGCCTTTAATGAGTATTTCTTCGGCTGTGTTGTCTATTTTTATGTTCTTGCTGTCGTAAGGAAAGGCTATGTCTTTAATCATCAGTGTTTTATTGAGGCAATTATACTTGATAGCCGAATGTTTGATGTTATAGTCGGCAAGGGTTTGTTCCGCAATCTCTTCAATTTGCGAATTGATTTTCTTGGTGTAGAAATAGCCTCCGGCAAGTATTACGAGAAGGACGGCAAGCCCTGACAATATTTTTTTATTCATAGAAACCTCAAGAAATGATTTTTAATGAGCATATTTTTTTTTGGGGGTTCTGTCAAATATGCTTCAAAGAGAAAAGGCGATTAAGTAAAAAGAAAATTTAACGTTTTTTTATTATTGCTATTTTACGGGTATGTGTGTATACTTATCAACCAATATGATTGGAGGCTTGGATGCGTAAATATATTCGATTGACAATTTGTTTTTCTGTTGTAATGGCTGCGTTTTTGGCAGGCGGAACATATATGAAGGCCGTCAGTGCCGATGTTGATTATGATTCTTTGCGTAGATTCAGTCAGGTTCTTGATATAGTCGAACAATATTATGTTGAGGAAGTCAAGCAGCCGGAATTGATCGACGGTGCTTTGAAAGGCATGCTGCAAGGTTTGGATCCTCATTCCGCAATGATGGATAAAGATGAATTCAAGCAGATGCAGGAAACGAATGTCGGCAAATTCAGCGGTATTGGCGTTGAAATCACCACCTTGAACGGTATTGTGACCGTTGTTACTCCGATCGAAGACACTCCTGCGTATAAAGCGGGTATTCTGGCAGGCGATCAAATTCTTTCCATTGACGGAAAATTCACCGACCAAATGACCTTGTCAGAGGCGGCAACCCTCATGCGCGGCAAAAAGGGCACGGAGCTCACCCTGCTTATTTTGCATAAAAATTCAAATTCCCCTGTGACCGTGAAACTGAAACGTGACGATATTCCGTATCATACCGTGAAAGTCAAGGAATTGGAAAATGGATATTTTTGGGTGCGGCTGACGCGTTTCAGTGAAAATACGTTTTCTGATTTGAGAAAAGAAATCGATGAGGCGATGAAAAAATCGGAGTTGAAAGGCATTGTCCTTGATATGCGCAACAACCCCGGAGGATTGGTCGAATCAGCAATCAATATTGCCGATATGTTCCTTGAAGAAGGCGTGATCATGTCCATGAAAGGGCGTGACGGCAATGAAGAGCTGGAATATAAGGCGCAAAAACAAAAAGACGATATAAAAGCCCCTTTGGTTGTTTTAGTGAATGCGGGGTCTGCTTCTGCTTCCGAAATCGTGGCGGGTGCGCTTTGCGATCAGGAACGCGCCTTGATTGTCGGAGAAAAAACTTTCGGCAAAGGCTCCGTGCAGAATGTCATTCCTTTGCCTGACGGAACGGGCTTGAAATTAACGGTTGCCCTCTATTACACTCCTTCCGGAAAATCCATTCAAGCCGAAGGCATTGTTCCCGATTTTGAAGTGCTTTGGGAAAGTCCCCGTAAAGCCGAAGATAATTTTTCCGTCCGTGAAAAAGATTTAACAAGACATCTTGAATCTGACAGAGCTAAGAAAAATGCTCAGTCTGTTCAAAATATCGAGAGCAAAGAACTTTTGGAAAACGACAATCAGCTGAGGGTCGCTTTGCAGCTGGTCAAATCTTTGCCAACCATTCAAAAAATTAAATAATTGAAAGATAGACAGTATTTTTGATTTTGTTTAAAATAAGGACTTGTAAACGCAAGTCCTTTTTTATGAGCGGAAAATGAAACGGCACGTATTGGCAGCACTGAATAAAAATAAACCGATTTTCGCGGGAATGAAACGCATTTTTGCGGGATTTTTGTTTTTTGTTTTGTGCATGGCTGTTTATTTGGGTATTTCCGCGCTGCTTTCGCATTTTCTGTATA
The DNA here is from genome assembly GCF_025232395.1 of Taurinivorans muris. Lineage (GTDB taxonomy): Bacteria > Desulfobacterota > Desulfovibrionia > Desulfovibrionales > Desulfovibrionaceae > Taurinivorans > Taurinivorans muris. The sequence goes on from NZ_CP065938.1 coordinate 180,471, forward strand.
CCACCAATTCAGGTGTTTTTCACGAAGAATACCGGGAAACAAAAACGGAAAACGGGCAAAACTTGTTGGCGCATAAGAGTTCTTATAACGCGGCGGACATAAATTTTTCCGCATACATTGCTGACCGTGACCCTTATTGGGAACTGGAGAAAAGTATTTGCCGGAATTATCGATATGATAAGGAATTGCTCGCGCATATCGGGAAAATCCATGAAGCGGTTGACGGTTTTCTGAAGAAGGAAATTCCAGCTCAATCCTTGATTTATGCCGATAAGGGAATACATTTCACACAAAAAAACGAGGCGTACCCTTTTATCGTTTATCAGCTGGTGCATGAGGAAACCCCGGAGTACATGTATTATATTGATGATGAGAACATCGCTTTTTTTGGAAAACTCAAAGATTTTTTAAAAAATCAGAATTTGTCTTGTTCCGTAACTTTTGAAAAAAGTTTTTATTATATACAATATCAAGGAAAAATTACGCATGTTATTCGATTAAAGGAATTGCAGGAACGCATTTCCGTTTTTAGCCTGCTGTCAGGCAGCCGGTCTTTCATCACGCTCATCTTGGATGATGCGGGAGAAAATCTTTCTTTGGCGAAAGAGTGTATGGATTTGCCTTTTCCCGTTATTTTTTCCATTTGGCCGAAATCGACTTATGCGGTGTCTATTGCTGTTTTAGCCCATGAAAAAGGCTTGCCTGTTTATTTGCATCAGCCCATGGAAGCGCTGCCCCGCGGCGGGATGAAAGTCGATATAGGAAAGCAGGGCTTGTATACGGATATGAGTTTTGAAGAGATCCGTGATATTTTGTATGAAAATATTGTTTCATTGCCCTATGCGCAGGGTTTGAATAATCACATGGGGTCGAAATTCACGCTGAACGAAACGGCTATTATAAAATTTTATAAAGCCGTTCAGGAAATAAAACCGTATTTTTCGGTGCTTGACAGTTTGACTGTTCCGCAGTCGAAGTTATACCGGATTGGTAAAGAGAATGAATTTTTAGTGGCAAAACGTGATTTTTTCATAGACAACGATATGAATACGGCAAACATTTTGCAAGAATTGAACCGTGCTTATGAACTTTCAAAAAGAAATAAACGTATTGTCATTATCGGACATGTGAGAAGATCTACTGTTGAGGCATTAAAAAAATGGCAGGCGTATAAGGATCAAAACATAGTTTTTTCTTTGCCGTCAACATTTTAGGGGGAATTATGCAATATAGCTTCGGAATTATAAAACCTGATGCGATGAAAAAAAAGCTTTACGGTAAAATATTGGACGATATCGCGAATGCGGGCTTTAAGCTGATAGGATTGAAATTGTTTCACCTTACGGAAGAAAAAGCGAAAAATTTTTATGCAATGCATGCGGATAAACCTTTTTTTAATGAACTTATCCGGTATATGTGTTTAAGTCCCGTGCTTTGTTTTGTTGTGCAAAAAGAGAATGCGATTTTTGATTTCAGGGAATTGACGGGAAATACCGACCCTAAAAAAGCGGAAGAGAACACGCTGCGTTTCAAATACGGGGAAAGTATTTCCGCAAACGCCCTGCATGCCTCTGACAGCGAGGAAAGCTTTGACAGGGAATGGCGTTTTTTCTTTACCCAAGAAGAACTTTTCTTTTATTGATTTTTATGTTAAATAAAAAGACCCTTTTTCAGGTTGAACTAAAAAAAGGGCTTATTTTTTATTTTATGGTATCGCGATTAAAACGGGGTGTCGTCCATATCGCTCGCTTCACTTGGAAACGGTGAGCCGTAGTCTTCCATCGGTTCTTGATTGTGTTTCGGTTTTGGAGCCGGCTGAGGAGCGAAATCGTCAGAATTCCTGTCACCTTTCTTGTCAAGGAAACGTACGGTATTCGCCACAATGTCGGTTGAATAACGGTCTTGCCCCTGCTGGTCCTGCCATTTTCTGGTTTGAATGCGTCCTTCCACGTAAACAAGACTTCCTTTGCTCAGATATTGGGCGCAGTTTTCCGCTGCACGCTGAAAAACGCTCACTCTGTGCCATTCCGTTTTTTCAACCCTGTTTCCGTCACGGTCAAGATAGCTTTCGTCAGTGGCGATGTTGAGCGTTGTGACAGGCATGCCGCTTTGGGTGTATTTGAGTTCCGGTTCACGTCCTAACCGTCCGATAATCATAGCTTTATTTAACATAATGGATACTCCGTCATAATTTCTTGATAAGTATACTTGAAATAAAAAAAAAGACAATAAAAAAGAAGCCGCATAAAATCATTGCGTTTTTAAAAATTAATCGGCAAGGGCTTTTCTTTGACTGAAACCGAATTATTATGTATACTATGCGAAGTTAACGGAATAATAAGGAGTTTTTTATGCATATATATAACACGATGACCAAGAAAAAAGAAAAATTCGTTCCGCAAGTCGCAGGCAGGGTGGGAATGTACGCCTGCGGAATAACAGCCTATGATTTATGCCATATCGGGCATGCGCGTTCCGCCGTTGTTTTTGACGTTATCGCCCGTTATTTGGAATTTAAGGGAAATCAAGTGACATTTGTGCGGAATTTTACCGATGTTGACGACAAGATCATCAATCGCGCCAATCAGGAAAACGTGAGTTCAAAGGAAATTTCCGAACGTTATATTGCGGCATTTCATGAAGATATGGACAAGCTCAATGTCCGCCGTGCCGATATGGAGCCTAAGGCTACCGACTATATCGGAGAAATGATTGAACTTTGCGAAAAGCTTATTTCCAAAGGTCATGCGTACGCAACTCCTTCCGGCGATGTTTATTTCAGAGTCCGTTCTTTTAAAGAGTACGGCAAGCTTTCCGGACGTGATGTGAATGACATGCGTTCGGGGGCACGGATACAACCGGGAGAAGAAAAGGAAGATCCCCTTGATTTCGCTTTATGGAAAGCGGCGAAACCCAACGAACCGTATTGGGAATGTCCTTGGGGAAAAGGGCGTCCGGGCTGGCATATCGAATGTTCAGCCATGAGTGAAAAGAATTTGAAGCTGCCTCTTGATATTCATGGCGGGGGACAGGATTTGATTTTTCCTCACCATGAGAACGAAATAGCCCAAAGCGAAGCCGCTCTTGGCGGAGAATTTGCAAGATTTTGGGTGCATAACGGCTTTGTGCAGATTGATTCGGAAAAAATGTCAAAGTCATTGGGAAATTTCAAGACGATACGGGACATTTTGGAAGCGAGACATCCCGAAGCATTGCGGTTTTTCCTTTTGAGCAAACATTACAGAAGCCCCCTTGATTTTAGTTTCGCAACCATGGACGATGCGGAAAAAGGGCTTGTGCGCGTTTATGAGTGTTTAGCGGAAGTCCGTTCCGCATTGCAAAAGGATTTCAATAAGAAAATGGCTATGCCTGAAGAAATTTTAAAAGAATTTCAGGAATTGAAACAAGCTTTTCTGGACGCTATGGACGATGATTTCAATACCGCCGCCGCGCTCGGGCATGTTTTTGGCATTGTCCGTCTTGTGAACAGGGTTCTTGAAGACAAGACGCTCCGAGGCAAGGACGGAACAAAAGCGTTTTTGGAACAGGTCAGCGCGGAAGTGAATATCTGGTCGCAAATTCTGGGAGTTTTCGCTCTGGAACCGGCAGACATTTTGCTTGAATTGAGAAATTTAAATGCGAAGCGTATGAATATCGATGTTCAAAACGTGGAAGATTTATTGGCGCAAAGGCTTGAAGCGAAGAAGAATAAGGATTTTGCAAAAGCCGACAGCATCCGTGATACGCTTACTGCCATGCATGTTGAAGTCCGTGACACGCAAAACGGGCAGGTATGGGCGATCAATTATACCGGTTAGCTAACACTATGAAAATAGTGAGGAAATATGATAAAAAAAATTTTGGCGGCTTGTATCGCGGCATGTATTGCTGTCATAAGTCCTCTTCATGTTTCAAAGGCTGGATTGTTTAAAGAATTTAGCATACGTGATGAAAAAGAACTTGCCAAAGAATTTGAAATTCTTGTGAAATCCCGTTTGCCGATCATTGAAGACCCTGAAATAAAATCATATGTGCGTTCCGTCGTGGACCGTATCATTGCGAAAGTGCCTCCGCAGCCGTTTGATTTTGAAACAAACGTTATTTACAGTCCCGTGCTTAATGCGTTCGCCACTCCCGGAGGCTATGTCTGCGTTTATTCCGGACTGCTGGTCAATATTGAAGACGAGGACTCTTTGGCAGGTATTTTGTCCCATGAAGTTGCGCACGTGACCCAAAGGCATATTGCTTCGCGTATTGACAGAGGAACATATCTGAGTATCGGAACCTTGGTTGCTATGGTGGGAGCTGTTTTAGCCGGCGGGGGGGATGCCTCCGGGGCTTTGCTTGCCGGTTCAATGGCGACTTCGCAGGCGGCGATGCTCAGCTATGGACGGCAGGATGAAAGTGATGCGGACAAGTTCGGTTTGCAATATATGATGAGGGCGGGATACGACCCGCGGGGAATGGCGAAAGCCTTTCAGGTCCTGCAAAATAAAAGTTTAGGCGCGAGTTCCGATTTTCCGACGTATTTATCCACACACCCCAATATCAATGCCCGTATTGCAGCGGTAAATTCCTTTGTCCGCGGCTTAAAAAAAACGAATAAAAAGATTGACAACAGCAGGTTTTTGCGGGCGAAAGCATTGACCGTCGCCTATTATGCGGATCTTCGTTTTGCGGAAAATTATTTTTCAGCGAAAAAAAGCGCTTATGATTATATGGGCTTGGGAATAGTCGCCCATAAACGCAATCAAATCAGACAGGCGGAAGAATTTTTGCAAAAAGCCGTGCAAGCCGCTCCTTCCGATTCCCTTATGAACAGGGAACTGGGACGTTTTTATTTTGATGTGGGAAAGTTTGCGCAGGCAAAGAAATATTTGGAAAAAGCCCTTTCCGTAAATCCTAAGGATTATATGGCGGTATTTTTTTACGCCCGTTTGCTGGACAGCGAAAATCATGTTCTTGAAGCCCAAAAAGAGTATGAGAAAGTTTTGCGGTACGCTCCTGAAGACGGTGAGGTTTTAAATTTTTACGGACGTGTTTTAGGGCGTCAAGGCAAGGAATTTGAAGGCTATTTGCAGTTGGCGCTGGCTGAAATTTACAGAAATGACGAAGCAAGGGCAAATTCTTGGCTCAAAAGAGCAGGGGAACTCGCTCAAACGGATACGCAAAAAGCAAGTTTGAAAAACGTTCAGTCCATTATGGCGGAACGGAAAAAATATTGGAAATAAGGGTATGAGCATGGAAATACGCGGCACTACGATACTTGCGGTCAGAAAAGACGATAAAGTCGTCATAGCCGGAGACGGACAGGTTACCATGGGGCAATCCATGGTGATGAAACATACGGCGAAAAAAGTCCGCCGCCTTTATAAGGGAAAAGTTATCGGAGGTTTTGCAGGGGCGACTGCCGATGCCTTCACCCTTTTTGAACGTTTTGAAGCGAAACTTGAGGAAAGCGGCGGAAATTTGGCCAGAGCCGCTGTCGAGCTTGCGAAAGATTGGCGGAATGATAAATACTTACGCAAATTGGAAGCCATGCTTCTTGTTGCTGATTTGGAACATATTTTGATTTTAACGGGAACCGGCGATGTCATAGAACCGGATTCAGGGGTTGCAGCTATCGGATCAGGCGGAAGTTTCGCCCTTTCCGCCGCAAAAGCGCTTTTAAAACACAGCAATTTGGATGCGGAAGAAATCGCAAGGGAATCAATGGAAATCGCCGGTGACATCTGTGTCTTCACAAACCATAATTTAACCGTGGAAATATTGAAAAAAGAATAGGTCGCGGAATGGATAAAAAAGTCGTTTTCATCCATAACAATATTTGCAAAGAAACAGGACAGGAAGTTGTTTTGGAAGAACTTTTTGTTGAGCAATCGCAAAATTTGTATTGGGTGAATTATGAAATTTCAACTGATGACGAATGGGAAAAATTGTTGGCTGCACTCCCTCTTTCTGAATTTGAACAACGTTTTTTTACCGATAAAAAAGCGTTTCCGAGGGTTGAAGTTGTGCAGGCGACAGGCTTGTATCTGCGTATTCCGACTTCTAACCGCTGGGAGGAAACAACCTATTTTATCCATTTGGTTTTATTAGGAAATATTGTTCTTACAATAACAAAGAGCGAAGGTGAAACGCTGGATAAAGCCTATCAGCAGCTGCAGGCGGGCGTGAAGCTCGAAGGTAAGGAAGGCATTTTTTTATTGATGTATCTTCTTGAGGGCATAGAAGAACACCTTATTAATAATTATCTTGAAGCAAGAAGCATTATCAACAGTTTTATCAAGTCCTTGGAAAGCATTCCCGATGATCAGGACAATGATAACGTTGTTAAGATAAAGGGTCGTTTAATGAATATCACCGGGCAGTGCGAAGAGTTTTTATTTGCCTGCACCTTGCTGAGAACCGTTATTTCCGTATCGTTCTTTCCTGCGCATACTAAAAAATTGCTTAATGATATTTTAGATACGCTCGCCCATGTCGAGCAAAGCATGCATAAGTTGGATAAGCATCTGGAAGATCAGCTTCATAGGATAGATTCCCATTTTCGAGAATTGTCCGATAAACGCCTGCGTATTTTAACGGTTTTGTCTTCGATTTTTTTGCCGCTGACATTCATTTCCAGTCTATACGGCATGAATTTCGAGCATATGCCGGAATACGGTTATGAATACGCTTATCCTATCTGTTTGGGTATCATGCTTTTCATCGGTCTTGGCATGATTGTCTATTATGCGGTAAAAGGGTGGTTTCATTAATTTTAGTTTTTTTGTTGCAAGCCGAATGAAGCGGTGGTATTTTAAAAAACATGCAAGTAACTTTAACGAGGAAATAGGTGAATTATGATTTCAAAAGCGTTAATTGCGGAGTTTGAAGCTCTTTTGGGAAAGGAAAATGTTTTATCAGAAGAAATAGACAGGCATAGCTATTCTTTTGATGCGGCTGTGCTTGAGTCTTGCGTGCCGGCTTTGGTTTTGTTTCCGACTAAAACAGAACAGCTTGGAGTTATTGTTAAAAAATGTTATGATGAAGGATTGCACATCACTGTCCGCGGTTCAGGTTCCAATCTTTCCGGCGGAACCATTCCCGACGATAAGGACAGCGTTGTTATCGCGACCGGAAAACTTAATAAAATTTTGGAAATCAATGAAGAAGATTTGTATGCGGTTGTCGAACCCGGAGTTGTTACGGAGCAATTTGCAAATCAGGTTCGGACAAAAGGGCTTTTTTATCCTCCTGATCCGGGTTCGCAAAGCATTTCGACCATCGGCGGCAATATTGCCGAAAACGCAGGCGGTTTGCGCGGTTTGAAATATGGCGTAACCAAAGATTATGTCATGGGCTTGGAATTTTATGATTTCGAGGGGCAGCTGGTAAAAACCGGTTCCCGCACGGTAAAATGCGTTACCGGATATAATCTTGCGGGTATGATGATCGGTTCCGAGGGAACGCTCGGTCTTATCAGCAAAGCTATTTTAAAACTTGTTCCGCCTCCTAAGGCGTCAAAAGCCATGATGGCTATTTTTGACGATGTGCAAAAAGCGTCGGAAGCGGTTGCGGGTATCATCGCCGCCCACGTTGTGCCCTGTACTTTGGAATTTTTGGACCATGCGACCATAAATTATGTTGAAGAAGATAAGAAAATCGGTTTGCCGAAAGATGCCGATGCGCTTTTGCTTATCGAAGTGGACGGGCACCCGGGACAAGTTGCCGATGAAACGGAAATTGTCGAGAGAGTTTTAAAGGCATGCGGCGCGACAGCCATTCATATCGCCCAAAACGAAGAAGAAAAGAATAAGATTTGGCTTGGCAGAAGAAATGCCCTTCCGGCTCTCGCCCGTCTTCGTCCTACCACTGTTTTGGAAGACGCAACCGTTCCCCGTTCAAAAATTCCCGCCATGGTGAAAGCTTTGAATGAAATCGCTAAAAAATACAATGTGCAGATGGGAACATTCGGGCATGCCGGCGACGGCAACTTGCACCCGACCATTTTGTGCGATAGGCGTGACCATGAAGAATTTGTGCGAGTGGAAGCTGCTGTCGATGAAATTTTCAATGTCGCTTTGGAACTTGGCGGAACGCTTTCCGGCGAGCATGGCATCGGCACCGCAAAGGCGAAATGGCTTGAAAAAGAAACTTCCCGCGGCACTATCATGTTCTCACGCAGGCTGAGAAGAGCTATCGACCCTAAAGGACTTTTTAATACACAAAAATTAGTGGGCGTTTAATATGAATGATATGGAGCAGTTAAGACAATCTCTTTTGAAGATTGACGACCTTTTGGCATCTTGTATGCGATGTGGAAATTGTCAAGCAGTTTGTCCCGTTTTTTCACAGACTTGCAGGGAAGCTGACGTTGCAAGAGGCAAAATCGTTCTTTTGCAGAATTTGGCTTACGAACTTATCAAAGACCCTAAAGCTGTCGAAGAGCGTTTGACTCGTTGCCTGTTGTGCGGTGCGTGTGAACATAATTGTTCTACCGGTGTAAAAACGCTGGAAATTTTCGTTGAAGGAAGAATTGCGTTAACGCAGTATTTAAAACTTTCTCCTATCAAGAAATTTATTTTTCAATCATTGCTTACCCACCCGAAACTTTTTAAAAATGCTATCCGCACGGGCTCCCTTTTCCAAGGGCTTATTTTGCGCAGACAAAAAAACAAGCAGAATACCGCAACAGCCCCTTTGCTCAAACCGTTTCTTGGCGCACGCCATATTCCCACTTTGCCTAAAAAGCAGCTGAGTGAAAAATACGGAGTTCTTGTCGGGGACAAGTCCAAGAAATACAATGTCATTTTTTATCCCGGCTGTATGAGTGACAAGGTATATACGCAAATCGGCGATGCCGTGCTGTCCTTATTGTTTCATTACGATGTCGGGGTAATCATGCCTGATGATTTTTCCTGCTGCGGGCTTCCCGCCTTGGCTTCCGGTGATAAGAACGGTTTTGACGCCTTGGTTAAAAACAATATCGGAGTTTTTGAACGCATAGGGCTTGATCACGGGGTTGATTATGTTGTCAGCGCCTGCCCTTCCTGCACGGAAACGCTGCATAAATGGTGGCTGCAACTATCTGGAAATTATAGTCTGAAAGAAAGGGACGTTTTGCAAAAAATCAGCGCAAAGGCTATTGATATGCATGATTTTCTGTACAATGTTTTAAAAATTGACACAAGCAAGACCACACCGAAAGAAAATGCGGCTGTGATTACTTATCATGAATCTTGCCACTTGAAGAAATCCTTGGGAATTTCCAAAGAAGTGCGTGAACTTTTGAAACTGAATGAAAATTATGTGTTAAAAGAAATGGCGGAAGCTGACAAATGCTGCGGCTGCGGGGGAAGCTTCACCTTGACCCAACCGGAACTTTCTTTGAAAATCGGCACGCGAAAATGGAAAAATATTGTGGACAGCGGCGCGGAAGAAGTTGTTACGGCTTGTCCCGCCTGCATGATGCAAATCGCCGATATGCTGGGAAGAAACCAAACAGACATAAAGGTAAGGCACAGCCTTGAAATTTTAGCGGAAACGCTGACGGCTGGAAAATAATTAAAAAATACTGATGAGGCAAAAATGTGGGAAAAGTTTGATACGTATTGCGTGTGTAAGCTTTGCTCACATTTTTGCCGTTTATCGGAAGATGAGCCTGCCGGCAGGTGCAATGTCCGCTTCTACAAGGACGGCGAAGTTTTTTCCCTTGTGGGTAAGCGGTTAGCCGCTGTCAATATCGATCCCATAGAGAAAAAGCCCCTTTATCATTTTAAGCCCAAAGCAAAAGCTCTTTCGGTGGGAACTGTCGGCTGTAATTTTCAATGCGCTTGGTGTCAAAACCATTCTTTGGTGACAGCTGTTCAATTTGTAAATTTTCCCGATCATGATTTTCAGACAATGAACGCTTGTTTCGGGCAAGCCTATGAACCTGAAGAACTTATCCGTATTGCTTGTGAGCATAATGTTGAAACGCTTGCCTATACCTATAATGAGCCGACAATCTTTTTTGAACAGGCACTTTCTCTTGCCGAATATGCGGTAAAAGAAAACAAGGCAAATATTTTTGTTTCCAACGGATATTTTTCAAAACAGGCGTTTCAGGTATTAAAACAGTGTATTCATGCTTTTAATATCGATATTAAAGCATTTTCCGAAAAAACATATCAAGATTTTTGCGGAGCAAGGCTCCGTCCTGTTCTTGATTCCTGCGTGAGAGTGAAAGAAGCCGGTCTGCACCTTGAGGTGACGACGCTTCTTATTCCTGAATTGAACGACAGTACGGAAGAATTGACGCAGCTTGCTCAATTTATTGCGGAAGAATTGGGAAAAGACACGGTATGGCATATCAGCGCGTTTCATCCGAGCCATAATATGCGGAATAAAGCGGCAACTCCGGTTCATACTCTCGATAAAGCCTATGAAATAGGAAAAGAAGCGGGGCTTCACCATATTTATTATGGAAATGTGCCAAAAGAAAATAACACTGTTTGTCCGAAATGCCAAACAACCCTTATTGAACGAAAGGGATATTCAGTGAAAATTTTAGATGATTTTAGGGGAAAATGTCCCCGCTGTAATTTTGAAATAAGCGGAATATGGCGGTACTATGAGTAAAAATGACGAAAAATCCAATAATCCTTTTGCAAAACTTGCGGCTATGCAGTTTCCTGATAAAAACGCACCTGAAAAAGCAAGGCGCGTATCTGTTCCGGCGGAAAAGCATAAACCGTCCGATGTTTCTTTTGATGACGATGAGCGTTTGTTCTTAGCCAGTATCGGGGAAGTGAGTGCGCTTGGTTTTGATAAGAAAGTGTATGCCGGTTTTTCCGAAAATTCTTGCACCATGGCGGAACTTTTAGAGAAAACAAACATGCGGAAAAAAGAACGTGTTTCCGCCCGTCAGCCTGAAAAACAGGAAGGGACCAAAAAGAAAATCGTTGTTGATACAAAACATGAGGAAAATCAAGAAGATACTGACGATTTTTATAAGGCGATGCAGGATGTGAAAAGCTTGGACGGAAAAGGCAGGGCTGTTGTTCCCTGCACGAAAGAGCTGAATGTGAGCCCGCCTCCGGCAACAAATCCCTTGCAGGATTTTATGGACGGTAAATTGGAATTTGCCCTTAACGCTACGGAAGATTATGTTGAGGGGCATATTTTGGGCATGGATTTAATGACTGTGGGAAAATTGCAAAGCCGCCAATACAGCCCCGAAGCCCATATTGATTTGCACGGGCTCAATATCGAGCAGGCTTACTATAATTTGGTCGCATTTTTCAGAAATTCGTACCAAAGAGGTTTGCGTACGGTTTTAGTGGTTACGGGCAAGGGAAAAAATTCTGTGAACGGTATGCCCATACTGCGCAATAAGGTGCAGGAATGGTTTACAAAAGACCCATTCAGACGTGTGGTTATCGCTTTTTGCACAGCCAAGCAGGAAGACGGAGGCACCGGAGCCTTATATGTTCTTATCCGTAAGCAAAAGAAAACGAACGGTAAAGTGTGCTGGGATTTAACACCCACGGACAGCGTTTTCTTTTTATAAAATTATTTGAAATTCGCAGAGATAGCAGATATGAAAAAAAAGTAAGCTTAATTCTTGCTGATTATTTCAAAACTTGTTATAAGACAAACGGAAAAAATATTATGAGGGAAGGTTTATTATGCAAGCTCCTGAAAAAAATTTAGCTTTTGATCTTGTGCGTGTTACTGAATCTGCAGCTTTATCCGCGGCGCGTTGGCTCGGCTTGGGAAATAAAGAAGGCGGTGACGGTGCAGCGGTTGATGCTATGCGTCTTTCCTTTAATTCGCTTGATATCAATGGTACCGTTATTATTGGTGAAGGTGAAAAAGATAATGCTCCAATGCTCTATAACGGGGAAAAAATCGGTACCGGTGACGGTGCGAGTTTGGATATCGCCGTCGACCCGGTCGAAGGCACGAACCTTTTGGCGACAGGACGTCCCAATTCTATTTCCGTAATCGGCGCTTGTGCCGCCGGTACCATGTATAATCCTGGTCCGAGTTATTATATGCAAAAAATCGCTGTTGGTCCTGAAGCGAGAAATGTTATTGATATTGATGCTCCGGTGAAAGACAATCTGCGCAATGTCGCCAAAGCGCGCGGTAAAGATATCCACGACCTTGTCGTTTTTATTCTCGATAAACCCCGTCATCAACGCCTTATTCAAGAAATCCGCGAAGCAGGCGCAAGAATACAGCTGCATACGGACGGTGACGTCGCAGGCGCTCTCATGGTTGCCGACCCGCGCGGCGGTATCGATATCATGATGGGAACAGGCGGAACGCCGGAAGGCGTCATTGCTGCCTGCGCATTAAAAGGTGTCGGCGGACAGCTTTTAGGGCGTCTTGATCCGCAGTCTTTGGTGGAAAAAGAAGCTATCGAGAAAGCCGGTGTCGATATGCGGGAAATTCTGTCCATTGAATCGCTTATCAAAGCTGACGACGCATTTTTTGCGGCAACGGGCATTTCCGGCGGTTCATTCCTGAACGGTGTTGAATTTGTCGGCGGCGGCGCTGTCACCCATTCGCTTGTTATCCGTGCTAAAACCGGCACTATCCGTTATATTGAATCCCATCACAATTGGAATAGGCTGATGAAATTCAGTGCTGTTGATTATTCATAGGTGATTTAACATGAGTGTTGCTATATTATTTCCGGGACAAGGTTCTCAAAAATTCGGAATGGGCAAACGCCTTTCCGAGAAACGTTCCGATATTATGGATTTGTGGATTAAGGCGGAAAAAATAAGCGGTGTGCCTTTGCGTGAAATTTATTGGGAAAGCAATGACAATGATTTAATGGCGAATACCCGCAATCTGCAGCCTGCCATTACTGTTGTGAACTTGGCTTTATGGCTTTATACGAAAGATTATATCAAGCCTAACTGCACAGCCGGGCACAGCCTTGGGGAATTCAGCGCGTTGGCTGCCGCAAAGGTATTGAGCCTTGATGATGTTTTGCAGGCTGTTTCTTTGCGCGGTCGTTTAATGGCTGAAGCAGATCCCGAGGGAATCGGCTCCATGTACGCTGTTTTGCGTTTAAATGCGGAACAGGTTGAAACGCTCTGCAAAGACGTTTCCGATAATTCCGGCAAAATGGTGCGGCTTGCCAATAGGAATACCCCCGGACAATTCGCTATCAGCGGACATAAGCAGGCGCTTGAAGAAGTTGTTGAAAAAGCCCAAGCGCTCGGCGGAAAATGTATTCCCCTTGCTGTGAGCGGCGCTTTCCATACGCCTTTGATGGCTGAAGCTTCTGCCGAATTTTCAAAATATTTGAGTTCCATTGATTTTCATGACGCGGAATTTCCTGTTTATTGCAATATCAACGGGGAACCGTTGTCAGAAGCTGAAAAGCTCCGGTCTGCAATAAAAAAACAGATGACTTCTTCCGTGTATTGGATTGAAACCATTTGCAGTCAATATGAAAATGGCGTTCGGAAATGGTTTGAATTCGGTCCTCAGGGAATTTTAACCCGTATGATGCGGCAAATCATCAAAGTGAACGAGGGGGCGGACAGTTGTTTTGAAACAATTCATATCCCGAACCTTGAAGAAGCCGATAATTATATCAGCAATAATTGTTAATAGCAAAAAAAATTATTTTAAAATCAGCCTAATCGGCTGATTTTTTTTATTTAAAAATCTTTGCTTTAACTTGTCAGAAATAGCGATATTGGATATGTTTCAAGAAAAAAGCAAATTGATTTTGGAGTTCGCCATATGAAAATTTGGAATAAAATTTTTTACTTAGCTGTATTTTTTATATTTTGTTCTTCTGCTCATGCGAAAAATTCCGTTGAATATATACGCTATTTGGCGGAGCAAACTTCTGTGAACGAAATTGCGGAAAATAAAGTGATACGTATTGTGCAGGGAATGGACCCTGTTTATTTGAATTTTTCTGCTGATGAAAAAGTTTGTAAAGAAAAATACGGAGATAAGGCATTTGAAATTTGCGGACGCAGTTTTCAGGATATCCTGCCTGAAACCGGTCAAATTCAAATAACCCCGAAAATGGAAGGAAAATGGCAATGGCAGTCTGATTTTTCGCTTGCGTTTTATCCCAGTAAGGAATGGAAAGCCGATACAAAATTTTCCGTACAGTTCGGGAAAGAGTCTTTGCCGAAACTCACGGTGATCACAAAGCCTGTTCAGTTTACAACGCAGGCGCTCAAGCCCAGCATTGTCGGTGATTTTAAATTTGATCCTGAACATGCTGAAACCATGATGATCACAGGTTCCGTATCGTTCAATTACCAAGTGGACAGGGAAAGTCTGGAGTCCAAAATTCATGTTGTTCCTGTGAGCACGGGTGCGGTGACACTTGGAAAAATGGAAACAAACTTTCATAACGGGACTTTGTATTTTTCCATTCCCGTGCTGAAAGTGAGCGATAAGGCAGCTGACGTGAAAATTCAGCTTTTTGCCGGTGTGCAGGCTGTTTCAGGGGGAAAATTGGCCTCTAATCATGAATATGTGATTAAAGTTCCGTCAAAAAGTGAAATTTTTAAATTCATCGGCAGCGAAGCAGGTATTGAGGAATTGCCCGATCTGTCTGCCAAGCAAAATATCGTTGCGGAATTCAGCCTGCCTGTTCTTCCCAAACAGTTGGAAGATAAAATCCACGCTGTTCTTTTGCCCCGTGAAAAAGTGCAGACGGAAGAGGCGAAGGACAACCCGCCTTACAAATGGTGGTCTTTTGCGGAAATCAGTCCCGACGTATTGAAAAAATCTGAAAATTTGGAGCTTTCGTTCTTGAATAACAGGGAAGAAAATACGCGTTTCATAATGCTTGCACCGCAAAACGCTGTTGAGGCGGGGCGCTGCGCGTATCTGACCATTTCCGCGCCTGTACAAGGTCCGGACGGTTTCGTCATTGATAAGGATATTCATTTGCTGGTGCAGTTTGATGCGTTGCAAAGCGTGATGAAAATCATGCAAAAAGGTTCGCTGCTTTCTTTGCGCGGGGATAAGAAACTTTCCTTGTATGCACGCAATGCGGATGAAATTCACTATATAGTCAGGCAAATCCGCCCGGAATTTATTAATTCCTATATTCCCTTATTAAAACAAGCCCAATACGGACAAGTTCACGGTGAAATGCTTGACAGCATGAGTATCGTGCATGAGGGAAGTCTCCCCTTAGCCTTTACTAATGCGGAAAAAGCGCAGTTCGCTTCTTTGGATCTGGCGCCTTTCCTGAAAAATGACAAAGGTTTTTTCCATATAACAGTTGAAGCGAAAAAAGAAGGTGCGGTAACTGCTGCCGATTCCCGTTTCATTATGCTCAGCGATTTGGGACTTATTGTGAAAGCTGACGACAGCGAAGAGAACGTGCAGGCGTATCTTACTTCCTTGGCCGCGGGAAAGCCTGTCAGCGGAGCTGAAATTGAAGTTTTGGGAGCGAACGGCATAGCCCTTTTCAAAGGGAAGACGGATAGGAACGGCGTTGTTTCTTTGCCTTCCTTGGCGGGCTATGAGCGGGAAAAGCAAGTGGTTGCCATTGCCGCAAAATTTAAAGATGATATGGCAGTTCTTCCTTATGTTGATTATCAATTCATTTTGCGTCCTCAAAACAGAACGGACACCTCCGGAAAAGTTTTTTCCGAAACGAGTTTGAATGGTTTTATTTTTACCCAGCGCGACATGTATCGTGCAGGGGAAACCGCATATTTCGGTTTTATTTTAAAACAGGAAAATATGAACGCCGGACTTGAAAACATGCCTCTTCTCGCAACTGTGTACGCAAGCAGCGGCAAAATACTCCGTAAACAAAAAATTACCGTATCCAAGCAGGGAATGGGGGAATTTTCCTGTAAAATTCCTGAAAACGCCGTGAGCGGCATGTATCGTTTTCATATTGAAAAAGCGGATAATTCCGCGTCATTGTTGGCGAAAGATTTTTATGTCATGGATTTTACGCCGGACACTATCAAGGCAAAGCTTGAAAATAATCTTACCGGAGTAAAAAAATGGTATGGCAGAGAAGACTTGCAGGATTTAGCGTATACGGTAACCGTCGAAAATCTTTTCGGTTCGCCTGCAATGGGCAATACTGTCAAGGCAAGGCTTATCGCTTCGCCCATGCAGTTTGCTTTTGATAATGAATATAAAGACTTCATTTTTTATGACGCAGGCAAAGCGGAGAAAAGCAATGTGCAGGAACTTGGCAGCTTTGTCACGGATAAGGAAGGAAAAGCGGATATAAAAATTGATGTCAATGCAATTGGATATGAAAGCTTGGCTTTGACGCTGCAAGCAGAAGTTTTTGACGCGCAGGGCGCTTCCAACATCCTTGTTAAGGATTTGCTGTATGTTTCACCCCTCAGCGCCGTGCTCGGGTATAAGACGCAGAGCAATTTGGCGTTTTTGACACAGCAGGAAAAAGCGAGTCTTGAAATCATCGCTTTGGATATGTTTGCAAAACCTTATGCGATGGGCGAGCTTGCCGTTGAATTGTATCAGTCTGATTTTGTGAAGAGTTTGGTTAAAGTTAACGGAAAATACCAATATACGAAAGTTCGGCGCGAAAAGCTGCTTTCGACGGGTTCCGCCCAGCTGAACGGTGAGCTTTTGCATTTCAGCCTTGATACGTCCGAAGTGGGCGAAAAACTGCTTGTGTTCAAAGATAAAAAGGAACGTGTTGTTTTGCAGGTCCGCTATACCGTTGTGGGAGACAGTTCCGTGCAGTTTGACGAATATAAGTCGGCGGATTTGCAGGCAGCTGTCGACACAAAAGAGTATAAGACCGGCGAGAGCATAAGAGTAGCTTTGAAAACCCCTTACGAAGGATCGGGGCTTATTACAATCGAACGTGATAAGGTTTATGCCGCAAAATGGTTTGCAGCCGATAAGGGAAATAGCGTTCAATCCATTGAAATTCCTGAAGGACTGGAGGGAAAAGCGTATATCAATGTTTTGTATTTTAGGGACATTGAAGATGAAGAGATTTTTGTGGAGCCTTGCGCAAGCGTGGTTTTGCCGTTTACCGTTGATGTGTCCAAACGCAAGCTTGGTTTGGAACTTGAAATAGCAAAGGGTGAAAAAGATTTTGTCGCCCGTCCGGGACAGGAGTTCACAGTGCAGGTTCGCACGGATGAGCCGGCAAAAGTGCTTGTTTATGCTGTTGACGAGGGTATTATCCGCCTGACGGGCTATCAGCGTCCGAATCCTTTGCAGGAGCTTTTCCTGGACAGGGCGCTGTCCGTGCAAACATATCAATATTTGGATATGCTTATGCCTGAATTTTCTCTTATGCAAAAGCAGCTGGCAAAGTTCGGCGGGGATATGCTTTTTGCCGCAAAACATGAAAACGCGCTGCGAAGCGCAGGGGTAAATCCTTTTAAAGTGAGGGATTACAAGCCTGCTGTTTTCTGGTCAGGACTTTTGGATGTCGATAAAAAGGGCAAAGAAATAAAAATTCCCGTGCCGGATACCTATAATGGCAATATGCGTGTTTTTGCCGTGGCTGTTTCCGATACAAAAGCCAATGCCGCGCAAAAAGATGTTTCGTGCCAAGCCGAAATTGTCGTGCAGCCTTATCTTCCGTTTTTCGTTTCTCCTACGGATGAATTCGAAGCGACTCTTTTATTGACGGATATGCGTAAGGATAAGCGTTTAAAAGATATTGAATTGAAAATGGATTTAGGCTCAGCCTTTGAGTTGGTCGGAAAAGATACGCTCGCTCTCGTTCTTGAAGAGGGTAAGCAAAACATTGTACGCCTGCGGATAAAAGTGAAAGACGGCGATGATATTTTCGGTGAAAAAACGCTTCGCTTCATAGTGACGCAAAAACAGTCAGGCTTGAAGCAAACAATGCCCGCAATGCTTTCCGTGCGCCCGGCTTCTGCTCGGTATGGCACGGTAACGCTTGGCATGCTTTCGGAAAAGAATAAAAAATATGCGGAAGACATTGTTCTTTCACGAAAACTGTATCCGCAGTTCGCAATGCTTTCCGCAAGTGTTTCATCTGCACCTATCCCGTATGTGCAGGCGCTCTTGCAGCGTAATGCTTGGTTTTGCTATCCAAGCACCGTGCAGCGCGTGGCAAAGGCTATGCCTTTGTTATATCTTTTGGAAAATAAGCAATACGCTCCGAAACTGGACGATTTTTCAGAAGAAAAAATACGTTCCCAAATCATGGAGTGTCTGCAAATTCTTGAAAGCCGTCACACGTACCGCAATGTTTTCTACCGTTGGGATAATTACGGGTCCTTATCCGTCTACGAGCTTGCTTTTGTTTTTGATTTTCTTACCACCGCAAGGGAAAAAGGCTTTGCCCTCGCAAGTTATCTTTTTGAAGACATAAAGAACGCGTTGCAGGAAAAATTAGCGCATATGCCGAGCGATCTGGAAGAAGCGAGAGCCATTGCCTACGGCGCTTGGGGATTGACCCGAAACGGCATAATCACGTCTCAAATCATGGCGAATTTGACAACATGGCTTGAGCAAAATGTGAAGAATTGGGAAAGCGATATTGCGGCATCTTTAATGGCGGGTTCCATGAAGCTTATGATGCAGGACGAACTTGCCGGTATGTTTATTGAAAAATATATGCCTGCAATGCAAAATGCGGGAAAATATCCCGCAGGTTTTGACAGCCTTTCGGAACGGGCTTTATATGGGGAAATTGTTGCAAAACATTTTCCTGAAAAATTGGAAAGCGAGAAGAGCAAGCAATATATGCAGGAACTTTACAGTTTATTGCAGGAATATTTCGCACAGAGTTCCGAAGCGCTGGCGATACGTACCATCATCGAAACCGGCGCCCGGCAGGATGTTGAAATCATTGCTTCCTATTTGGCTTTTGCGGATAAGGCGGGAAATGTTGTTTCTTCCAACGTTGCGGAAACGGAAGATACTGTTTCGCACAGTATAAGCCTGGAAGACAGCGATGGGATTGTTTCCGTCAATACTGTGCGGATACAAGCGGAAAAACCGCTTTTTTACCAAGTAAGTGTCAGCGGATATGATAAGGATCGTTTCGCAGGGCAAGGCAAGCAGGCTTTTTCCGTAACCCGTGAATATCGTGATGCGGACGGCGCTCCTGTGAAAGCGTTCCGGGTCGGGGAAGAAGTTGTCGTGGTGATAAAAGCGAAATCACAGACAGGCAAGTCCGAATCCGTCATGATTACGGATATTTTGCCTGCCGCTTTTGAATTTATTGCCGTGCCGTCTGCTGAACCGCTGCGCCTTGGAACCATGCAGGGCAGGAGCGATGCCGGCGTATTGCGGGACGAAGCAGAAATGCAGGTTGAATTTGCAGACAAACTGGAAGACAGGGCTTTGCTTTTCGCAACTCTTGAAAACAGGGAAACGGTTTTTAGTTATAAAGTGCGCGTAAGCAATAAAGGAAATTTTGTTTTGCCTGACATCACCGTGCAGTCTGCGGAAAATCCTTTGCTTTACGCTCGTGACTTAACCATAAAAGATACGAGAATTGTTGCAGAATAATCAATGCTGGAAAGAATAGGCACAAGACTGAAAAACAAAAAGAGCGTTGTTCTTTTGTTTTTGCTTGTGCCGTTTTTTCTTTTTACGGCAAGCGTTGTTTTCAGCGCCAAGCCGCTTTTATATGAAAAAGCGGAATTTTCTTGGCTTATTCGGGACAGGCAGGGGAAATTGCTGTGGCTCAGCCTCAGCGAAGACCAAAAATACCGTTGTTTTGTGCCGTTGAAGCAAATTCCGCAGGCTGTGCTTGAAGCAACTCTCCTTTATGAAGACAGGGATTTCTATGAGCATTCGGGAGTGAATTTTTTATCCCTTGGCAGAGCTGTGTACAGCATGGCAAGAGGAGGACGCAGGATTGGCGCGTCCACTATCACCATGCAGCTGGTCCGTCTTTCCGAACAAACGAAAACGGATACTGTTTTCACGAAAATACAGCAGATTTGGCGGGCTTTCATTTATGAATTTCATTATACGAAAGATGAAATTTTAGAGGCTTATTTGAATTTGGCTCCTTACGGTTCGAATGTCGAGGGAATCGGAGCGGCTTCGTTAGTGTGGTTCCATAAAAATATTCAGGAATTGAACCTTGCGGAAATCATCGCTCTTGTGACCGTTCCCCAAAACCCAAGCGCCAGAAATCCGTTAAAAGCTTCAAACAATCAATGGAATGAGGCGCGTAAACGTTTATTTGCGTTGTGGGACAGTCAAAAACCGAACCCTTACAACAGTTTTTTCGCCGAGTTGCCTTTAAAGGTTTTTGCCCCAAAAGATTTGCCTTTTTATTTTCCTCATACCGTGCTTGAAATTTATGCGGACAGACCTCGGAAAAAGAAAAGGGATTTTCCGGAAGAACAAGTCATACAAACAACTCTTGATTTGGAACTGCAAAAAGAATTGGAAAATGTTTTGACGCAGTACCTTGCGGATAAAAAGCCCTATGGCATGGAAAACGGGGCTATGGTGCTCGCGGATTGGCAAACAGGGGAAATTCTTTCCTTGGTCGGGTCGGCAAATTTTTACAATGTCCGTATCAGCGGGCAAATTGACGGAACAAATATCCCCCGCTCTTACGGTTCGACCCTGAAGCCCTTTATCTACGCTCTTGCTTTGGAACAGGGGCTTATCCATTCAAAGACCATATTGCTGGACACTGAAAGAAGTTTTGCAGGCTATGAACCTGAAAATGCGGACGGAAAATTCAGCGGGCCGCTTTATGCTGACGAGGCGCTGAAAAAAAGCAGGAATATTCCCGCAATCCGATTGGCGGAGCGTTTATCTTCGCCTGATTTGTATGAATTTCTGCAAAAAGCGGGGATAGTCTTTCCCCGTAAGAAAGAACATTATGGCTTGGCGCTTGTTTTAGGGGGGGCGGAAATCCGTTTGCGTGATTTGGCGGGCTTGTATGCAATGCTTGCCAATCGGGGATTTTACCGCAAGCTTACGTATTATGCCAAGGAGAAAGAAAAAGAATTTCCGCTGCTTAGTTCGGAAGCAAGCTATATCACGCTGAAAATGCTTGAAACGAAATCGCTTTTTCCTTTCGGTTCCGTTTTGTCTTCGTGGAAAACCGGAACGTCGAACGGACAGCGGGACGCTCTTACGGCGGGAGTTTTCGGTCCTTATGTTTTAACGGTTTGGATAGGAAATTTTGATGCGAGCGCCAACCCCAATTTCATTGGTTCGCAGGCGGCTTTGCCTTTGTTTTTTCAGGTGGCGGAAAGTTTGCAAAGGTTGAAGACCGGCTTTGACAAGGCTTGGTACACCAAGGACAATCTTAATATCAAGGAAATTGAAGTCTGCGCCTCAACAGGGGATACCGATCTTTCGCTGTGTGGGAATAAGCCGAAAGTGCAGGCATATTTTATTCCTGCAAAATCACCTATCAAGGAAACAGGGGTGCTTCGGAAAATTTTAATCAACACGCAAACAGGACTTAGGGAATGTAAGGAAATCGAAGGAGTTACCAAAGAAGAAATTTATGAGTTTTGGTCTTTGGAGCTGCAGCGTTTGTTTGCGAAAGCGGGTATCCATAAAGAACCGGTTCCGCCTTACAGTTTGCAGTGTCTGCAGGAAATTCCCCGGTATCAGGGAAATGCCCCGCAAATTATATCTCCCGTTAATGGGGTGTTATATCAGCAAGATATGAAAAATTCACAAACAATTTCCCTTCTTGCCGACGCCGATGCCGATGTTGATATTGTGCATTGGTTTGTTGATGATGCGTATTTAGGGCATACGAAAAAAAATTCGAGTCTGTCGTATGTACCGCAGGCGGGTGTGCATACTGTTTATGCCGTTGATGAATTTGGGCGTTCCGGTTCTTTGACTTTTAAGGTTGAAAAAGCGGGTTTTTAAAATTTTCTAGACTTTTTTTAAAAAAATTTGTTTAAGTTTTTAATGGTAATAATTAGTTATAATCGCATTATTAATTTTTTAAAAAAGTGATTAATAATAAAATGTTATTTTATAACTTCCTAAAAAGATTATGTTAAAAAAATCCATGTCTGTTTGACTTTTTGTGAATTTTGATTATTAAAAATCCATGAGATGAAGCGAAACGCTTTAGGGAAAACGGTGCAAATCCGTTGCGGACCCCGCCGCTGTAACCCGGACATTTTTTGCAATATGCCACTGAAAATTTTTTTTGGGAAGGTACAAAAAATGGATGAAGGGAAGCCAGAAGACCGATCTCACACATACAGGAAAATCTTTCGGTGGAAACAGAGATTTTTCGTTTTGCCGTCCTGTATGCTGTTAAAAGTGATACAGGTCTTTTTTTAAACGGGGTTCTCAAATTCTTTTTGTAGGTTGATATGGAAAAGAGAATTAGCAGTATTATCAAAAGGGACGGAAAAAAAGAACCCTATAATGAATCGAAAATCCAAGCGGCAATTTTTAAAGCCGCAAAAGCTGTTGACGGAGTTGACGAAGAAAGGGCGAGGATTTTAGCGTATAAAGTGAATGCGTATATTCTTGAAAAAGGCGTCGGCGAACTTGAATATGCTGATGATTCGATTGAGTTTTACCAAGTGAATATTGAAGATATTCAAGACAGCGTCGAGAAAATCCTTATTGAAAACCAACACGCGAAGACAGCGAAAGCTTATATTTTATACAGAAAGCAAAGAAGCGACATCCGCGATGCTTCCGGGGCTTTAATGAAGCTTATGAAGGAGCTGACGTTTTCCGACAGCAGACATTGTGAAATGAAGCGTGAAAATGCCAATATCGACGGCAATTCAACCATGGGGACCATGCTTAAATACGGCAGTGAAGTCGCCAAGGATTTCAATAAGAAGTTTTTAATCCGTGAAGAGCATGTCAAAGCCTATGAGCAAGGAATTATTCATATCCATGACATGGAATTTTATGCTTTGACCCTGAATTGCCTGCAGATTGATGCGGGTAAGCTTCTTGACGGCGGTTTCAACACGGGACACGGCGCATTGCGTTCTCCGAGCAGTATCGGCGCTGCGGCGACTTTGCTTTGCATCATCATTCAAAGCAACCAAAATGAGATGTTTGGCGGGCAATCTGTGCCGACCTTGGATTTCAGCCTTGCTCCTTATGTTGCATGTTCATATATTAAAAATATCCTTTTATATTTGGAAGCGAATTTTAATAATGACGATCTTGCTGCCGATGTCAAAAATGCACTGAAAGCGTATCATGCCGGGCATAGACTGCTTATGAATGATGAGGCGAAAAAAGCTTTGCTTGGAATGTTAACGGAATTTGCTCAAAAATACGCTGTCGATGTTGACGCGAAAAAAGCCTTGGATTTTGCTTACAAGCGCACGGATAAAGATACGTATCAAGCTATGGAGGCATTGATTCATAATCTTTGCACGCTTAATTCCCGGGCGGGAAGCCAAGTTCCTTTTTCGTCCCTGAATACCGGCATGGACACATCCGAAGAAGGGCGCATGGTCACGAAGAATTTGTTTCTTGCGACAGAAGCGGGGCTTGGCAATGGTGAAACGCCTATTTTTCCGATTTCCATATTCAGCATGAAAAAAGGCGTCAACAGAAAGGGCGATCCCAATTATGATTTATTCCGTTTGGCATGCCGCTGTTCCGCAAAACGTTTGTTTCCGAATTTCAATAATATCGATTCCAGTTTCAATAGTATCTATTATGACGGTAAGCCTGAAACCATCTGCGCCGTGATGGGGTGCCGGACTCGTGTGCTTGGCAATGACTATGCACCCGATAAGGCGGTTACTCCGGGGCGGGGAAATTTGTCTTTTACAACCGTGAACCTGCCTTATCTGGCTTTGCTTGCACGTTCCGAACATCCCGAATTGGAAGGGGAAAAACTTTTCAATGCGTTTATGGAGATGGCGGAGCAATATATTCGGTTGCTTTTTGAGCAATTATTGGATAGGTTTGAAATTCAAGCGAAACGAAAGGCAAGGAATTATCCTTTCCTTATGGGACAAGGTGTTTACCTGGGCAGTGAAAATTTGCGTCCCGACGATGAAATTCGCGAAGTGATCAAGCACGGAACGTTATCCATAGGTTTCATCGGGCTTGCGGAATGCTTGGTCGCCCTTTTCGGAAAACATCATGGAGAAGATGCCGTTATCAATGAAAAGGGCGTTGCCGTCATAAAATACTTTCATGACCGCTGCAAAGATGAAACAAAGCGTACCGGATTGAACTTCAGTCTTATCGCAAGTCCTGCCGAGGGCTGTTCCGGACGTTTGCTGCGTCTGACCCGCGATAGGTTCGGCGTGCTGAAAGGAATAACGGATAGGGATTATTTCACCAATTCTTTCCATGTGCCGGTTTTTCATCCTATCCGCGCATGGGATAAAATTCAAATTGAATCACGTTATCATAAATACTGTCTTGCGGGTGCGATCAGTTATATTGAAGCGGCTGAGGATTTATCGCCCAATATTGACGCGTTTGAAACTATCGTTACGGCTATGGCGGATTCCGATATGGGATATTTTTCCATCAATCATCCCGTGGACCGTGACCCTGTTTGCGGCTACGTCGGAATAATCGGGGATACGTGTCCGCGCTGCGGGCGGCATGACGGCGAGGGCTTGCCTTTGTCCGTTTTGAAAAAAGTGCGGGGATACAGCCCTGACCCGAAATATGCCCGTTCCTATGCCACGGTTCAGGAAAAAGACGATACATTGCCCAATAAATAAGGAGATTGTTATGCAACATCAAAAGAATGAGGACGAACTTGTCGGCGAAGGAGTCCATTTTTCAAGGATACGACGTATCACGGGATATTTGGTCGGTGATATGGACAGGTGGAATGATGCGAAAAAAGCTGAAGAAGCGGACAGGGTGAAACATTTCACTGACAAAGATTGTTTATGCAGACACTAGATTTGTCCGTTGAAGAACATACGCTTTTAAAAAATACTGTTGTCCGCCTTGCGGGGTATCAGCATGAAAGTGTTGTTGACGGTGCGGGAGTAAGGACAACCGTATTTTTTCAAGGCTGCGACTTTCATTGTGTGGGCTGTCATAACGGGACGACGCATGATAAAAACGGAGGAATGCTTACAAGCGCTTTGGATATTTATCGTGAAATATACGGAAGCAAGCTGGCTGGCGGCGTAACGTTTTCAGGCGGAGAACCTTTTTTGCAGGAAGAAGCATTGCTCGCGCTTGTGAAAGTTTGCAAAGCGAAAGGACGGAATATCGTTATCTACACGGGGCATGAAGCGGAAGAACTGCTGACGGTTTGTTCCGCGGAAAAAGCGCGGTTGCGGCGGGAGATTTTAAAATACGTTGATACCGTCATTACGGGACGTTTTGTGCAGGAATTAAAAACAGCGGAAAAACCTTTTGTGGGCAGTTCCAATCAGGAAATTTACGAGTTGGCGGTCCATAATCCATGGAATGAATAAAACAAAAGCCCTTATCGGTTGATGAGGGCTTTTGTTTTCAGATATAAAGAATTTTTAATTTTTGCTTTTGCGCCATGATTTTTCTTCACCTTTCAGCAGGCGTTTCATATTGCTTTTATGCGTCCAAAGGACAATGGCGAGCATAACAAGGGAAAGAGGTATCCAGCGGCTGCTGTCAAAGAAATAATAGCAAAAAGGCAGTGCCGTATAAAGGGTTAATGCCCCTGCTGACACATAGCCTGTTAAAGCGATAACAAGAACGCATAAACAGACGGCAGCTAAAAGCGGCGGAAAGGCTAAAGGAATTAATACCCCGATTCCCGTTGCAACGCCTTTGCCTCCATGAAAGCCCAAGAAAGGCGATTTGATATGCCCGATAAAGGCGGCGAAAGCGCAGGCGCTCGGCAGCCACTCATAATCGGTTTTATCAAAAAACCAGATGCTTAGAAAGACAGGAACGGTTCCTTTTAAAATATCGCAGACAAGGGTGAGCAAACCGTATTGAAAACCGCAAAGCCTTGCGACATTGGTTGTTCCGGGATTTTTGCTGCCCTCTTTGCGCGGGTCGATGCCCTTGAATGTTTTTGCAATGACAACGGCAAAAGGTATCGAACCTGACAGAAAACTGATAAGTACCCAAATAATTTCCATCTTAATCCCTATGTTCGGCAAATTTGTTTTTATAAGACAAGCGGTTGGGCTTGAGTTTCCGTTTCAGATTCTTCCGTTGGCGCTTGATTTTGTTCTTCCGTTCCAAAGCTTGCTTCGGTGGCGGCGTCCGTTTTTGCGTAGTCTTCCGTATTTTCAGGCTCTGCGCCGGAATTTGCCGTGTCAGGGTCGATAATGGCGTTCTTGTCTTCTTGAGTAAGCAGTCCGTCTGAATTATTGAGAATGTTGTTTTCAATCAATTGATTATGGCTGTTGGTGTTTAAAGCAGGTTTATGGGAAGAGATATTCCATAATGTCAGAATGACGTATTGGTTTTCTATCCATTGTTTATAGTCGAGAATGGCTGCTTCATTCTTATAGGGAAGTTTTTCAAACTCGCTTTCGGAAATTGCCAAAACCACTTTGCTGTTGTTCAGCAAGAAGTCTGTCAATGCTTCTATGCTTTCTATTTGGGTAATCATCGCCCGGCTATGTGTTTCGGGATTCAATGCTTCATTGTAATAATACGTGAAAACGTCGGGATACAGGGCGTAAGCGGCGGGAACGGCGTTTTCTTCCTTATGGGTTTTTGCCATTTGATAGGCATGGTTTTTGGTGCTTAAAATAGTTCCGAGCTGAGGGGCGACCAAGAAATTGAGAGGCTGCAGCGCAAGTATCGCTCCTATGGTATAAACAAGTATCGAACCGCCGGTGAATTGACGTTTGACGACATACCAAAGCAAAATGCCCAAAAGAATGAATAACGCTCCCATCGCGGTTAATCCGAAATGGGTATTTTTTGTTGCGACTTCAATAAATGCGGGAATTTCTCCCGGTAAGTTCCAGAGGTTCGGCAAATATTCCAATATATAGGCGTGAAACTCAAAAACAATGAAGAAAATACCGCTTAAAACGGTCAGCACGGATAAAATGCCGAAAAAGATTTTACTGCGTAATTTGCTGAAATCGAGCAAGCTCTTTGCGAATAAAACCGCAAAAAACGGGGCGACCGTAACAAGATTTGAAAAACTTTTATTTTTTAAAAGGGAGAATACGGCAAGGTGTGTTAAAATCAAAAGAAAAAGCCATGCGCCGGCATTTTCCTGCCTGCGGTTTTTAAAGGCTTGCGGTGAATTTTTAAGCCATGCTCCCCATGAGGCAAAAAGAATGACAAAGATCCATGGAAAGAGCGCGAGCGGAAGCCCTGCCAGATAATACCAGTAGGGGTCGCTTTGGTAGGCATGCGGAGGATTGATTTTTTGCATGATTTGTTGTTCAAAAATCAAACTGATATATTCTGCGTCGCCTTGAAGATATAAATAGGAAAACCATGCGAAAATAATGAGGATTGCCAGCAAAAATCCGATAATGCCGTCGGCGCTGTTGATACGTTTGTATTTTCCGGTCCAAATGAAGAAAAAGAAAGAAGCGATCAATGGAAGGATGAATGCCGTCAGTGTTGAAGTAAGGGCTGCGAAGCAAAGGAAAAGGAATGCGAAAATAAGCCAGATCGGTGCGGATTTTTTTTGCCATGCCCTAAAAAAGCAGACGTAGCTGAGGTTCAGAAATGCCGCGAAAAGCAGGTCCATGCGGGTGTAATTGGTAAAACCCGCAAGGAAAAACGTTGAAAGAAGAATAAGCCCGGCGGTGAAAGCGATTTTATTGGAATACCCTAAGCCGCGCGCTAAAATCCATGTGCTGGCGACGAAAAGCATGGCAAAAAGGATGGAAGAACCGAAAAAAGCCTGGGGCATATTGATTGTGGGAATTGCATCGAGAAGCCATACGAGGATGAAATACAGGGGACCTGTTTCGGCGTAAGGGTGACCGTTTAATGTCAGGGAGAAAAAGTTGTTGGAACTGAGCATATTCATATAAATATCCGCATAGCGGACTTCTTCCGAAAACCAAAAATCACGGGGAAATAAGAATTGCTGCCCGCAAAGGATAAGGGTGAAAAGCATTAAAAGAGGCAGACCGAGCTTTGAAAAAATATTGAAGCATTTTTCCGCCATGCCCGGAGTTTCCGCCTGTCCTGCCTGTTCCGTTTGTCCTGCCCGTTCTGTTTCTTCCGCCCGCTCCATATGTTCCGCCTGTTCAGAATGTCGGGCGTGTTCGTCTTGAAACTGTGCGGAAAGAGGGACTTCTTCGTCTTTCTTCTGCGGGTCAGCGTCAGCCGGATTATTTTCAGCGTATCTTGTATGGTTTTCATATTCTTCCGCATGTTGCGCAAAAAGCGGGTCTTGCGGATCGGCTGCTTCGTATGCGCTGTTTTGATTTGCAGAAGTATTCATGGCGCGGAGTTTTTGGTCCAACTGCGCGATTTGTTCATCAGTGTTCGGTTCGTTGCTGTTGCTCATAATTTTTCCTGTCAAAATATTTTTTTTATTTTTAGCGTAGTTATCCGTAAAAGTAAATAGCTAAGGCGCAAGGTGAATGTGCTTGTTAAAAAAAGGCGTAATACAATTCATAAGGCTGCAAGGTTCGTTCTGTTTTGGGAATGGAGAATTTTTTTTGGGCTGTGATTTTGATTGGCTGCGCGGTGGCGCTGAGATTTATTGCTAACAGCATTTTTTGTTTTCGGGGTGTTTCGGAAATAAAAGCGAACGTTTTCGGGTTTTGCGTAGGTGCAATCGAGCACAATTTCGCTGAATGAAGCTGTTTTTCCTGACGGATTTTCCAAATGCTTCGAAGTTGGTGAAGCGGGCTTTCCCCGTGGCTGATTTGTTCCGCCAAGGTGCCGAAAAGCAATATGTTTTTCTGCAAATCCCTGTTGAAAGGGCTGTGCTTTTCATGGCTGTTTACCGTGCCTGTCAGGTCTTCTGCATGTATGATATTAAGCCCCGGCAAAAGGCTTTGGAAACCAAGAAAAAGCGTTTGCATTTTTTGTGCATGGAGGAGCTTTTCATTGAATTTTAGGTTGTTTTCCCTAAGAAGCGGATTTTCCCGCATTTTTTTCAGAATGGAACATTCCTGTCTGGTAATGTTTGCTTTCTTAAGAATAAATTGTGTAAGCGCAGGATACGCATAGGGTGAAAAAGAAAAACAACGTTGTGTCCCGTGCCAAAGGCTTTGCTCGTCGATTTTTTGTTCCTGTAAAACTTGAAAAGCCTGAAGCAAAGGGGTGTTTTTTTCCTGTGAAAGCGCTTGCTCCAAAGCCGGCATGAGAAGCGTGTCGGCAACGAAATCTGTTTGTGCGTTTTGCAGCGATTTCATATGGTCAGGGGGGAAATTGTCACGGCAAAATGTCCAAGCGCCGTAACCGTGCACGGCGCGGTTGATGGTTTCCAATGCGGAAAGGGCGGGATGGTGATTTTTTAAAGGTGAACTATTTTGCCGTGCTGCGGAATTTTCTATGCTTTCCTGCCCCCAGATGTCTTGGACGGAAACGGAAACAAGTCCTTGTTTCAGTATGCCGATTTCTTGGATTATGCTTGCCTGGAGCATGCGCTGGGTTTGGAAACTCGGGTCGTAAACATTGAGAACAGGGGTATAAGGTGAATTTACATAGCGATAAAGCCAGCGCCTTGTCACTCCGTCGTATCCTAAAATTTCATTGCTGGCGGCAAAACCGCTTTTGGGGAAGCCGTCAAAAAAATCCCTGTAAAAATGATTCGGAATTAAACCGATTTCTTTTAATCGTTGAAATTGTTCTTTTGTAAGCGCTGACGGGCTGAAAGAGTTTTCATCGGTTTGCGCAGGCAAAACAGACCAAAGTTCTTTCGGTATTTCAAGCATCATGAAAAGTCCCGCGTACTCACGGACATTGTGCAATGCAAGCAAAAAATCGGAGCCGACGCCAAGGCTGAAGGGCAGGATGTTTCCTGCCGGCTGGATGGCATTCGCTTCTAGGGCGTAATATTCTTTTTCCGTACCTATGTCGTTGGATATGGAAAGGGAAACAGGGCTGTGCTGTTCCGCTTCGTTCGTATTTTCAATGGAATACAAGTTTTCAAAACCGGCATTTTTGTTGGGATACAGATACAGTCCGAAAATTTGTGCTTTTTTAAGCAATGCACTGTTGTTATTGATGATTTTAAGAGGAGTTTGGTCTTTGTGTTTCAAATTGAATGGATTGATTTGCAGCCAAAGGGGCGTGACAGCCAAAATATTGTGCTTATCGTGTTTGGAACTTGAAAAATTCCAAGCGAACTGTGTTCCTGAAACGATTTTTATTTTTTCCGGACTTGCGTTGAAAATGGATTCTTTTTCGAGCCAACCGATATAACGGCTGTCCGCCCTTGGCAAATCGGAAATTGTTTGTGTGGTCCGCGTTGTTTTGCAGGCGCAGAGAATAAGGCAGAACAACACGATATAAGCCTTCAGGATTGTTGAGGGTGTTATTTTTTTCATAGGAAGGATTTATGCTTTTTCATAGGAAAAGTCTAGTTTTTTGTCATATTGCGTATTGTTTTTCATTAAAAAAAATGATACCTGAAAGGCATGGTTCATCAAGGAGGAATTATGGCACGGTTTTCAACAATTTTATTTGATTTGGACGGAACAATCAGCGACCCTAAAAGCGGGATTACAAAATCGGTTGCCTATGCTCTTGATTATTTGAAAATTCCTTATCCTTCTTTGGACAGCCTCACCGTGTTCATCGGTCCGCCTCTTCGGGATTCCTTTTTGGATTATGGGGTGAAAGAACGGGATGTGAACACTGCGATTGCTAAATACCGTGAATATTATACAAATGAAAACGGGATTTTTGATTTAACCGTTTATGCGGGTTTTGCCGGCATGCTTGAAAAATTAAAGCGGGCGGATAAGAAAATTTTTCTTGCGACTTGTAAAGTTCGTTCTTATGCCCGTGAAATTTTGGAACATTTTTCTTTGGCGCAATATTTTGATTTTATTTCCGGAAGTGAGCTTGACGGCACAAGAACTTCCAAATCGGAAGTGATCGCCTTTGCTTTGGAGCAAACAAAAACACAGGCGTCTTCGGAAGTGATCATGGTCGGAGACAGGAAGCACGATATTATCGGGGCGAAAGACAATAAATTGCAGGTTGCCTCCGTTTTATACGGGTATGGTTCAAAGGAAGAGTTCTTGGAATACAAGACGGATTTCATTATCGATACCGTGCAGAATTTGGAAATGTTTTTGCTGCAGTGATTGCGGCAGGCAGTTTTCGCGCGGGAAACACGGAACTAGATAAGCAGCAGCTGATCGTTTGCCAGGGTGTTTATGTTCCTTTCGATGACTTGGGCGTGTTTCGGCAGTTCGCCCAACAGAATGGGGCTTTCGGCGTCATGGCGCGTTTTATTTTCTTCAAGGCGTTCATTTTGGTATGAGGCGTAACAATAAATGCAGCCGTTGTAACAGCTGTTGTACATGCCGATATCGCAGCTTTTCGCGCAGCCGCATAATTCGCGCTGATTGGGGTCTTTTTTTATGATAAGTTTTTTATTGATTAATTCGTTGATTAAATTCAAATCAATGCAGCGGGCTGGAAAAACAGGGTAATTTTCAATTCTCGGAAGTTCCTGGGAACAAATTTCCATGCGTAAGCCGTTTTCAAAACATATTTTCGCAAAGATTTTGAGCAGGTTGTTTTTTTCGTTTTCATCGAGGCTGTAAAGCTTTTGTTTTTCGCAGGTTTTTTGTATTTTGCGGTATATGCTCAAAAAACTGATGATGACTTTTGTCGTGTAAGGGGCGAGTTTTTGGCAGAGTTCCTTGAAATGTCTTATATGATAGTCATACGTGTAGGTTGTGTTAAAAAGAATGGGGTCATACCGCCAGATAATGCGGTTTTTTCCTATCCGCTCGGATAATCGGATAAAAGTGTCGACAAGGTATTTTTTCATGGGCAGGTTTTTTTCAATGTCAGGGGAGTACGGGGTGATTGTATATTGGAAATAGTAGGCGTATCCGTTTAATAAATGAAGTTTTTTCAGCATGGGATAGGGATTTTTCGACCAAAAAATAATCGCGTCGATATTTGCTTGGTCAAGGGGAATTTTATAGAAAATTTTGGGGTTCATGGGATTGGTCGTATAGCAATAGCCTTCTTGGAGGCGTTTAAAAAACCATTCGCTGTAATATGCCGGAATGTCTGTTCTTCTGCTTGCACTGATGATCATGGGCTGTGTGAGGGTAAAAGTGTTTGGAGTGAGAAGTTTTGATTTATTATTGTCCATAAAAATTTAATTTGCAAGCACTCATTGCTTATTAGCTAGCTGATATTTATATTTAATAACATATATTTTAAAATTGAAAACAAATAAAAGGAAAACAGTATGCCAGAATTGCCGGAAGTGGAAACAGTCGCAAGAACGCTCGCCCCCGATATTGTGGGGAAGAAAATTTGTTCTTTTTCATGCTTGAATGAATCCTCGTGGGAAGACGGACTTGATTTTGCCTGTTTGAATGTTGTTCAGCCCAAAATTCAGGCTGTGGGTAGAAAAGGGAAGCTTTTGCTCATTTATTTCAGCCCGTTTTCCTATATGGGGCAGGAAATTTTGGGTTTGGCTTTTCATTTGAAAATGTCCGGGCGCCTTTTTTATTATGCGGAAAAAAAAGAGCTTGAAAAACATACGCGCCTTGTTTTGCATTTGGAAAAGGGGGAAGTTTTTTTTGATGATGTCCGCAAATTTGGCTATTGCCGGTTTTTGACAAATAAGAGCGCGGAAAATTGGAAATTTTGGCGGAATTTGGCGAAAGACCCGCTGGAAATGCGTGCGGAAGAATTTTTGCAGGCGCTTGAAGGAAAAAATGCAGGCATAAAATCCGTATTGCTGCGGCAGGATATTGTTTCCGGCATTGGCAACATTTATGCCGATGAGGCGCTTTTTCGGGCGAAAATTTTACCCCATAGGAAAACCTGTTCGTTACAGCATGAGGAAATTGTTTCCCTTTTTCAGAGTTTGCGGGAAGTTTTGTTGGAATCCATCGCTTTTTGCGGAAGTTCCATAAAAGATTACCGCACGGCGAAAGGCGATGTGGGCAGTTTTCAAAATAAATTCAATGTGTACGGGCGTGAGGGGGAAAAATGCCGTGTTTGCAAGCATATATTGGAAAAAACAACTGCCGCGGGCAGAACGACGGTTTTTTGTCCTTGCTGTCAAAAATGAAACATTAAGTTTTTAACGTTTTTGCCGATATGCTTTACAGAGGAAAAATTCTATCAAATATAATAATTGGAATGATTTTTGCATAAAAATTATTGAAGAATTATGCGGGTAGAATTTTCCCGGTGAGGTTATTATGTCCAATACAATTTCAGGCGGAATTAGTTTTTCAGGTTTAGGGTCAGGTATTGATACCGATTCTATCATAGCGTCTTTGAAGTCTGCACAAGAAATTCAATCCAACAGATATAAACTTTCTCAGGCGGAGTATGAATACCGTATTTCCGCTTTGGAAGAAGTCGTCACGCAAATGAAAGACGCGCTTTCAGTCTTGCAGAAATATAATACTGCGAACAAAATGTACAACTTGTCCATTGAAAGTTCCGAATCCGCCGTTGCTTCCGCTACGGTAAAAAAGACAGGCAATACCCCGCAAGGCTCCTATACGCTGGATGTCAAAAAAACAGCCACGTCTTCCCTTTATTGTTACAAACAGATTTTTGATTCCAAAGATGCCGTTATTAATAATACGGGTCAGGATGAAACGTTCACGTATACGTATAAAGGAGTGACCCGCAATATCAATGTCGCCAACGGAACCAATTTGGAACAGCTGGTCAGCCGTATCAACAATGATGCGAAAAATCCCGGAGTTCGCGCAACGCTTATTAAAAACGGTGACGGTTATATGTTCCAAATCCAAGGCACAGGCACAGGAGCGAAATCCGATCTTTCCATTTCCTCATCCTTGTCAAGTTTGGACAGCAGCAGCAAGGTTTACACCGGAACAGGGGCGGTCATGTCCGCCGCGGACAGCACGTTCACGTATTTTTACGGTGGAAAGGAGCGTACGTTCAATGTTCCCGCCGGTATGACGCTTGATGAATTTGTGGCTAAATTCAATGAAGACAGCAGGCAGCCTTTAAAAGCAAGCTTGAAATTGAACGGTTCCGACTATCAGCTGCAATTCACGGACAGAACGACAGGCAATGCCGTGAGCAACCTGAAGACAAGCACGACCATTGAGGCGCTTGGCGGTAAGGCGTTTGGCTCCGCAAGCGATGTCATCAACAGTTCCGGTTCCGAGAAAACCGTTTCTTATGCGTATTTGGGAAAAAACTATTCCGTGAAAATTGCGGACGGAGCCACCGTTCAGGATTTGATTGACGAAATCAACGCCAACCCCAAGCATGACGGTTTGGAGGCGCAGTTCAACAGCGCCACGGGGCAAATTGATTTCACCTATAAAGACGGTATTGTGAACCCCGGTCAATCCGGTAAGGTCGTTATTACCGACAGTAACGGTAAGAAACGTGAAATAGCCATTGAAAAGGATATGAGTCTGCGCGATTACGTGCAGCAATTCAATGATTATGCCGCAAGCAATAAATTGGACGTGACCGCGAAAATTGATATCGACGCAAGCAATAACGCGACAATCAGTTATGTGGACAAGGACGGCAATCCCTCTTCGCTTACCGTGGAATGCGCGGAAGTTCCCGCTCTTGAGGGAAATGCGGGCATTGCTGTCGATTATGTCGACCCTAAAGCCGCCTGTTTGAATGCCGATTTGGAGGGTTTTGGGAAACGCCCCGTAATTTCCGGCAGAACAGAGGCGGAAGCCGCCCGTGACGCTTTCAATGCGGACCCTAAAAACGCAGGGCTGACTGCCGAAGTTGCGGAAGGCGCATCCGGCTATAAACTTGTTTATAAAGATGTGAACGGTGAGGAAGTCATTCCTGACGGTGAAAAGTGGTACAGGCAGGAAGCTCAGGACGCGGAATTTTATGTGAACGGCTGGGAACAAAAATTCACTTCAAGCAGCAATACCTTTTCAGAAGTGATCGAAGGTATGGAGATTACCGTAAAAAGTACAGGAAAAACCGTTCTGAACACGACACAGGACAGTGAAAAAATCAAGGAAAATATTCAGGAAGTCGTTGAAGCCCTCAATATGGTCAAGGGTACGATTTTGCAATTGTCCAAAGTCGATACGGAAAAAGATACGGGAGAATACGATACAGACAAAATGTCTTCCTCCCTCACCTGGCAAATGGGCAGCGCCTTGACAGGCAACTACGGCGTTCAGCTTGTTTTGTCGGAATACAACAATATCGTCAGCGGTTCAAGCACCGGTTTCGCAAAAAAACAATCCGTGGATGATGTTTTCGGCGATCTTTTCACCGCATTGAGCGAGATAGGCATCAACACAAACACGAGTACGGGCAGTGAAAACTTCGGTTTGTTGGAAATTGACGATAAAAAACTCGATGAAGCTTTGGAAAAGGACTCTGCTGCCGTAATTGAGCTGTTGTCTTCCTCCATGTCCGGAACAACGACATCAGCCGATTTCACGGTCGCTTCAACAGGGGTTTCCGCAAAAGCGGGTTCTTATAACGTTACGTATGATGTTGATGCGAACGGACAGGCGACTAATGTTTATATCAATGGCGTGTTAGCCCAAAACGACCCTAATTTCCCCGGACGATGGACTGTCGGCGACATGCATAACGAAGCTGCCGGTGTCGCTATTCAATTTGCCAACGGCGGTATGGCTCAAGGGTCTTATTCAAGCAAAATCAATATCCGCCAAGGAAAACTCAATGAATTAATTGAATTTTTAAAGAGAGAAACGGTATCAAGCACGGTAGAAGGTGCCGAACAAGGAAAAATTCCTACCATCATAGCAAGTTTCAGAGAAAGCATTGAGCAGCTGCAAGACAAGATTGATTCTGAAACAAGCCGGATTGCAGCTTGGGAGCAGCGGGAAAAATTAAAGTATTCCCGGTTGGAGCAAACATTGACTGAATATAACTCAAAACTCAGCACGATCAGTTCTTATGCCCAACAATTGAATGCCGGCTAAGGATATAGAGGCGATTATGTTAAATGCTACGCAGTCTTATAAACAAGCACAGGTGAACACTGTCGGGCGGGCGGATATCACGCTCATGCTTTATGACGGTTTATTGCGTTTTCTTGATTTGGCCGCTGAAAAAATGGAGCAAAAGCAAATTCAGGATAAAGGCAATTACATTTCACGGGCTCTTGACATCATCAATGAATTGGATTCCACCCTCAATATGGAAAAGGGCGGTGAAATATCAAAAGGGTTGCATAATTTATATCTTCTTACGAATAAGAATTTGCTCATGGCGAATTTAAAAAACGATTTGGCGATATTGAAAAGCGTTCGTGCCAACATGCAGGTTGTGCGCGATTCTTTTTATGAAGCCATGCAGACGGAAGAAGCGAAAGAAATGCTTATGAAAATGGGACCTGTGCCTGTTCAGGCTTCCAACGGCAATGCCCAAATGAAATTTGGCGGCAGCATTCAGGAGCGTGCTGATAAAATTAAAGAAGCGCAGCAGAAAGCCGAAGCGATAAAAAGGGTTCAGGCAAAACTGGCGAACGCGAAAAATGATGAGGAAAAATCGCTTGCCAAGAAAGAATTGGAAGAATTACTCGGAAAAAACATTGTTGCGGCACATAACAAGCCTGTTGCCATGTCCATGGCGCAAAAAGCCAGCCGTGCATTTATGCAGCAGCAGGGATTGAGCCAGCCTTTCATGCAGGCAAGAACGCAGAATCAGACTGTGCAGGTTAATTCTGCGCCGCAAACAGCTCAGACTGCGCAGCCGGCTTCGCAAAACCAGGCAGGACAGGCTCCTGCTATGGCGCAAAATCCAGCGTTTGCACAGCAAAAAGTTACAAGCCAAGCCATGCATGCCATGGCAAATGCCTATGCTCCAAAGCAAATGCAAAATCAAGCCCCAAATCAGATGCAGGCTGTTCAGCCTCCCGTGCAGCAAGAAAACGGAATGGCTGTTTCTTCCCGAAATGAAGAAGGGCAGGAGGAAAAAGGCCCTGCGCAATCCCGTCCTGCGGCAATGGGGCAAATGGCGGGAGGACTTATGTCCGGTGGCTTGATGAGTAAAAAAATGTCCCTTTACAAAAATATGTGATACGCTGTAAAAAGCATAAATGAAATTTAGCTGACTGCCATGGTCGGCTGAAACCCTTTTTCGGAATTTTTCGGAAGAGGGTTTTTTTGAAAAATTTTTTAACCTATGCTTTTGCTTGTGGCATAAAAAAGAATATGCTATATTATTTTCTTATGGTATAAAATTACAAGGTTATCAGGAGATTTTCATATATGTCAGATTTTGAAGTAGTAATCGGGCTTGAAGTGCATGTGCATTTGGCGACCGAGAGCAAGCTTTTCTGTTCTTGTCCCAATTCCTTCGGGGACGCCCCGAACAGCAACGTGTGCGAGGTTTGCGCCGGAATGCCGGGGGTTTTGCCCGTGCTGAACAAAAAAGCGGTGGAATTTGCCGCCCGTACCGCTCTTGCCATTAATGCGGCGATTAATCAACAATCTGTTTTTGCCCGTAAAAATTATTTTTATCCGGATATGCCGAAAGATTATCAGATTTCTCAATATGATTTGCCGCTGTGCGAACACGGGTATTTGGATATTACGGTTGATAACCAAACAAAGTGTATCGGAATCACCCGTATCCATTTGGAAGACGATGCGGGAAAAAATATCCATTCTCCGACGGAAAACCATAGTTTTGTCGATTTGAACCGTGCGGGGACACCGCTTATCGAAATTGTGAGCGAGCCCGATATGCGAAGCGCGGAAGAAGCTGTCGCCTATTTGAAAGCGCTGCATGCCATTGTTGTCAATCTCGGCGTTACCAACGGAAATATGGAAGAGGGCAGTTTCAGGTGCGACGCCAACGTTTCCATCCGTCCGAAAGGACAAAAAGAATTTGGAACGCGTACGGAACTTAAAAATCTGAACTCGTTCAGGCACGTTCAAAAAGCTATCGAGTATGAAATAGCCCGTCAGGAAGATGTTATCCTTGACGGCGGCAAAGTCCGTCAAGAAACACGGTTATACGACAGCGTGAAAAATATTACGCTGGCTATGCGGAGCAAAGAAGACGCGGAAGATTACCGCTATTTCCCCGATCCCGACCTTTTGCCTGTTTGTATCAGCGATGAGGAACTCGCTCTTTGGAAATCACAAATGCCGGAACTTCCTGCCGAACGGAAAAAACGTTTCCAAACCGAATGGCAAATTGCGGAATCGGAAGCGGAACTTATCGCTTTTGATCCGTATTTGACAGGCTTATTGGAAAAATCGGCTGAATTATATAATGAACCTAAAAAAATTGCAAATTTGATTTTAGGTCCGCTGCTTCGTGAAATGAACCAGCGCATTGCGGAAGGGCAGGACGGAAAACTTGCCATTGAGCCGAAAGCTTTGGCGGAGCTTGCTAAAATTATTGACAGCGGTTTGATTAGTTTTAAAATCGCCGCGGATATTTTTCCCGATTTGGTCAATGGCGGGGTAATGCCGGAAGCTTTGGTCAAGGAACGAGGTCTAGTGCAGGTTTCCGATACCGGAGCCATTGAAGCGGCTGTGCTTAAGGTCATTGCTGCAAATCCTGCGGAAGTCGAAGCGTATAAAGGCGGAAAAACAAAGCTTATAGGCTTTTTTGTCGGACAAATCATGCGTGAAATGAAAGGCAAGGCAAATCCTGCCGTCGTGAATGAGCTTTTAGCGAAACATCTTTCTTAACATATCGGGTTAAAAGGTTTTTTTCATGTCTTCTGAAATAAATTTGGAAATGGGAAATTCTGATAACAAGCAAAATCCTGAAAAAGCGCCTGAAAAAAAACATACCGTGCTTAAATTTTTATTTGTTTTTTGCGTGCTTGGCGCCCTTGTCGCCTGTGTGGCGGGGTATGGGCTGTACCGCTGGGCTGTGAACGATTTGCCGAGTTTCAGCAAGATAGCCGACTATAAACCCGCACAAGTGACGACAGTCCTCGCTCGTGACGGAAGCCTGATCGGGCAGTTATACCGTGAAAAACGGTATGTTATCGGCATGAGTGAAATGTCTCCCCATTTACCCCATGCTTTTTTGGCAGTGGAGGATTCTGAATTTTATGATCACCCCGGGGTGAATATCGCTGCGATTTTCCGTGCTTTTATCGCAAATATGAAGTCCGGAAACATTTCACAAGGCGGAAGCACCATTACCCAGCAGATTGTGAAGCGTCTCATGCTCACGCCCGAAAAAAGTTACGAGCGCAAGCTGAAGGAAGCTATCCTTGCATACCGCCTTGAAAAACAGCTTTCCAAAGATGACATTTTAACCATTTATCTGAATCAAATTTTTTTAGGCAGCAATGCGTATGGGGTCGAAGCCGCCGCCCGTACCTATTTCGGTAAGCACGCCAGCGAACTCAGCATTGCAGAATGCGCCATGATTGCGGGACTGCCCCAATCGCCTTCCACCCATAACCCTTACAGGCATCCGGAAGCCGCCAAAAAAAGACAGGAACATGTTTTACGGCGCATGCGCGACCTTGGCTGGATAACCGACGAGGAATTTGAACAGGCGTTTTATGAAAAACTGGAATTTTCCTCCATGCCGTCATTCATGGGGCGTGAGGGCGGCTGGTATTTGGAAGAGGTCCGCCGTCAGCTCATTGATCTGTTTACGGAAGAATTTTCCGCCGAACTTGGTTTTGACATCGGGGTTTACGGAGAAGATATTGTTTATGAACAAGGGCTGACTGTTCATACTTCCATGGAACCTGTGCAGCAAATTCTTGCGGACAAGGCTTTTCGCCGCGGGCTTGAAGAGGCTGCCAAACGACAGGGCTATGAAGGGGCGATAGCGCAGGTTTCCATTAATGACGTATCGGCATTTTTTGAGGAAAATCCTTTTGATATTGATAAATTCAAACAAGGTGAATGGCAGAAAGCCGTTGTTTTGGAAACGGAAAAAGCAGGTGCTGCTGTTCGTCTCGGAGAATATGAAGGGTTTTTATCCGTCAATACCATGGGGTGGGCAAGAAAGCCTCATAAAGCCTATAACGGGCGGTTTACGGCAAATGCCGTAAAAGACGCCCGCGAGGTTTTGAATAAAGGCGATGTTGTTTGGGTTTCTTTAAATTTGCCTGTTCAAAAAGAATTGGATAAATTGAAAAAGAATAATCCCCAAAATTTGGCTTTGGAAGAAGCGGAACTTGTTGCTGAAAAAGTTTTGCCCGTTGCTTTGCAGCAATATCCGCGCGTGCAGGGAGCCATGATAGCCCTTGAACCTAGAACGGGCGATGTGGTCGCAATGGTCGGAGGCTATGAATTCAGTTACGACGGTGACCAGTTCAACCGTGCAACGCAAGCCAAACGTCAGCCCGGGTCCGCTTTTAAGCCTTTTGTTTATTCCGCCGCTTTGGATGCTGGGTTTACAGCAGGCTCCATGACTTTGGACGCGCCGATCATGATTATCGATACGTTTGCGAACAATGTCTGGCGTCCGCAAAATTTCGGCGGTAAATTCGACGGTCCGCTTCGTTTCAACAGGGCGTTGGCGCGTTCAAGAAATTTGTCAACAATCAGAATCGCCCAGGAAATCGGCATGGATACGGTTCTTGAAAGAGCAAGGCAAATGAAGCTTGCGAGGGAATATCCTTTGCCTACGCTTGCGGTAAGCCTCGGGGCTATCGAGGTGCTGCCCATTGACGTTGTTTGTTCCTACAGCGCTTTCGCTAATTTGGGTAAACGCCCCAATCCCCGTTTTATTCAAAAAATTGTCGGACCTTTTGGCAATACCCTTTATGAAACGGAACCGGAACTTGAAGAAGTGATAACTCCTCAAAATGCTTATATCATGTCGCAGCTTTTGGAAGGGGTTATCCAATATGGTACTGCGACGGCTTTAAAAGAAATAGACCGTCCTCTCGCAGGAAAAACAGGAACGACCAATAATGAGGTTGACGCTTGGTTTGTGGGATTGACTCCGGAACTTGTCACTGCCG
This sequence comes from Taurinivorans muris, assembly GCF_025232395.1. Lineage (GTDB taxonomy): Bacteria > Desulfobacterota > Desulfovibrionia > Desulfovibrionales > Desulfovibrionaceae > Taurinivorans > Taurinivorans muris. Next base: position 221,386 of record NZ_CP065938.1, read on the forward strand.
CATATGTGGGCTTTGACCAAATTGAGCCTATGGGACGCGGCGAAACCGGAACCGGTGCTGCACTTCCGATTTATAAGTATTTTGCTGAGGAAGTTTTTCAATATTATCCCCCAACGGATTTTGAGCAGCCGGAAAATATTTATTTTAGAACCGTTGATGGCATATCCTTGCCTTTTGTTGTGGGAACAACACCGGAAACAGGGATTAATGCCGTGCAGCCCGATAATGTGACGGAAAGCGATTCCGCGGAAGAATTGCTTATGCAAGGTTTTGATATGTAAATCAACAAAAAGGGAGAGGGGAGTACCCTTTTCTTTTTACCCGTCGGTTCCTGCCATGGTGGTTGGTGCCATTCCCCAAGACGGGTTTTTTAATACTGCGAGGTCGGCATGGAAAGACTGGAAAAGGAAGTTTTGCAAGTCAGCAAGGAAATTGCGGTGAAATTTATTGAAACGCAGCGTATTTCCCCTACGAATTTTGCGGAAATATTTCCTAATGTTTATAAAGTTGTTTTAGAAACTGTTATGGCAGGGCAACAAGCTCTTGAAAGTAAAAAATAATTTTTATAAAGTAGGAAAATATGGCGGTTAAGACAAGTTCTTCAAATACGGCAAGAGGAACAAAAAAGGCAGGTCCGAAGCAAAGCCGCGCGAAAAAGGCGCACGCTGAAAATGTTGCTGAACGGATTGACGCAAAGGGCGCGGTCGATACTTTTCACGAAACAGTGAATAACGAACATACTCATTTTAAGGAACAAGAGGAAAAAAGTATGGAAAATAAACATGATATGAATAACGAAGAAAAGAATGCCAATGCGGTTCTCGAACCTGAATTTGCAGCGAGCGAACAAACTGAAAAGGTTTGCGCCATGTTTAAAACCATTACCAAGCATTATGATTTATTAAACCATATTTGCAGCTTAGGTCTTGATTTTTGGTGGCGTAAAGTTCTTGTGGACGGTTTTGTTTTGGGTCCGACCCGTAAAATTTTGGATATGGCGGCAGGAACGCTTGATGTGAGCCTTTATGCTTTGAAAAAGCATAAGCAAGCCCATATTGTCGCAGGGGATATTTGTCCTGAAATGCTTGAAATGGGGAAAGAAAAACTTAAAGCAAAAGATACGGATAGGATCGAGGTAAAAATTATCGACGCTCTTTCCATTCCTTATGCTGAAAATAGTTTCGATGTGGTGAGTATTGCTTTTGGCATTAGGAATATTGAGGATAAAGTTAAAGCATTAACTGAAATGAAAAAAGTTTTAACCGTTGGCGGACAGCTGCATGTTTTGGAATTGTCACCGGTAAAAAATCCTCTTTTGCAAAAATGCTATTATTTTTATCTTGAAAAAATCATGCCGCAAATTGCGAAGCTTTTTGGGCAGCGCGCGGAGGCGTATCAGTATTTAGCGCAAAGCGTCAAAGCTTTTCCCGACCAAGAAGCGTTTTGCGAGGAGCTCAAACAGGCAGGTTTTGAATTTGTGCAATACAAAAAATTAACCTTTGGAATTGCTACCCTTTATACGGCAATCAAGTCAAAATAAAAAAAATGTGAAAAACAAAAAAAAATGCTTGCAATTCAAGCATAAATAGCATAAAAGATTTTTCGTGCCCAGGTGGTGGAATTGGTAGACACACTACTTTGAGGTGGTAGCGCTGCGAGGCGTGGGAGTTCGAGTCTCCCCCTGGGCACCATCTTTTTGAAACAGTTTGCATGAGTTTATATTGAAATTTGCCCAGGTGGTGGAATTGGTAGACACACTACTTTGAGGTGGTAGCGCTGCGAGGCGTGGGAGTTCGAGTCTCCCCTTGGGCACCATAGATAAGGATTACTTTTTGTAATCCTTTTTTTGTGTTGAAATTACAAATAAAAAGCACTTGCGGAGCAAGTGTTTTTTATTTTGATATTCAAAAATTGTTTGCAGCAGTTTGTTATGCTTTTTTCTTTGGAATATAGGAGCAAAGCGGTTCTTCGCCCATGGGGTTGTTATTCATGGAATAAGCTCTTGCCCTGCAGCCGCCGCAAACCTTGTGAAATTCGCAAACCCCGCATTTGCCTTCGTATTCTTCTTGGGTTCTGAATTTTTTAAACCAAGGCGTTTCTTTCCAAATTTCCGGGAAGCCGGAATTGCGGATATTGCCGCAGTCAAGTTCCAAGTAGCCGCAGGGCTGTACTTGTCCTGTGTGGCTGATGAAGCAAAATCCCGTTCCGCCGAGGCAGCCCCGCGTCATTGCGTCCATGCCGAAATTTTCAAAATTGACGGGAACATTCTCTTTTGCCGCTTTTTGCCGCATGATACGGTAATAATGGGGCGCGCAGGTCGCTTTTAAATGCATGGACGTTGTTTTTCTAAAATCATAAAACCAGTGCAAAACCTCTTCGTATTCCTCGGCTGTGATTACTTCCGCACTCAAACTTGAAGCTCTTCCCATGGGCACGAGCAGAAAAATATGCCATGCGGCTGCTCCGATTTTTTCGCAAAGTTCAAAAATCTGTTTGAATGTATGCAAATTGGTTTTTGTGACAGTCGTATTGATTTGAAATTCTATGCCATGTTGTTTTAAAAGTTCTATCCCATGCATGGAAGCGTCGAAAGCTCCTTTTACGCCGCGGAATTCGTCATGGCTTTGGGCATTGTGTCCGTCTATGGAAATGGAGCAGCGGGCAAAGCCGGCTTCCTTTATTTTAAGGACGTTTTCTTCATTGATCAGCGTTCCGTTGGGGCTCATTACGCAGCGCAGGCCCTGTTCTTTCGCAAAGCTTGCGAGCTCATAAACATCCGGGCGCATCATGGGATCGCCGCCCGTGAAAATGATAATGGGATCGCCGACTTCCTTAAAGCTTGTGATGAGGTTTTTGGCTTCTTCCGTGCCGAGTTCTCCCGCATAGGGGTCAGGATGGGCTTCCGCCCGGCAATGCTTGCAGGCAAGATTGCAGGATCGGGTCACTTCCCATGCGATGAGACGGCATTTCGGGGTGACGCCGTCAGCTAAAAAACGGTTGGCATGGGGGTGGTTTCCCATTGGTCCGTTATGTCCGCCGTGCCCGTCTTGGCTGTGCTTTTTTTCCATATCCCGCATATCGGGGGCAAGTTCCGTACAATGAGGCTTATTCATAGTATTCCTTTATAATCGTCTATTTCACAAGTCCTTTTTCAAGGAGTTCTTCCGCAAAATATGTAATAATCAGCTTCGCCCCCGCTCTTTTCATGCCGATAAGGGATTCCATGATAATAGCTTCTTCATTGATCCAGCCATTGATTCCTGCTGCTTTAATCATGGAATATTCACCGCTTACCTGATATGCCGCAAGCGGAACATTGGTGCTGTCATAAACCATGCGGATAATATCTTGATACGCGCCTGCAGGTTTGATAATGAAAATATCGGCGCCTTCTTCAATATCCGCATGCATTTCACGCATAGCTTCGGATATGTTCCTGCAATCCATTTGATAGGTGCGCCTGTCGCCGAATTTTGGTGTGGATTCAGCCGCGTCACGGAACGGACCGTAATAGGCGGAAGCGTATTTCACAGCATAAGACATAATCGGGGTTTGCTGGAACCCTTCTTCGTCAAGAGTTTGGCGTATTGCTAAAATACGTCCGTCCATCATATCGGAGGGGGCGACGATGTCGGCTCCCGCCTTAGCATGGGAAAGAGCGGTTTTAGCCAATAATTTCAAAGTGCTGTCATTGAGGACAAGCCCTTTGCTGTCGCCTTCGTGCAGAAGTCCGCAATGACCGTGGGAAGTGTATTCACAAAGGCAGACATCGGTAATGACGATAAGTTCCGGAAAATTCTTTTTAAGCATTCGTACGGCTTGCTGAACAATGCCGTTTTCATTATATGCTTCGGAGGCGATAGGGTCTTTTCTTTTTGGAATACCGAAAAGAAGTATGGACTTTAAGCCGTGCTGCACGGCTTTTTTTACTGTTTCATCGAGTTGTTTTAAAGATAACTGATATTGTCCCGGCATGGAGGAAATAGGGCTTTTAAAGTTTTCATCATCAGTTTCAACTACAAAATAGGGCATGATTAAATCATTTACAGTGACTTGTGTTTCCGCCATTAAATCGCGAAGCGCAGCGCTGCCGCGAAGTCTTCTTCCTCGATAAAATTCCATAAATACTCCTTTGTTGCCATATGATTGTTACGATATGATAACACTTTGAAAATATTATATTAAATTCATGCTGTTAATGTATGCAAAATTGTTTGTTCCGTCAAGCAAAACAAAAAATAATCAGGAGGAAATCCTTATCTTGTGCATTTAATTTTTTTGCCGTATTTTTATGGCTATGGTATGGTACCATTGAGGCGGGTGAATGTATGGCTTATGATAAAACACATGATATTTTGGAATTGGCTGTTTTAATGCAATCAAACCGGACAGGGGTTTCCTTGCAGGATATAATGGACAGGTTCGGCGTCGCACGCCGAACGGCTGAACGGATGAGAGATGTCATTATTGACAGGTTTCCGCAGGTTCAAGTCCGTACGGGGGAAAATAATACGAAACGCTGGTATGTTCCGCAGGGAACGCTTAAGGATTTCATCCAGTTTTCAGCGGAAGAATTGGTCGCTTTTGAAAAGGCGATAGCCTATCTGCAGGCTAACAGCATGCAGGAAACTTCTGTTTTGCTGCAAAAGATTTTGGAAAAAATACGTGCGAATATCGTGGATAAAACATTTAATTGCATCGATACGGACGCCGAAGTTCTTTTGGAGGCTGAAGGGTTCGCTCATAGGGTCGGACCTAGGATTATCGTTTCACAGGAAATCATTCAAAAAATCCGTCAAGCGATTTTGAGTTTCAGGCAGATAAGAATTTCATACAAAAAGAAGTCAAGCGGAAAATTGGGTTCGTACCGGCTTTTGCCTTATGGAATTTTATATGGTGACAGAAATCATTATTTAGTTGCCAAACATAGTGACGGTTATGGCGGAAACAAGGTGCATTATTTTATTTTAAGCAATATTCTTGAAATGGAATTGCTTGATGAAGAATATGAAATTGACGAAGGCTTTAATTTAAAAAAGCTTGCAGAGCGTTCGTTTGGCGTTTTTCAAGAAGAACCTTTTGAAGTGGAGTGGCTTTTTGATAAAAGCGCTGCGGAAGAAGTTCTTCGTTATGAATTTCATCCCAATCAAACTGTTGTTGAAAATGAAGACGGCTCCGTGACAGTGCGTTTTTTTGCCGGCGGACGTTTGGAAATGGATTGGCATTTGTATACGTGGGGGGATAAAGTCAAAGTCATCAAGCCGGAAGATTGGTATTCCGCAACTACCGAGCATTGATTTCAAAAATGCCTAAACGAAAAAATCCGTGATTAAATTTTGTTTTATGGCTGTGCAAATCGTTCCTGCTTCTTCATTATATCATTGCGGAAAGAAGGAGTAAATTTTTTCCTAAAAAACCCCGCTCATCGGGCTTGTTTTGCCCAATGAACGGGGTGCTGTTCGATATTGTTTTTCGGACTCTTATTCTTCTTGTTTTAAAATCATGCTTCTTGCGGCAAAAGTTTCATCAAGGCGGCGCAATGGCGTCGTGAGGGGCATTTGCTGCAGGAAGCCTGCATCTTGTTGTCCTTTTTTGATAAATTCTTCCATAAGGGTGACAAGATTGTCGAGGGTATCCTTATTTTCCGTTTCAGTCGGTTCAAACATGAGGCATTCATGCACAATAAGGGGGAAATAAATCGTCGGGGCGTGAATGCCATATTCCAAAAGCGCCTTTGCGACATCAAGGGCTTTTATTCCTTCCGGAGGAGAAGAAACAAATTCATGCATGCACATACGGTCAAAAGGAACATGCAGGAATGAATCCATTTTTTTACGCAAATAATTCGCATTGAGAACAGCGTATTCGGCGGCTCTCGGAATGCCTTCTTTGCCAAGACGGCTGATATAGGCAAGCGCTTTTACATAAACCGCGAAGTTGCCTAAGAACGGTGCGATGTAGCCGATGGATTTCGGATAATCGAAATTGAGCTTATAAGTTCCGTCATTGTTTTTTTCAACACGTCCGACAGGCAAATAAGGCGTCAAACGTTCGCTGACCCCTACTGCGCCGGAGCCGGGACCTCCTCCGCCGTGCGGTGTTCCCATGGTTTTATGCAAGTTCAGATGCACAACGTCAAAGCCGACGTCGCCAACACGCATTTTACCCATAATCGCATTGAGGTTTGCTCCGTCATAATAGAGAAGCGCGTCGATTTTACGTAATTTTTCAACGATTTCAGGCAAATGTGTTTCAAAAAGACCTAAAGTGTTGGGACACGTCATCATGAGGGCGGCAACATCGTCAGTAAGGGCTTCTTCAAGGGCTTTCGGGTCAACCATACCGTCTTTGGAAGCGATATTGACAATTTCATAGCCGGCTATCATCGCAGAAGCGGGATTGGTGCCGTGTGCGGAGTCAGGTACGACGATTTTTGTTTTTTTATTGCCCTTGTCTTTGTGATAAGCGGCAATGAGCATGACGCCGGTAAATTCGCCATTGGCACCGGACATGGGCTGCATGGTGAAAGCGCTCATTCCGTTTATTTCACAAAGAACTTGTTCGATTTCATACACAGCCTGCAAAGCGCCTTGCACATATTGTTCACCGTGTTTTAATTGCGCGGTGAGCGGGTGCAGTTTGCTGAACCCGGCTAAGCTTGCGATATGTTCGATAACTTTCGCGTTATATTTCATGGTGCAGGAGCCGAGAGGGTAGAAGTTTCCGTCAACGGAAAAGTTCTTATGGGAATTTCGGGTGAAGTGGCGAACGACATCAAGTTCAGAAAGTTCTGGCAGGCTTGCGGGTTTTGCCCGAAGCAAGCTTTTGGGAAGCATATCTTCGGCATGCTTTTTGGGCATTGCAGGAACAACAGCCGTACGACCTTTTACGGATTTATCAAAAAGCGTTCTCATAAAAGACCTCCAAGAGCGTTCACAAGCTTATCGATTTGTTCTTCGGAATTTTTTTCCGTGCAGCTTATGAGAAGGACATTTTCCATGCCTTGATAATATTGACCAACGGGGAAACCGCATAAAAAGCCGCGTTCTGACATTTTTTCAGCAATTTCATCAGCATTTTTGGGAAGTCTTACCGCAAACTCATTGCCGTAAGGAGCGTCGTTCAATAAGCCGACATGGGGAAGTTTTGTCAATTTATCAGCTAAGATACGGGCAAGATACATGGACGTTTCAGCAGTTCTTTTAAGCCCTTCCGGACCCAGGAGTGCCATATGGATAATGCTTCTGAGCGCGCACAAGCCTTGGTTTGAGCAGATGTTGGAAGTTGCTTTCGCGCGGCGGATATGCTGTTCACGGGCTTGCAGGGTAAGGACGAAACCTTCTTTTCCGTTCAAGTCGTTGGTTTTACCCACAATCCGACCCGGCATTTGACGGACCAAGTCTTTTTTGCAGGCTATCATGCCAAGATATGGTCCGCCGAAAGAAAGAGGCAGACCAAGGCTTTGCCCTTCGGCAACAGCAATGTCGGCACCCATTTCCCCCGGGGTTTTGAGAATGGATTGCATTACCGGATACACGGAAATAATGCCGAGGGCTTTGTGTTCTTTCGCTTTATTGAAAAGTTCCGTAAAATCATCAATAGCGCCAAAGAAATTCGGGTTTTGCACGATAACCGCGGCACAATCGTCACCAATGGCGTTCATGAGCGCATTTTTGTCCGACTTGCCGCTATCGTGCGGAACCGTGACGATATTGATTTTTTGGTTCGCACTGTAAGTTGCAAGCATTTTACGCCAAATTGGGTTTACCGCTTCGTCAACGACCCAAGTGTGCTTGCGCGTATGACGGGCAGCCATCATGCCCGCTTCAAAAAGGGAGTGCCCGATATCAAACAGTGAAGCATTGGAGCAGTCCATGTCAAGCAAACGGCAAACCGCTGTCTGGTATTCAAAAATCGACTGCAACGTTCCTTGGCTCACTTCCGGCTGATACGGCGTGTATGAAGTCAAAAATTCTCCGCGCTGGGAAAGGGCGTCCACAGCTTTTGGAATATAGTGGTCGTAATAGCCGGCTCCCAGGAAATTGATGAAGTCGGTTTTGTTTTTCGCTGCCATATTTTCAAAGCAGGCGGTAAGTTCCGCTTCGCTTTTTCCGCTGGGGATATTGAAAGATTTTGGACGCATATCGGCTTGAATATCCGCAAATAAATCGTCAAGGCTCGCAACGCCGATAACGCTGAGCATTTCTTGCAGTTCTTCAGGGGTATGGGGAATATAAGGCATAACCTGTCCTTTTTATGAAATTAAAAAAACTTCTCCGCGGGGAGAAGTTTTATTTTTTAATGTGTGCATTTGCCTGCATAATCCTGGGCATTCAGAAGTCCGTCGGTTGAGCCGGTGATATTCACACGCAAAAGCCAGCCTTCGCCATAGGGGTCTTTGTTTACTTTTTCAGGATTGTCAAGCACGCTTTCGTTGACAGCAATGACTTCGCAATCGCAGGGCATATAAATATCGCTTGCGGCTTTGACGGACTCCACGGTTCCCATTTCTTGCCCTTTGGCAAAAGCGCCGCCGACTTGCGGAAGGTCGATAAAGGTAATGTCGCCAAGCGAATCTTGCGCAAAATCCGTAATGCCGATAACGCCCTCGCTTCCTTCAATTTTTAGCCATTCATGGCTTTCCGCGTACAAAAGATTGTCAGGGTTATTCATAGTTGACTCCGTATTATGAAAGTTTCATTCTTGCTGTTCCTTGCGTGAAGAAAGGAGCAGTTGTTTTTTGAGCATTTAATTCGCTTCTGCCTGCTTTGAGAATAAATTCCGCTTGGTCTGCATATTCTTTTTTCACAAAAGCGAAAGCAATGGCGAAACCTAGGGAAGGAGCGAATGAACCGCTGGCAACGGTGCCGATAACCTCATTGCTTCCGGCTTCTTTAATGACCGAATCGCCATTGCGGACAGTGCGGCGCCCTTCCAGTTTCAAAGGCACCAGGAGTTCATTCTTTACTTCCATGGCAGGAATTTTGCCGATATAATCGGCTTCGGAAGTAAGCATGCCGGCAAGATTCGATTCCGCAACGGTATGCTCTTCATTGAGTTCATGTCCGTAAAGGGCGAGTCCGCATTCAAGGCGCAAGGTATCCCGTGCTCCGAGCCCGGCAGGTTTCACAAGTTCATGGGCGAGCAAATCCTCCCACAAGGTGAGTACGGCTTCCCTCGGGCAATACAATTCATAGCCGAGTTCCCCGGTGTATCCTGTGCGGCTGACAAGGAGAGCGTGTCCTTTATAGTCGATACGGGTGAAAGAAAAATATTTTAAATCATGGAAATTCTGACCTGTGACCGTTTCCAAAACTTCTAACGATTTCGGACCCTGCAAGTCGATTTTGCCTGATTTCGCAGAAATATTTTCAATATTTTCTTCGCCCAAGCGCTTGGCGAGGGTTTTGAAATCCTTTTCGGCACAGCCGGCGTTGACCACTAAGAAGAAATGGTCTTCCGCAAAGCGGTAAACAATCAAATCATCAATGACAGTGCCTTGCTCCGTAAGCAAAAAGCCATAACGGCATTTGCCGGCAGCCAGGGTGCCAAGGTTGTGGCTTACGGCTTTCTTCAAAAGTTCGGCAGCATTTTCGCCTTTGACGATGAATTGCGCCATGTGGCAAATATCAAAAATGGAAGCGGATTCACGAGTATGGGCGTGTTCCGCTAAAATTCCGTCCTCATATTGGATGGGCATGTCCCAACCTGCGAAAGGCGCCATTTTTGCATTATGTGCCGTATGCCATTCGTGTAACGGTGTTTGCAACATATGAAATTTCCTTTTTAATAAACCTATCTGTCTTTAGCATAATTTGTTTTTTTTGTAAATAAATTTTACTGATTGTGAATAATAAAATTAATAAAAAATATTTCTAAAATTTCTTGAAATTATAAGAACTTATTGTTATATGTTCTGTGCTTGGAGTGATTGAATGAGTAAGTCGTCAGAAATATTGCGGGTTTTATCTGAAAATAAGGAACAAAGTGTTCACAGAAGCGGATTTGCCAGTATTGCAAAGCTTATGGCACAGGCAGTTTCTGAAAACAAATATACTGTCGCCGTTGTTAAAAACAGGGATGAATTGTCGACGCTGAAATCGTTTTTATCCTTATTTATTGCGGAATTGTCCGTCGGTAAGGAAAAAGGGGCGCTGCAGGAAAAAAATGTTCCGTTGTTTTTTGAAACGCCGTTTGTCAGCATCAATCCGTTTAATCGTCGTTCGTTAAATCGTGAAGGCTGGGCGGAACGCTTGGCGGCTCTTTATGCCATGGGGCAGGGGCACGCGAAAGCTTTGATTGTCACCGCCGATATGCTTATTCCTTTTTTGCCCGAAAAAGATTTTTTCAATAAGCATGAATTGTTTTTGAAAATCCATGAAGACATGGCGCCCGAACTTTTAATGGAACAGCTTGTCGATTGGGGGTATCAACGTGAATCCATGGTTTCCCGTGCGGGAGATATCGCAAGGCGCGGGGATATCGTGGATATTTTTCCGGCAGGTTACGATAAGCCTGTCCGTCTTGATTTTTTTGGGGATACCATTGACGAAATGCGTTTTTTTGATCCCTCAACCCAGCGTTCCGTCGGCAAAACGGAAGAAATTTGCATTATTCCGGTAATAGCGATAACGCAGGATGAGGAAGCGAGAACAATCATCCATAAGCATCTTGCGAATTTGTTTCAGCAAGGCAAGCTTTCGGAATTTCGGCAAGCGAGCGTCATGCGCGCTGTGGAGCAAGGGGATTTGCGGCTTTTGCCGGGCAATATTTATGCCCGCGCAACAAATCTTGAAGACTGGATTCCCGATGATTGCCAATGGTTTTTACCAAGCAAAGCCGATTTGAAAGAATATCTTGCAGAAGCGGAAAGCGGTTGGAAAGATGCGCTTGAAGAAGACAGGAAAGACGCAGGTTTTGACCAAGCCGACCATTTGTCGTTTCGGAATGCGGGCGATAGTATGTCCATGCTTTTGAAGCGGCGGCATTGTTTTGTCGAACCTCTCCGCATGGGCATTGAAAATCATGGCATTGATCTGTCTGAAAAAACATATTTCAGTTTTGAAGAACTGTTTCAGGGAAAAGAAGTTTCCGAACGGCCATGGCAGCAGCTGCTGCTTGGACTGCGTAATTATGTGAAAGAAAAGAAGCAGGTCGTGCTGACATTTTCTTCCGAACGGGGGCGGCAAAAGTTTTTAAAATTGATTGAGCAGGACGGAATTTATCCGCATTTGCGCTATGATGTGAAAAGCAAAGGGATTTTTGCGCTCATCGCGTCCGTTCATCATGCGGCGGAACTGAGCTGGGACGATTTGCTCGTTATTCCGGAAGATTTGCTGCAGCCTAAGGCAAATCAGGTGAAACGCCAAGCAAGCCAAGCATTTAAAGGGCTTGATTCTTACGATGAGCTCATGAACGGCGATTTGTTGGTTCATAGGGACTACGGAATAGGGCGTTTCGGCGGTTTGCACCGCATGACTGTCGGCGGTATTGAAAATGACTATTTGTTATTGGAATATGCGGACAATGCCAAACTGTACATGCCGGTTGACCGGCTTTCCATCATTCAGCGTTTTAAATCCGCAGAAGGCATAAGCCCCGTTTTAGACAGATTGGGCGGTCAAGCTTGGACGGCAAGCAAGGAAAAAGCGAAAAAAGCCATTGAAAAAATCGCCAGGGACTTGGTGGAAATGTATGCATGGCGGAAGGTTGCCAAGGGATTCGGTTATAGCCCGTTAGGAGAATTGTACCGGGAATTTGAAGCGAGTTTCGGTTTTGAAGAAACGCCGGACCAAGCGAAAGCCATTCAGGAAGTTTTGGCTGATATGGAGAAGCCGGAACCGATGGATAGGCTCGTTTGCGGCGATGTCGGTTTTGGAAAGACGGAGGTCGCTTTGCGCGCCGCGTTCAGGGCTGCCTGCGACGGCAGGCAGGTGGCCATGCTTTGCCCTACGACGGTGCTTGCCGAACAGCATTACCAGACATTCCGTTCCCGTTTGGCAGGATTTCCTGTCAATGTGGGATTATTGAGCCGTTTTGTGACCAAATCGAAACAAACGGAAGTTTTGAATATGGCGGCAAAAGGGCAAATGGATGTTCTTATCGGCACACACCGCATTTTATCGAAAGACGTGGAACTTCCCAACCTTGGTCTGCTTATTTTGGATGAAGAGCAGCGTTTTGGCGTCCGGCACAAGGAACGGCTTAAACAAATGAAAAAAAATGTCGATGTGCTTACGCTCACCGCAACCCCCATTCCCCGCACTTTGCAGCTTTCCATGTCGGGCATACGCGAACTGTCGGTCATTGAAACAGCTCCTTTGGAGCGTAAACCTGTTGCGACGCATTTGATAGACAAGGATAAGAACGTTCTGCGGCAAGTTTTGGAGCGTGAACTGGAACGCGGGGGACAGATTTTTTGGGTTTATAACCGTGTGAACGGACTTGAGAAAATTGTTTCATACGTGCGGGAACTTGTTCCGCATGCCCGTGTCGGCATGGCTCACGGGCAAATGGGGGAAAAAGAGCTTGAAAACACCATGCATATGTTTTGGCATGGGGAATTGGATGTGCTTGTTTGTACGTCAATTATTGAATCCGGGCTTGATTTTCCCAAAGCGAATACGCTTATTGTGGACCAAGCCCAGCTTTTCGGCTTGGGGCAGTTATATCAGCTTCGCGGGCGTGTCGGACGTTCCGACAGGCAGGCGTATGCGTATTTTGTGGTCAACGATTTACACCATTTGACTGAAATCGCGGAAGAGCGTTTGCGTATCATCTTGGAAATGGATTACCTTGGAGCGGGTTTTCAAGTCGCTATGGAAGATTTGCGTTTGAGAGGGGCTGGCAATATTCTTGGAGAAGCCCAGTCAGGGCACTTGGCGCGTGTAGGGCTTGACATGTATTTGGAAATGTTAGAAGAAGCAGTTGCAAGGGCGAAAGGAGAAGGGGAAGCGCTAAGAAGCCAAGATGTTGAAATCAATCTCGGTTTGCCTGCTTATATTCCGGAATCGTATATTGAAGACGGAAAAGAACGCTTGAAATATTATAAAATGCTTTCTTGCGCTTTTGAGAGCAGCCGTCGGAACAGCATCGAAATGGAACTTCGCGACAGGTACGGGCAGCTTCCTTCCGAACTTCTGACTTTTATGGAAGTTTTGGATTTCAAATATGAAATGAAAAACATAGGCGTGTATAAAGCGGATATTTATGCCGATAGGGTGAAAGTCAGCTTTATGGACGGACAAAGAAAGGTTGAGGCGGAAACATTGATTAAATTCATTCAAAAATATATGGAAAGTGCAAAACTTCATCCTCACGCAAGCCTTGAAATCCAATTGAAAGATTTTGTCGGCAAAGAGGATGGCAATGCCGAAATCATTTGCAAAGCAAAAAATCTATTGCTTTCTTTAAAAGAAAAATAGCGGAGATGATATGAAAAAGGGTATGGCTTTTATCGCGGTAATCGTTTTTTTACTTGCATTGAATTATGAAAAACTATTTTCACTTTTTGAAAAAAATGATGTCAATGTGTTGGCAAAAGTAAACGGGGAAGAGATAACCCTTGAAGAAGTTGAAATATTATATGATATGCGCAATGTGCATTTGAACACTCCGGCTCCCGATGTGGACAGGGTGCAGCAGGAATATGCGGAAATTCTTTACAATAGGATAAAGCAGGTTCTTGTTTCTCAGGAACTGGAAAAAAGAAATGTTGCGGTTACCGATGAGGAAGTCCTGCTATTGGAAAACAAAGTCAGGGAAAGTTATTTGGGAGTGCTTGATGAAAATCAGACTTTCGAAGAATATTTAAAAGAAAACGGCATCAATTATCATGAATGGCTCAAACAAATCAAATCACAGCTGGAAAGCGACAAGCTGCATGCCCTGCTTATGAAAGAAATTCCGCTTGGTTCCGAAGAAACCCTGCGTTATGCCGAAAAAATCAAACAGGAACAAAAGAAAGATTTCGTCAAAATTCAATTCTTTTTATTGAAAGCAAATCAGGAACTTTTAAACGAAATTCAGCATGACACGACTTTTTCACGGGAGAATGTCGAAAAAAACGGTTTTTCCGATTTAGCGTTTATTGAACATTTTGAGGGAAAAGGCGCTCAGGTTTTTCAGTCTCTTTTTGACAGCGACAGTTTGCCGGAACAATACAAAACCGTTCTTGTTTCCATGGAACCGAACACATTTTCCCGTATTCTGCATGAGGACGGCAGTTGTTATGTTTTGTATCTGGAAGATAAGCAAAGTTTGAAGGAAGATGATGCCGTTGACCTTTATCTGCTTGCGGAAGAAAGATTGTTGCAGGAAAAATTGCCGCAGGTTTTTGCCGATTGGCTTTCAAACGCCGTAAAAAATTCCGATATCCATTTGGCACGGTCTTTTGACCCCAATAAGTTAACAAAAAATGTGGATATTAATAATTTGTTGAAATTACAAGAAGTTTTAACGGAAACGGAAAATTAAGCACTCAATGTTTGCTTATATTTAAAAAAAGGATTAGAATAAAAAAAATTGTGTGAGGGCGTCCTTTGAAAATAATCACAGTATTAATCGCTTTAGGTTTTTTATTTACTCCTGACTTGAGTTTGGCAAGTTCGAGAGCTTCAATCGTCGCCACTATAAACAGCGATATGATTACAGCTTTGCAGCTTGAAAAAAATGTTCGGTTGGCATTGCTCGCCAAAGGCGTTGACCCTAATAAAGTCAGTCCCGGCGAATTGAAAGATATTAAAAAATCCGTGTTGGACGATTTGGTTAAAGAATCCATTCTGATACAGGAAGCAAAAAATCAAAATATTGATATCAGCGATAAAGATGTTGAAAAAGAAATTCAAAATTCCATCGATAAAGCCGGCATCTCAAAGGAAGCTTTTTATGCCGATTTGGCAAAACAAGGTTATGATGAAAAATTTTACAAGGATAAAGTTAAAAAATCATTATTGACGCAAACTCTCATAAACAGAAACGTGCTTCGTAAAATCATTGTGACCAATGATGAAATTTTGGAATTTTACCTTGCCAACGGCGGACAAATTACGGGAAAGGCGAATGTCGCACTGCTTGTTTATCCTAATGGCGAACAAATGGATATGCATTCTGAAAAATTGCAGGATAATCCCCGCAGGTTTGAAGATATTGCAAAAGATATTTCCGTCGGACCTTCTGCGGATAAAGGCGGCGTTTTAGGGGAAATGGCTGTTTCCGACCTTGCCGTGCCTGTGCAGTCCGCTATTCAGGGTTTGGATGCCGGTGAGGTTTCAAAGGTATTTTCTTTGAACGGCGCGTATGCGCAGGCGAAAGTGCTGTCTAAAACAACATCAAGCGATAATTTGGCTGAAATCATCGATCCCGCCGTTGTTGCGAAAATTCGTGACGGATTGCGCATGCAAAGGGTTGGAAATAAAATTGAAGAATATATAACGGGCTTGGAAAAAAAAGCTATTGTAACCATAAGATAGGGCGGTATTATGAATTTAATCGAACTTGGCACCATATTTCGTGAAAAACGCCAAAGTAAAAATTTAAGTATAGCTGATATATCAAAGGCGATTAAAATACCCCAGCAAAGTTTGATAGCTTTGGAACAAGGTGATTTGGGATTTATCGGTTATGAAACGTATTATAAGAATTTTTTGAAATGTTACGCTGTGTATTTAGGGTATGATGTTGAAGAATATCAACAACTCATTAAAAATGTTGATGAATTTTCCGAGCAAATCGCACCTCCTAAAAGTTTGGAAGTCCAGCTTGCGGAAACTCAGCCGGAACTGGCAAAACCCCGGGGCAGAAAATTGGCTGTTCAGCTTTTTATTTTAGCCGTGATCGGGGGCAGCGCATATTTTTATTTTTCACATGGTGATGTTTTGTTCGGTGATGAAAAAGAAAACACTCCTGTGATTGAAAAACAAACAAAACCCGCTTCTTCTGCCGTTGCGGTGGATAAGAACGTTGAACCCGCAAAAGAACCGGTTCTTGCTTCTGAACCTGAAAATGAAACAACAGAAGCGGTGTTGCAGGCTGAAAATGAAAAAAGCGATGTGCAGGCGGAAGCTGAGAACGTAATACAAAAACAAGAAGTTTCCGATACGCAAAAACCTACGGAAACAGTTGCTCAGGATACTGCACAAAAATCTTCCGGAGCGGTGCAGCAAGAACTTCCCTTTGATTTGCAGGCATTTTTATCCGAATATCCCTCTGCGCAGGTGATTGATTGGGAAAGCGTCGCAGAGCCTCAAAAAGGCGAACAACAAGCTGTTATGTATGCAAATCAGGATTGTTGGATGCAATACCGTCAAGATGACAAGTCAGGACATTTTATCATAAAAAAAGGTGAACAGCGTGTGTTCAATTTTAGGAAGAATTTGCAGTTCAAAATTGCAAACGGTTCCGCAATAACGCTTTTCCATGACAGAAAACCTGTCGACGTGGGGGATTCTTCCAAACTTCGAGAAATCAACCTTGAGTAATATACGGAAATTTATTGTAAAGGGAACGCAGCGTTCCCCTTTTTTTTGTCGCTTCAGCACAATAAAGCTGCCAGCTCTAATCCGGTTGAATAAAAAATCTTTAGACACAAGCCCGTCCTCCTTTGATATATATTGGGTGTGTTTGTCGATAAGGACTTTAAAATTGAGGCATTAATAATAAACAAAAATACCAATATCATCTTTAGAGTAATGAAGTTAAAAGTGTAGGATTGCCGTATGATATTCAAAACTATTTAATGTTGCATGATATGGTTTAATATAGGGTTGATTACGGATTGGATTGCAGCGGTTGAGAAGGAAGTAACGATAATGAAATTTCGTATGCGGTTGAATTGCAAGAAAACCTTATATGAGATATCGCATTTTGCATGGTAATTCAGTATAAAAAATATTGTCGGTAATAAAAATAAGCAAAAGAACTGCGTTTCGTTTTTTTCTTTTTTATTTCAATGGGTATGGTCAGCCCGAAAAACAGTCGGTTGTGATATTCCGAAAATATTGAGGATTATGGTATGTGGTATTTGTCGAATGGATTTTGCTTATGAAATTTTATCACAAAAATCTTTAGACTTTTTCTTGAAACTTATTTTCTTTTATGCTATGCATGTTGCATATCATGCTTATTCTATGAAAGGAAAAGATATGCCCCAAGTTGCCGCTAGAATCAGTGATAATCAAGAAAGATGGTTAAAAGATTATTTCAGAACCAAAAGTGCAGGTGCAGAGTTTATTCTCCCTTGGGCTGTTGATACTTTTTTTCGAGCTATCGGTGGAATACGTGCGATTTTTACGGAAGAAGAATTAAAAACCATTGTCGAAGCGCATAAAGACACGAAACTTATGCCCGACCATACGCGGCTGACGTATTTGATTGTGCGGGTGATGGATATATGCGACATAAACGGCGTGCACAAGAAATACGGCGCAAGCCGCACGAGTCTTGAAACAAAATTGAAGCAATTGGACGATACGCAGGCTACGGCATTGATGATATGGGCTGTCGCCTTTTGGGTGAGCAAAAATTGTTCTTCTGAAAGTTTGGACGAATATGTCCGTTCCTGATTTTTGGCTTTTTTTCTTTTTTTTGATTTATGCAAAGCCATAAAACAAGCCGGAACCGTTTCTTTTATTTTCTTTGCACAAGCATAATGCTCTGTACCGGAGCGTATCTTGCTGTCCGGTTGTTTTGGTTTACGGAACTTCCGCTTTTTATAAAAATTTTCGCAGGCGCCGTGATCATGCTTTTGTCGCAATGCATGTTCGGCATGCGGTATGTGGTGAGTTTTACTCCGCATATGTCGTATTTTGCGTTAAAAGTTTGCGGATATTGTTCCGCGTTTTTTATTTGTTTGGCGAGTTTTGTGTGTTTGCATGACATATTTTTTTATGCCCGCTGGTATTATGAAAAGTCTTTGCCTTCTTATGGAATAACGGCTGCTTTCGCTTTCTGCATGCTTTTCGTTTCTTTTGCCGCCATGGTATATGGTGCATGGCGGGCATTGAAAATTCCCGCATTCGTATACAATGATTTATATGTCAAGGAGTTGCCAGAAGAGCTTGAAGGAATGCGTATCGTGCATTTGAGCGATTTGCATATAGGCTCGATTTTTGATGGTAAATGGCTTGGAAAACTGGTTGACGGAATTAATGCCGAGCAGGCTGATTTAATTGTCGTCACGGGGGATTTGGTGGATGCCGTTCCCGCTAAGATAGAGCAGGATGTCGTTCATTTGCGGAAATTACAGTCCCTGCTCGGCATGCATATTTGTTTGGGTAATCATGAATATTTTTGCGGTGCGATGCCATGGGTTGAAAAATGGCATTCTTGGGGCTTCAATGTCTATATCAATGAAAACAAAAAGGTGCTGTATAAAAATTTTCCTTTTTATATAGCGGGTTCTGCCGATTTTGAAGGAAATAAATTTCCGGGGCTTTTGACTCCCGATATGGAAAAAACATTGCAGGGAATACGGCAGGAAGATTTTGTGCTGCTTTTGCAGCATCAGCCCAAGAAAGCGAAAAAAAATGCGCACAAAGGTGTAAATGTCCAACTATCGGGGCATACGCACGGCGGGCAGTATTTTTTTCTTTTTCCCATTGTTTGTTTATTGAATAACGGCTATCGTTCCGGTTTTTATGAAGTGGGTGATTTATCTCTTTATGTAAGTCCGGGAAGCGGGCTTTGGGGCTATGTCCCTTTGCGCTTCGGAACAAACAGCGAAGTCTTGGTTCATACCTTGAAGAAGAAAAAATAAAAATTACAAAATTGTAAAATAAATAAATTCATGCATAATGTTTGACAGCGAAAGTTTTGCGTTGTAGTGTGTTTTTATACTTTTTTGGTAAAATTATTTTTTGGAGGATATAATGAAAGCCTATTACGAACAGGACGCAGATCTTTCTGTTTTAAAAGGAAAAACTGTCGCAATTATCGGGTATGGCAGCCAAGGTCATGCCCATGCTCAAAACCTGAGGGATTCCGGTGTGAATGTTATTGTCGGACAACGCCCCGGCGGAGCAAACTATGAATTGGCTAAACAACATGGCTTTGAACCTCTTAGTGCCGGTGAAGCTGCTGAAAAAGCTGATCTGATTATGATTTTGCTTCCTGACCAATACCAAGCGAATATTTACAAAAATGATATTTTGCCCCATTTGAAAGCAGGAAAATCACTTATTTTTGCACACGGTTTCAATATTCATTTCGGGCAGATCGTTCCTCCTAAAGATGTTGATGTTTTCATGATTGCGCCAAAAGGTCCGGGACATTTGGTGCGCCGTACCTATACCGAAGGGGGCGGTGTCCCTTGCTTGGTCGCCGTTTTTCAGGACGCAAGCGGCGAAGCTTACAAAAAAGCGTTAGCCTATGCGAAAGGCATTGGCGGAACCCGTTCCGGCGTTATTGAAACTACATTCCGCGAAGAAACGGAAACAGACCTTTTCGGGGAACAAGCCGTTTTATGCGGCGGTTTGTCCGCTCTTGTGAAAGCAGGCTTCGAGACCCTCGTTGAAGCGGGTTACCAGCCGGAAATCGCTTATTTTGAGTGTATGCACGAAGTGAAACTTATTGTTGACCTCATGTATGAGGGCGGACTTGCGAAAATGCGTTATTCCATTTCCGATACCGCCGAATACGGCGATTACAAAACCGGACCGCGCATCATTACCGCTGAAACGAAAAAAGAAATGCGCCGTGTTCTTGACGATATTCAGCAAGGAAAATTCGCCCGTGACTTCATTTTGGAAGCGCAGGCGGGGTATCCGATGTTTAAGGCTATCCGCCGCATTGAAGCGGAACATCAGCTTGAAGAAGTCGGCACCCGTTTACGCAGCATGATGCCATGGCTTAAAAAGTAATCTCATTTGTTTTCTTATGTAGGGGGCAAGTTTTTTGCTCCCTATTTTACTGTCTTTTTAAAAGGATTGATATGTCAGTACGCTCTAATTATACGGATTCTCTGAATTTTTATGGAAAAGAAACTCCTCAAGGTTTAATGGAAAAATTTGGTTCGCCTCTTTATGTGTATAATGAAGTCGTGCTTCGTGAACGCTGCAGGGATTTGGTCGGGCTATGCAAAACAAAGGGACTGCATATCAATTATTCCGCAAAGGCGAACGCTAATCCGCACCTTCTGAAAATTATCAGGGAAGAAGGCTGTCTTGTTGACGCCATGAGTCCCGGAGAATTGTATCTTGATTTGAAAGCGGGCTATAAGCCTGATGAAGTTCTTTATGTCTGCAATAATGTCAGTCCGGAAGAAATGAAAAACGCCCTTGAAAAAGGGGTGCTTGTGAGCGTGGATTCCCTTATGCAGGTTGAACAGCTCTGCCGGCTGAATAGGGGCGGAAAAATCATGGTGCGTTTCAATCCCGGTATCGGGGCGGGGCACAGCGCAAAAGTCGTGACAGGGGGCAAAGAAACGAAATTCGGCGTTGACCCTGAAAAATTGCCGCAGCTTCTTGAAATTTTGGATAGATACGGTGTGACTTTGGCGGGTATCAATCACCATATAGGCTCTTTGTTCATGGAGGGGGAAAGCTATATCGAAGCGGCAAAAGTGCTTTTGGATTTGGCTTTGAAGCTCCCTTGTTTTGAAAAATTGGAAATCATTGATTTTGGCGGCGGTTTCGGCATTCCTTACCATAAATACGAAAATCAGGCCCGTTTTGATTTGGAGACATTCAGCCGTTTATTGAATGAAACGCTTTCAGGCTGGGCAAAAGCGCATAATTATCACGGAAAATTTTATTTGGAACCCGGGCGTTATATCGCGGCTGAATGCGGAGTTGTCCTAGGGACTGTTTACAATACGAAAACAAACGGAACAAAACCGTATGTGGGAACAGATTTGGGCTTTAACGTTCTTGCCCGCCCCATGCTGTACGATTCTTTTCATGATGTGGAAATATACCGTAATAATGCTCAGGAAAATATGGAAGAATTGGAGCAGACCATTGTCGGAAATATTTGCGAATCCGGAGATATTATCGCAAAAAACCGTGTACTGCCCGTTTTGAGGGAAGGCGATATTGTCGCCATGCTCGATGCGGGGGCTTACGGCTTTTCCATGAGTTCGAATTATACCCAGCGTCTGCGTCCTGCTGAAGTTCTTATTCAGAAGGACGGTACTGCAAAATGTATCCGCCGACGTGATACGTTTGAGGATATTTTTGCAACCGTGACGGATTTTTAAGCGATTAAAAAAAATACGATAAGCACTCATGCGTTTGCATGGGTGCTTTTTTGGCATTATGGATACTCAAAAAATAAAACTTTTTTTGAACGATGTTCCTTATAGGGCAATATGGGAGTTAGTGTGGCCGCAAACGGCGACAATGCTCTGCATGATCGTGATTTCCCTGACGGATATTTATGTCGGAGGGAAAATCAACTCCGAAGTGCAGGCATCCATCGGCGTTTCCGCGCAGCTGCATGCTCTTTTCATGGTTTTGGGAACAAGTATCGGGGCGGGAGCAATGGCTGCCGTCAGCCAATCGATGGGGGCGAAACGTTTCGCCCGCGCTAAACGCTATTCCGGATTTGTTCTTGTCTATGCTTTTTGCATGGCTGTCTTATTGGCTGTTATCGGGTATTGTTTCCGTTATTTCATTATGGAAATATTGCAGGTTGAGCACCGTATGGTTGAAACGGCGGTCACTTTCTTTACGTTTGTTCTTTTCACTTTGCCTTTCCAGTATACCCATTATTTGAGTTCCGTCTTGTTCCGTGCTACGAAAGAGGTGATAAAACCGCTTTTAATCATTATCGTCATTGCTTTTTTCAATATTTTCGGTGATTTTGCCTTCGGGCTCGGATATTTCGGTTTTACCGCATGGGGAGGCAAAGGAATAGCCTTTTCAACGTGGCTGTCCTATGCGCTCGGAGCTGTCATCGCCTTGATCGCGTTGTATAGGAATGATATTTTTGAAAAATATGTCATTCCCCGTTTTCGTTGGATGAAAAAGGCGACGCCGTATTTATTCAAAGTTTCCATTCCGGCGTTGACCATGCAGTTTTTATGGCAGCTCGGCTATTTGATTCTTTTCGCCATTGTGGCTGCTCTTCCTGACAGTGTTTCCGCTCTTGCGGGACTGACAGCAGGAATGCGGATTGAAAGCATTTTGTTTATGCCTGCAGTGGCATTCAATGCGACAGCCTCAATTTTAATTGGTAGCACGCTTGGAGCGGGAAAAAAAGAAGAAGCGAAAAAAATTGGGCTTGCAATTATTTTTTTTGGTACTATTTTAATGTCAACTATCGGGCTCTGCATGCTGCCTTTTGTTGATACGCTCGCGGGATTTTTCAGTTCCGATGCGGATGCGCAGTGGAATATCAGAATGTATGTGTATATCAACATCGTATCGACTCCGTTTACTGTCGGCGGCTTGATTGTCAACGGTATCATGGTCGGCGCGGGAGCGACGGTCTATGCTTTGTTTATCAATCCGTTGTGCATTTGGGGAATACGATTGCCCTTAGGCATTTTTTTGGCGCATATTTTGGGGTATGGCTCAATAGGCGTTTATTTTGCCATGCTCTTGTCCATGTCAATTCAGGCGACAAGTATGTTTATGATATTTTTAAAAGCAAATTGGACCAGGTATACTCTAAGAAAAATATAATAAAGCGGGAATGTGTTATGTTTGAATTTAAACCTGTCACTTTGAATCTTTTTGCCGAATATGAGCAAAAGCGTAAAGAATGTCCTGTGAAATCAGCGGATTACACTTTTACCAATTTGTTCGGCTGGGCTGATAAATACGGGCTTTCCGTCGCGTTTACCGATGATTTCGCTGTCATTCATCAAAAATATCCTTATCATTGCCTTTGGGCGCCTGTCGGAAATTGGGACAAACTCAATGCGGAAGATTTATCGGAACTTATTCATTCGGTTAACATTCCCAGCTGTCATGATAATCCGCTCATGGCAAGCGTCAGTTCCCATGAAAACAGATTTTGCATGCATAGGGTCCCCGATGAGCTTGCGGAGCGCGTTATGGATATGTATTCCGGAAAAGTCGCTGTGATTGAAGCAAGGGGGCAATGGGAATATTTATATTCAAGGCAGGAATTGGCGACGCTTTCCGGAAACAGGTTTCATAAAAAGAAAAATCATGTCAACGGGTTTTATAAAAGTTACGCTTGCGAATATCATCCTTTGACGACCGAGGACGGCGTGAAGGGCAGTTTGGAAGATGTGCTTGAACTGCAAAATGAATGGTGCAAATGGCACGATTGCGAAAACAGCAATTCCTTATATGCGGAAAATGAAGCTATTTTCCGTGTGATTGGCAGCTGGAGCGCTTTCGGTTCTTTGTTCGGCGGTTCCTTTTATATTGATGATAAAATGGTCGCTTTTGCCGTTGGGGAAAAGCTTGATGATAAAACGTGCGTTGTGCATTTTGAAAAGGCTCATTCCGATTACCGCGGAATTTATCAGGCCATCAATCATGCCTTTGTCAATAACTGCACGGAAGGCTTTGAAATTATCAACAGGGAACAGGATATGGACGAAGAGGGTATCCGTAAAGCAAAGCTTACGTATAACCCCGTAAATTATTTGAAAAAAAGTACGCTTGTCTTTACTCTGTAAAGGGTATATACTTTTTAACATATCATTTTTTAGGAAAAAAGTATGAAAGTTGTAACCCGTTTTGCTCCAAGTCCTACCGGACATTTACATATCGGCGGAGGCCGCACCGCGATTTTTTGCTGGCTGCTCGCCCGTCATTTCGGCGGAGAATTTCGTTTAAGGATTGAAGATACCGATACGGAACGTTCCAAGCAGGAATATACCGATTCTATTTTGGCATCGATGAAATGGCTCGGTTTGGATTGGGACGGTGATTTGACCTATCAAAGCCAACGCAAAGACGTATATAATAAATATGTCGATAAACTTTTGGAAACAGGGCATGCCTATTACTGTGACTGTTCCGTCGAGGAAGTGGAAGCCATGCGTGAAGTCGCCCGTGCGAAAGGCGAAAAACCCCGTTATAACGGTAAATGCCGTGAACGCGGACTTGGGTATGCTGAAGGCCGTGTCGTGCGGTTGAAAGTTCCCGCAGAAGGCAGGGTTGTTTTTGATGATATGGTGAAAGGACCCATTGCCGTTGACGTGAATGAACTTGACGATATGGTTCTTCGCCGTGCTGACGGTATGCCAACCTACAATATGGCTGTTGTTGTCGATGATTATGAAATGGGCGTTACTCATGTCGTGCGCGGTGACGACCATGTTTCCAACACGCCGAAGCAAATTTTAATCTATCAGGCTCTCGGATTGGCTGTGCCGACTTTTGGGCACGTGCCAATGATTTTAGGTCCGGATAAGCAAAAACTTTCAAAGCGCCATGGGGCGAGGGCTGTTGTCGAATATCAGCAAGACGGTCTTTTGCCGGAAGCTCTTGTGAATTATCTTGTGCGTCTTGGCTGGTCACACGGGGACCAGGAAATTTTTTCTTTGCAGGAACTTGTGAAACTTTTTGACGGAAAGAATTTAAATAGTTCCGCTGCCGCTTTTGACCCTGATAAACTGCAATGGCTGAACGGCTATTATTTGAAACATACGCCGCTTGACAAGGCAGTAGAATTGACCCGTCCTTTCATTGAAAAATCTGGGCTCTCCCTTGACGGGAAAAATGCTGAAGCCGCTATTTCCTTATATATTGAAAGAGCAAGCAATTTGAACGATTTGGCGGAGCAAGTCAAACCGTATTTGCAAAATATCGAAGATGTCGTTTTTGAAGAAAAGGCTCTTAACGCGCTTGACGGGCAGGGAAAAGAACAAATCAAAAATGTGCTCGCCCTTGTGCGTGATACGGAATTTACGGCGGAAAATCTCGAACATGTCATCCATGATTATGTGGAAACAAGCGGGGTGAAATTCAAATTGGTCGGAACTCCGCTCCGCTCCGCTCTGATCGGTCTGGCAGGCGGACCTTCCATTCATCTTATTATGTTCGCCCTTGGAAAAGCCGAAACAATAAAACGGCTTGAAAGAGCTTTGGCATAATCGGTTTTGTTTTATCATGAAAAAGCTCCTTTATGCATATTAAAGGGGCTTTTTTTATTTTCATGAAATGGAATAAAGTCGGCAGTGTTTTATTGATACCGGCATTTTTTTATGCCGTCTAAAATGCAGGCCGGCACACGCAATCCGCCTTTTCCTTTTCCTATTTGAATATCCGGCTTGCTTTTTCCATGAAAGTCGGAACCTCCGCTTATGCACAGACTGTATTTATGGGCAAGCTCCAAATAATAGCGTTCGTCTTCAAAAGAATGGACAGGATGATACACTTCAATCCCTTTCAATCCTAAGGGTATCAATGTTTCGATAAGAGTAATGCGTTCCTGCTCCGAGCATTTTATCAGCTTCGGGTGGGCGAGTATGGGGACGGCTTTGGCTTTGGTTAAAATTTCAACCGCATGTTCCGGCGTAATAGGTTCCCTTGGCACATAGGCGGATTTTCCTTTGGCGAGATATTTGTCAAAGGCTTCCTTTATGCTTGTCACAGCGCCTTTTTGCAATAAAACATTGGCGAAGTGCGGACGGGCGACAACCTTCCCTCCTGCTTCTTCCTCGACATCTCTTAGTGTGATATCGATACCCTGTTCCTGTAATTTTTGAATGATTTTTTTGTTTCTCGTGTTTCGCCGCTCAATGAAAATATCGAGCTCTTTTTCCAAGTCTTTCAATAAACTGTTGTCTTTCGGAAGATAGAGCCCTAAAACATGAACGTCGGTGTCAAGAAATTTCGCACTGAGCTCACAGCCCCGTACAAATTCCATATCCAGTTCTTTTGCTTTTTCTTCCGCTTCAAAAAGTCCCGAAAGCGTGTCGTGGTCAGTTAAGGCAAGAGCTTTCAAGCCTTGCTTTTTGGCTAGTTCCACCACTTCCCGCGGAGAAAAAGAACCGTCGGAAGCTGTGCTGTGTGTATGCAAATCAATAAGTTCCGCCATAATGTCATTCCCAAGAAAAATTATTTTTTATCAACAATGATTTGTGAACTGCTTTTTCGGCGGGGACCGTTTGAGGACGTGTTGGAATTGAAATATGTGCCAAAATTCATGGAGGAGCCGTCAGAATTGGTTATATTCATGTAAAATCCGTTGTTGAGCTGGGTTGAATTGCTATACGTTTCCGGAAGTTTCGAGCTTTTGGTTGTGAGAAGATTTGAACCGTTTTCTTCGACAATAAGCGAATGAACCCTGTTTGTTTGCAGGATGATGTCGTTTGCGGTGCTACGGTCGGGCGTATTTGTTTTTGCTTTTTCAGTTTTTTTTGTCGTGCCGGTTTGTTCGGGCGTGCCAATTTCTTGATTTTCCACATCTGTGCTTAATGCCGGCATTTCTTTTTCCGGTAGCAGCTCTTTTTGAGGAGAGATTTCCAATTTCCCGCCGTAGCTTGGAATGCCTGATATGTTCTCTTCCTGCGCTTTGCCGTATGAGGGGAGAAGCAGGCAAAAAGCGCACAGGACAATGCCGGGCAGCCAATATTTATTAGAAAATTTTTGCAGATATGATTTTTTATCTTTCATAACGAACTCCCTTGATAATAAGAAAATATGCAATTTCCATTCCATAAGGAAAATGGTTTTTTTGAAAAAGAAAAGCCGGAAAATGAGAAATTTAAGAATATTGTGCTATTTTTCTTGTTTAAATGAAAAGTATAGCATATATTCTAAAAAAGCAATATTGGATAACAATCATGAAAAATTTATTGAATATATTGGGAAAACTAGCCGTAATTTTTATCTTTTCTTTGGCTGTGTATCTGCTTTACCATAAATTGAAAGCTTACAGTTTCAATGAAATCAAGATTGCTGTCAACGCTATTTCACCAAAGGCATTGATTTTTTCTTTTTGTTTGATGGTGATGAATTTCATTGTGCTTATGGGGTATGATTGGCTGGCTTTGAAAGCCATTAAAAAAAAATTGAGACTGGTCCGTGTCGCTTTGGTTTCTTTTGTCGGTGCAGTTATCAGTTTGAACTTCGGAGCGCTTCTTGGAGGAAGCACGGTACGATACCGTTTGTATAGCGCTTGGGGATTTTCCCCTATTGAAATCATCCGTCTTGTGCTTATGCTTGCCGTCACTTTTTGGGTCGGAGCAATGGGCTTGGCGGGTTTTTTGTTTATTTTTGTGCCGCTGGAGCTTCCGGAAGAACTCGGTATCAATCTTGTGAGCGTCAAACCGCTTGGTTTTTTTCTTTTCGGGCTGTGCATATTTTACCATATCATCTGCTGGAAGCTGAAAGGACGTTCTTTTCATGTTTTTAAAAAAGAATTCGCATTGCCGACCTTGCCCATAGCCATTGCCCAAACTGTTGTTTCCGGACTTGATCTGATTGTTGCCGCAGCGTGTTTGTTCGTGCTTTTGCCTACGGACGGCACTTTGAATTTTTTTGAATTTCTCCCTAATTATTTGCTTGCGCAAGTTGCTGTCGTCTTGACGCACGTTCCGGGCGGCGTGGGCGTTTTGGAAGTGATTATTGTCAACCTCACCCATCAGGTGTCTGTGAGTGTTGTTTTTGCGTCCATTCTCATTTTCAGGGTGATTTACTATATCATCCCGCTTTTGTTCGCCTCTGTTTTGCTTGGTGTGAATGAAGTGTGTTTGCAGGTTTCCAAAAAAAGCCCTGACGAAAGCCGTTTGGCTTTGAATGACTGGCTTTTGACCGTATTCAAATATGTCACGTTCGTCGTGGGTGTTTTTCTTTGCCTTTCCGTTGTGTTTCCGTTCAAACACACCACAACGGTTTATTGTTCGTATCAGCTTGTTGTTTTGGCATATTGGCTGCGCGGCGTCATCGGGGTTGTGCTTATTGTTTTTGCCTATGGCCTTGACAGAAAACAAAAAAACCATTGGTTTGTCATTGTTGTTTCCCTGTTTGTAGGGCTTATCTGCATTAATCTTTCGGGCGGAAGCGTTTATGAATACGTCTTTATTCTCGCCTTATTGCTTCCGCTTCTCATGTCGCATAAAAAATTTACGCGTGAGCGTATTCCTGTTGCGTCCCATTATCCTTTGGCTTGGTTCATCAGTTCTATCACTGTGCTTTGCGCCATGCTTCTTTTGGGATATTTTCTCATTTCTTTGCACGGTTATAAGTCGTTATGGCTGGATATTCTGGGAGGAAAAGGACCGTTTATCCAATATGCCGCGCTCATGATACAGCTTCTTACCGGAATTGCTATTTTTGTGCTTCTGAATGTGTTTGATAAAATTACGAAACGAAACCGAGGAAAGAATGAAAGGCATAAATATAAAAACTCATGATCCGGCTTATAATTTGGCTGTCGAGGAAGTTCTTTTCAATTCGCTGTCCGAGGTCGGGGAAGAATATTTTTTGCTTTGGCAAAATTCCCCTTCCATCATTGTGGGCAGACATCAGAATACTGCGGAAGAAGTCAATGAACAGTATGTGAAGGAACATCATATCCCCGTCGTAAGACGCACCACAGGAGGCGGGGCGGTTTTTCACGATTTGGGAAATTTGAATTTTTCCTTCCTGCGGTATATGGATAAAGGAGAAGACACTTCTTTCAGCCGTTATATCAATCCGATTATCCAAGCATTGCG
Source organism: Taurinivorans muris (assembly GCF_025232395.1). Taxonomy (GTDB): domain Bacteria; phylum Desulfobacterota; class Desulfovibrionia; order Desulfovibrionales; family Desulfovibrionaceae; genus Taurinivorans; species Taurinivorans muris. The sequence goes on from NZ_CP065938.1 coordinate 249,971, forward strand.
GAGCATAGGCATAAATGCCGAGATGTCGGGACGCAACGATATGCTTGTTGACGGAAAAAAATTTTCCGGCAATGCGCAGAAAAAGAGCGGACGGAAAATTTTACAGCACGGCACTATTCTTGTTGCCTTGGATACCTCGAATTTAACGGATATGTTAACCGGAAATCCCGATAAATATCAGTCAAAAGGGATTGCGTCCCATAAAAGCCGCGTTGTGAATTTGATTGAGTTCATGCCGGACCTGACACCTGCGGAACTTATGGAGAAAATCAGAAACGTGCTCATGCGGTTTTTGGTTGATGAAGAAATTGAGTTGCCCCAAGGACTTGCTGAAAAAGCAGAACAATTGGCTGATAAAAAATATCGGACGTGGGAATGGAATTTTGGAAAATCTCCTGCTTTCCAAGTGAAACTGAGAAAACGTTTTTCTTTCGGAGCGGTTGATTTTTATGCCGATATTAAAAATGGCAAAATCGAACATTGCCGTTTTTACGGGGATTTTTTTGCGGATAAGGATGTCGCCGGCTTGGAAGAAGCCTTGAAAGACACTTTATTTAGAAAACAAGATGTGTTAAATGTATTGGAACAGGCAGGTGCCGCAGAGTATTTTATCGGTGCAAAACAAGAAGATCTAATGGAATTTTTTGCACAAAGTATTTTGGAATAGGGTATTATCATGCAAAAATATACGTTTTCGCAAGCAAGTGAGGCGCAGGAGCTTATCGACAAACTCGCCGGCAGGCATTTAGGGGAACAGAATGTCGAGGGGGAAGTGCGTGAAATTTTGGAAGCGGTTAAAATAAAAAAAGACAGTTTCCTTATTGAAAAAATCCGTGCATTCGACTGCAGGGAATTTAATAATCCTTTGCGCTTGTCGGAAAGCGAAATTCAGCAAGGGGCGGCGCAGGTTTCTCCGGAAGATATGGAAATTATTGCGGAGGCTGCCCGAAATATCCGTTCATTTCATGAAGCGCAGCTTGAAAAATCATGGTTTCAAACCCGTGAAGACGGCACCATTCTCGGACAAAAAATCAGTCCGGTAAGGCGGGCTGGTTTATATGTTCCCGGCGGAAAAGGCGGAAATACACCATTAATTTCCAGTTTGCTCATGCAGGCGATTCCGGCCCAAGTCGCAGGCGTAAAAGAAATCGCCGTTACCAGTCCTCCCCGTGAAAACGGAACCCTCAACCCTTATTTGCTTGCCGCCGCTTACCTGCTTGACATCACGGAAGTCTACCGGGTGGGCGGACCTTGGGCTGTCGGGGCTTTGGCTTACGGAACAGAAAGCATTAAAGCTGTCGATGTGATTACAGGTCCCGGCAATCAATATGTGACAATGGCTAAAAAAATGGTGCAGGGGCAAGTCGGTATCGATATGCTGGCGGGACCGAGCGAAATTTTGGTGCTTGCCGATGATTCCGCAAATCCCGAGTATGTTGCGGCGGATTTGCTTTCGCAGGCGGAACATGATAGTTTGGCGTCGGCGGTATGCGTTACGACAAGTCCTTATTTAGCGGATAAAATTCTTGAGAGCGTGGAAAAACGTTTGGCAGATTTGCCGCGGGCGGATATTGCGCGTGAATCCGTGGAAAATTTCGGAGCAGTCATTATCGTGCCGACTATGCAGACCGGCATTGAAATTGCAAACCGTATTGCGCCGGAGCACATGGAACTTATGGTGCAGGAGCCTTGGAATTATGTTCCGCATATAAATACGGCTGGAGCGTTGTTTTTAGGGGCGTGGTCACCGGAGCCGGTGGGGGATTATTTTGCAGGTCCCAACCATGTCCTGCCGACACAGGGTACGGCTCGTTACGCGTCCGCCCTTGGCGTGCAAACATTTTGCAAAAAAACAAGTATCATTTCCGCATCCATGAAATTCACGCGTGCAAAAGCGTCCTCCATAGCGAAGCTTGCACGTATGGAAGGCTTGGAAGCCCATGCCAAAAGTGTTGAAATGAGAAAATAAATCAGATGAATGAGGGAGTTATGTCAGTAATAAAAACGGATATTCCAGAATTGAAGCTTCTTTCCCGCGGCAAAGTCCGTGATATGTATGAACTTGATGAAAAAAGCGTCCTTATTGTGACAACGGACCGAATGTCTGCTTTTGATGTTATTTTAGAAGACCCGATTCCGAATAAAGGTATTATTTTAAACCAGTTGACGCTGTTTTGGATGAAACGGTTTGAATCGTTGGTGCCTAATCACATTATTGAGTCCGATGTCAATAACTATCCTGAATTTTTGCAAAAATATAAGGAACAACTGGAAGGTCGTTCCGTTATTGCAAAAAAAGCGAAGCCGCTTGCTGTCGAATGTGTGGTACGCGGTTATTTAGCCGGTTCCGGATATAAGGATTATCTGAAAACTGGCATGGTTTGCGGGCATAAGCTTCCTGAAGGATTGAAAAATTCTTCCCGTTTTGCGGAACCGCTTTTTACGCCTTCAACAAAGGCGGAAATCGGTGACCATGATGAAAATATCAGCATTGAACAGGCTGCAAAAATTATCGGTGCTGAACTTTGTGAGAAAGTGAAAAATCTGAGTATTGAAATTTACAACAAAGGGCGTGATTATGCCGCAAGCCGCGGTATTATCATCGCCGATACGAAATTTGAATTCGGCATGGTTGACGGCGTGCTTACCTTGATTGATGAAGTGCTCACTCCTGATTCTTCACGTTTTTGGCCTGCCGATTCGTATGAGGAAGGTAAAAATCAGGCAAGTTTCGACAAGCAGTATTTGCGCGACTGGCTTGAAATGCAAGATTGGGATAAAACGCCTCCTGCACCCCGTTTGCCGGAGGATGTTGCTGAAACAACAACACAAAAATATCAAAAAATTGCTGAAATTTTAACAAAATAGCGAGGTGGATTATGATATTGGAAGGTAAAAAAGCTCTTGTTTTCGGCGTGGCAAACGACAGAAGCATTGCTTACGGCATTTCCGAATCTTTTAAAAATAATGGTGCAAGATTGGCATTCAACTATATGGGCAATGCCATTAAAAAACGTCTTGAACCAATCAGCGAAAAGCTCGGCGGCGAGTTTATTTTTCAATGCGATGTGACAAGTGACGAACAAATCGCCGAGAGCGTCAAGCTTGTTAAGGAAAAATGGGGAACCATCGATGTTTTGGTTCATTCCGTGGCTTTTGCGCATAAGGAAGATTTGCAGGGCAGATTTATTGAAACTTCCCGTGACGGCTTCTTAACCGCAATGAATATTTCCGCGTATTCTTTAATCGCTTTGTGCAAAGCCTTTGAAGAAGTAATCAATCCTAACGGTTCCGTTATTTGTATGACCTATTACGGTTCTCAAAAAGTGATACCGAACTATAATGTCATGGGGGTTGCCAAGGCTGCTCTTGAAAGTTCTGTGCGTTATCTGGCAAGTGACTTCGGACCGAAAGGGGTACGTGTTAACGCAATCAGCGCAGGACCGATCAAAACGCTGTCCGCTTCCGGCATTTCTGATTTCAGAGAAATTTTAAACCATATTGAAACCCATGCGCCGCTTCGCAGAAATGTTACCACGGCAGAAGTCGGCAATACCGCAAGTTATTTGGCTTCCGATATGAGCAGCGCCGTAACCGGTGATATTATCTATGTTGACTGCGGTTTCCAAAGCGTTGGTTTTTAGGAGAACGTATGATTAAGAGTTTATTGTTTATCGCCTGCATTGCGGGGATTGTGTTCCTTTTACGCAAGAAAGGCATTATACCTGCCTGAATGAGGGATGATAACCAAGCTGGAGCTTGTGATATAAGTAAAAAGAAGAAATAATTTTTCTTTATGAAAAAGGATAACGGAAAAGGTTATCCTTTTTTTGTATGCGTTAGCATAAAAAACACCTGCCCAGCAGGCTTCTTTACTGCGGTAAACAATTTTTTTATTGTTTTTTTTACCGCAGTTATTTCTTAAAATTTGTTTAATTTAAGTGGAACTATACGTTAAGTTTTATTTTTTTGCTTTGCGGTATAGCGTTATATGTATTCGCATAACCAATTTATTTAAATTGAAAATTCAGTGTATGGGATAAAATGGTGTGATAAATTTATTGTTATGTAATTAATTGCTTGATGTATATATATATATATAGTATAATATCGCCCAATAAATTTGTTGGGAGATTACAAATGAGAAAGATTGGTCAATTATTTTATTTAGTGTTTGTGTTTACGTTTTTTTTACCAAGTTTTGCTTTTGCTTATATTGATCCGGGAACGGGAAGTTTGATTTTGCAAGCTCTTGCTGCCGCTGCGTTTTCGGCTCTCGCTTTTTGGAGCTCCCTGAGGGAAAAGATTAAAAACTTTTTTAAAAAGAAAGATAAATAAGGTAGAAAGGTAATCCATGTCAACGCTTGATAATTCCATACGTTGTGCCGGTTCATTCCGTGATCCGAGCGGCGCTGTTTATTTGGGGGAAAATTGTGTTTATCGCACAATCAACCAATGTTATGCGGAGCAATGGGAGCAGATCAAAAAAACCGGTTTTTTTGAAAGCGCCCTTGCCAAAAAATTGATTATTCCTTTTGAAGAAACAGACAATGCCGCTGCGGAACAATATAAGATATTGCAATCTCCTTTGCTTCCGTTTGTGTCTTATCCTTATGAATGGAGTTTTGGTCAATATAAAGACGCCGCTTTGCATACGCTTGATGTTTTAGATGAGGCTTTGGCTTTTGGGTTGGTCTTGAAAGACGCAACGGTGTATAACATACAATTTTTTAACGGAAAACCGATTTTTATTGATTTATTATCTTTTGAAATACGGGATATTCATAAACCATGGGAAGCGTATTTGCAGTTTTGCAAACACTTTTTAGCTCCGCTCGCTTTAATGGCGAAACGTTCTGTTTCTTGCGGACGGATGATGGAAACATGGATTGAGGGACTGCCTCTTGATTTGGTTTCTTCCATATTGCCGTGGAGGACAAAATTTTCTGTGTCTTTGGGCATCCATTTGCATATGCATGCAAAAATGCAGGCAAAATATGGGGACGCAAGAAAAGCGAAAAGTAAAGTGCAATCCGTTTCATTAAAAGACGATGCACTGTTAAAATTAAGCCAGTCCCTGCGTTATGCAATAAACTCTTTGGAATTGCCTCATGATTTACAGACAGAATGGGGCGATTATTATAATGATACCAATTATACGGAACGCGGTGCGCAGGATAAAAGGGAATATTTGGAAAAAATTGCTTCCGAAAACGCAGAAAAGGAATTGGCGGTTGATTTGGGTGCCAACCAAGGCGTTTACAGCCGTTTCTTGTCTGAATATTATAATAATGTTTTAGCGGTTGATATTGACTATTTAGCTGTTGAAAAATTTTATAGAGCACTCAAGAAAGAAGCATATTCCAATATATTACCTCTTGTTTTCGACTTGGGAAACCCTTCTCCGAATATCGGGTGGGCGAATAAGGAACGTATGACCTTTGCAGAACGTTGTAAAGCCTCTTATGTAAGCGCACTGGCTTTAGTGCATCACTTGGTTTTTACAGCCGGGATTCCTTTATTCAGCATTGCCGAATATTTTTCAACAATAGTAAAAAAGAACGGGATACTCGCTTTTGAATTTGTTCCGCTTGAAGATTCCCAAGTTCAAAGATTGCTTGCTGTTCGGGAAAATCCTTTTCCTGATTATGATTTATCAACATGTAAGAATGCATTTAGCGAATATTTTGAAGTAGTTGAAGAACATCAGGTTACAGACAGCAAACGGACAATCGTGATTTTTAGGAAAATCGGGGAGGAATAGATGAAGAAAACAGATATTAGAAATATTGCTTTACTGGCACCTGTTTTATATTTGTATTTAAATATATTTTTATGGTCTAAGAATGTGTCCATGTTCAGTGTTACTGAATTAATATGTTCTTTGGGAGCAATTTTTGTTCTTTCTGCTTTATGCTATTTTATTTTTTATTATTTGTTTTCATTTTTTTCTGCAACAGTACAAAATGTTAAGCGGTTAAAACTTGGCATGGGTGTTTTTGTCGGTGTTTTCACCGGGATAATCTGCAACTTTTTCTTTTTAAGGACTTTGTTTTATCCTCATCATCATATCGCCATGTATGTTTTGATGGTATGCATAGCTTTAATTGTTTATTTTAATCTTGCTGCCTATTTTGTAAAATTCAGTTATGTTTTGCTGTTGATTGCTTCTTGCGGTTTTGTGTATAATTCTTATAAAAATTTTAGTTCAGTTATTGAAGATACGGATAAATATCTTGTGGAATTTAAAGATAAGCCCAATATTTACATGATATGGCTGGAATCTTTTCATGGAGCCAGAACTCTGAAAGATGTTTATGACGTAGATGTCAGTCCATTAACAAAATTTTTGGAAGAAAATAAATTTACCGTTTGCGAGAATATGTATTCAGGGTATCTTTATACGTTAGGCTCTATGGTTGATTTGTTTAGTTTAGGCACTGTTAATCCAAGTGATTATGCAACCGGTTTCTATGATGTCAGAACCGTACTTCGCAGATTGCTTGGAGGAGGAGCCGGCAATAATGTATTAAAAGTATTAAAACATAACGGTTATATTACCAACGTAATGGTTGGCGGATTTTATTATTTTCATGCGAAAGAAAAATATTTGGATTATGCACCTGTTGATTTATACGACAAGATCAACGGAGGATATCTTCGTCCGTGTTATGCTTTTACCAAGTATTGTGAAAATATTCCTCGGTTCGGTTTATGGTTTATGAAGACTTTGACAACTCAAATCGATGAAATGCAGAAATTAAAAAAGCCTTATTTTTTAGCTGTAAAATATGATAAGATTTATCATGTCGGCAGTGGGTTTCCATCAGAAGAAGCTAGGTTGGAATGGATAAAATCAGGTGCGGACGGATACGTAGAAGGTGCCAGGGAAAGTGTTTTTATTCTTCAGAAAGTGATTTCGACAATTATTGAAAAAGATCCTAATGCGATAATTGTAATGTTAGGCGATCACGGGGCAAGAACATATTTGGATCTTGATTTAGTGGAGGCATTGAAAAACAACACTATTCAATTGAGTGAGTATGCGGATGATTTCTTTAATGTTTATGGGGCTGTTCGGCTGCCTGAACAGTATGAAAAATTTTCTTTTGACGATAAAGACGGTTATATAAATCATCGGAATATCTTTGTGCATATTTTTTCTTTGTTAGCCCAAGATCCGGAATATTTAAAATTGCGGGAAATATCTGTATCAAATAAAGGTAAATGGGATTTGGTTATAAATGGAGTTGTGAATAAAGATTTCAATAAGCAACATATGGAAAAATGATAACCAGTTAGGAAAAATCCTAATTTATGGATTTACCCTGTTTATTGGTTGATATATTCCCAATAAACGGGGTTTTTCAGTTAAATTGTTCTTTTGTTGAATTGGCAAGCCAAATGCGGCACTTTATAAAAAAAACACGCAAAAGAATTTTTCAGGCTGAATATTTTCCGAGGCGTTTGTTTATCCCATCCGGTTTTTTTATTTAATTTTTGTTGTGTTACTTTTGTTCAATCGGTTTGTTTTGGGGAAAACTCCTTTTAGCACAGCAGGTTGTGGATGAAAATGCGATTGGCGGACACATTCAGAAAAACTTAAGGCATATCAAGTAATATGCACTTCAACGGTTTGATAAAACTATCTGCTTAGGAGGAGGGCTTTATTTTGAAATTGTGAAGTATGTTAAGATTGATATTTGTTTTGTTGATGATGTTATTTTATTTAACAATTTTTTTTGCGTAGCAGGAAATACGTTGTGAGTATGAAAAAATATTTGGATTTAACTTGACAAGAGGAATAATTGCATATAATATCTTTAATACATTGACGCGGGGTGGAGCAGCTTGGTAGCTCGTCGGGCTCATAACCCGAAGGCCGTAGGTTCAAATCCTGCCCCCGCCACCAAGAAAAAATTTTTTCTGATAGCAATATTTAAAACTCCATAACGTGTTCCTTTATGGAGTTTTTATATTTAAGCTCAAAGATAAGAAAAATTATTTATTTTTATCTTATTCTCATCAAGACCTGCAAATTGGAAATGTTCGTTGTAGAACTGTAACCTTTTTTAGAACCATATTTGTTTGATTTCGGTATGGTATCAACAAAGGGGGGCTGCTTTTTTAGGGCAGTATGTTTTTTTAGCTGTCACGCTTTGATTATGTGATTAACCGGATTAATATTTCTATTGACTAATTGGCGTTGAAAATGTACAAAAGTTATTCAGTTATCTGTGTTAAATTTATATGGAGTGTGTAAAAGCATGGAACATTCCACTGAAATGCAGGAAGAGCAACAGGCTCCTCTTATTTTTACAGAAGGTCCCGCACCTATTATCAAGACAAAAAATCAAATTTTTACAGCTTGGTCTATTGCTTTTCTTGGGGCTGTCGGAATTTTGGTGGGGCTGTGTTTATACAAGCCTGAAACCTATTGGGAGATTATGCTTTTTATTCCCGACGGGCTCTATATAACATTTAAAATAACGATTATTTCCATTTTGTTTGCCGTTCCCATCGGTTTCATTACTGGGCTCGGACGGCTTGCAAAAAACAGGTTTATCAATACCATTGCTTCCATTTATGTGGAAATTATCCGCGGTATTCCGCTTTTAATGCAATTATTTTACATATATTACGCACTTGGAAGCATTTTAAAAGTTTCTCCGACTGTGGCGGCGGTTTCTTCCTTGAGCTTTTGTTTCGGCGCATATATGGGGGAAGTTTTCAGAGCGGGTATTTTATCCATTTCCAAGGGGCAAACTGAAGCCGCCCGTTCTTTGGGATTTAACAAAACGCAGACCATGTTTTTGGTTATTTTGCCGCAAGCTTTGAAAACCATTATTCCGCCTATCGGCAACGAATGCATTGCCTTACTGAAAGATACTTCTCTTGTTTCTGTCATTGCTGTTGCTGATGTTTTGCGTCGCGGCCGCGAATATGCGACCAGTACCTTTGAATATTTTGAAACCTATACGATAATCGCTCTTATTTACCTTATTATCACGCTTTTGCTTTCAAAAGGTATGAGCATTATTGAATGGAGATTATCCCATTATGACAAATCCCGTTAATTCATACAGCGCTTTGGCTGCACCCGATTTAGACGCTGCCATATCCATGCGCGGCGTGTGGAAACTTTATGGTGATGTGGTTGCCCTTAAAGATTTGAATTTAGATGTGCAGAAAGGCGAAAAGGTTGTTATTATCGGTCCTTCCGGTTCCGGCAAGTCAACGGCGCTGAGAACTATCAACAGACTGGAAGATATTCATTTAGGGCAGATTTATATTGACGGAAAAGATATTTGCGATAAGAAGAATGACATAAATCTCATGCGTCAAAATGTGGGAATGGTTTTTCAGAATTTCAACCTTTTTCCGCATATGGATGTGATGAAAAATTTGATTATCGCCCCTATGAAATTGCGTAAGATTTCCAAAAGCGAGGCGGAAGACAGGGCTTTATTCCTCTTGAAAAAAGTCGGACTGGCGGATAAGGTGAAAGCGTATCCTTCCCAATTATCCGGCGGACAGCAGCAGCGTGTCGCCATTGCAAGGGCTTTGGCGATGCAGCCTAATATCATGCTTTTTGATGAGCCGACCTCTGCGCTTGATCCGGAAATGATCGGGGAAGTGCTCGACGTTATGGTAAACCTTGCCAAAGAAGGCATGACAATGGTTGTTGTCACCCACGAAATGGGTTTTGCCCGTCAAGTTGCCGATAGGGTGATTTTTATGGACCAAGGCGTTATTTTGGAACAAGGCGCTCCTTTGCAGGTATTTGATTACCCGCAAAATCCGCGTTTACAGCAATTTTTGAAGCAGATTTTATAATTTTAGTTGTTTTTTTGCGGGGGAAATTATTTTCCCTTAAAATTTCTTATTAAATCAAGCAAGGCAGGTATTTTTGAAAAATGCCTGCCTTTTGTTGCTTCACCCCCAAAAACCACCTGCTAAGCAAATGGATTTATTGCTGAATAACGTATGCATTTTCATACCTGCAAGTTCTGCGGGATTTTTTTATTTTTGGAATGGAAAAGGGGGAAAATGAGCTTTTCCCCCAAGTTTTTGATGTGTCGGACTGGTTAAGATTGAAACATATTATTTCTTTTCACCATAATAAGCATTGAGGTACATTTGTTTTATTTCGCTCATAAGCGGGTAGCGCGGATTTGCTCCCGTGCATTGGTCGTTGAATGCTTCCTCAACCATTTTATCAAGCTTTGCAAGGAAGGTCTCTTCTTTAATGTCATATTCCCTGATACTTGCTTTGATACCGATATTGGTTTTTAATTCGTTGATACGTTTGATAAGGGCTTCGATTTTTTGTTCCGTGCTGTCTTTTACAGCGCAAAGTCCCATAAGTTCGGAGATTTTTGCATAGCGTTCCGATGCGTTCGGATGGTCATATTGGGAAAATGCCGCCATTTTATTGGGTTTGTCGGTTGCATTGAACCGTATGCTTTCTTCAAGCATCAACGCATTTGCAATGCCATGCGGCAGGTGGAAGTTTGAACCCAGCTTATGCGCCATGGAATGGCAAACACCAAGGAAAGCATTTGCAAACGCCATGCCTGCCAGACAGGAAGCATTCGCCATGCGTTCTTTTTCGTAAATTGCATTGGCTCCCTCTTTGACCGATTTTTCCAAATTGTCAAAGACAAGGCGGATGGCTTCAAGAGCAAGCGGGCTTGTATATTCTGTCGCCATAATTGAAACATACGCTTCAATGGCATGTGTCAATACGTCAATGCCGGACGCGGCGGTCAACCCCTTAGGCATGGAAAGCATAAGTTCAGGGTCGACAATGGCGACATCGGCAGTGAGCTCATAGTCTGCAAGGGGATATTTTATCCCTGACTGTTCGTCGGTGATGACGGCAAAAGGCGTAACTTCCGAACCGGTTCCGGCAGAGGTCGCCACGCACCAAAGTCCGGCTTTAATGCCCAGCTTCGGAAAATCGACGATACGTTTTCTTATATCCATGAACGTCATTGCCAAATCGATGAAGTTCGTGTTCGGATATTCATAAAGCACACGCATGATTTTCGCCGCATCAATGGCTGAACCGCCGCCTAAGGCGATAATCACATCCGGTTCAAATTCCAAAAGCATTTTTGCGCCTTGGCGGACAATGGCGAGGGTCGGGTCGGCCTCAACATCGGAGTAAATCCTGTATTGGATATGCAAGTCTTCCAAAACTTTTGTGATGTGATCCGTATAGCCGAGCTGCGCCAATTGTTTGTCGGTAACAATAACAGCACGTTTTTTGCCGGCAAGCTCTTTCAGGGCAATGGGCAGACAGCCGAATTTAAAGTACACTTTTTGAGGAATTTTGAACCATAACATATTATCCCTTCTTTTAGCTACTGTTTTGATATTCAATAAGTGTTTGATACCGACGTTTTCCGATACGCTGTTGCCGCCCCATGAGCCGCAGCCCAAGGTCAAAGACGGCGCAATATCGAAGTTATACAAGTCCCCGATGCCGCCATGGGAGGAAGGTGAATTGATGAGAATGCGGCCGGTTTTCATGGTGCGGGCGAAACGGGAAACGGTTTCTTTTTCTTTGATGTCATCAATATACAGTCCGCATGTATGTCCGGGACCGCCCTGCTTAACTAAAATTTCTGCCTTCGCAAGGGCGTTGTCAAAGGAAGAAGCCTGATACATGGCGAGCACGGGAGAAAGTTTTTCATGGGCGAACGGTTCTGACAAATCCGTTGATTCAACTTCGCCAATCAGAACTTTCGCTTCTTCCGGCACGTCAATTCCTGCCATTTTTGCAATGGTATGGGCGCGTTGTCCGACAATGTCTGCATTCAATGCGCCTTTTTCATTCAATATGATGCTGCGGACTTTTTGTATTTCCTTGTTATTGAGGATATACGCTCCGCGAAGAGCAAATTCTTCTTTCACTTTTTTATAGATTTCAGAATGAACGATGACGGATTGTTCGGAAGCGCAAATCATGCCGTTGTCAAAGGTTTTTGACACCAAAATGGAGCTGACGGCAAGTTGGATGTCCGCACTTTTGTCAATAATGACAGGTGTATTGCCGGAACCGACACCGACGGCAGGCGTGCCGGAAGAATAAGCCGCTTTCACCATGCCCGGTCCGCCTGTCGCCAAAATGAGGTCGGCGGAACGCATAAGTTCTTGGGTGTCTTCAAGAGTGGGATTTTCTATCCAAGCGATGATATTTTTGGGGGCTCCCGCTTCTACTGCGGCATCCAAAACAAGTTTTGCCGCTGCGATGGTGCAGTGTTTTGCGCGCGGATGAGGAGAGAAAATAATCGCATTTCTTGTTTTCAAGGCGATAAGCGCTTTAAAAATAACTGTCGATGTAGGATTTGTTGTCGGAATTACGCCGCCGATAACGCCTACCGGTTCCGCAATCCTGACTGTGCCGAAACTTGTGTTTTCATCAATAACGCCGCAGGTTTTGGAATTTTTATAGGCATTATAAATGTATTCCGAAGCGAAGTGGTTTTTAATGACTTTGTCTTCCTCTATTCCCATGCCGGTTTCCTGTACGGCAAGCTTTGCCAAAGGAATGCGGGCATGGTTTGCGGCAAGTGCCGCTTCACGGAAAATTTTGTCAACCTGTTCCTGGCTGAACCCGCTATATTTTTTTTGAGCTTCGCGAACCGATGTGAATGTTTCTTGTAACGTCATGTCTTTTTCCTTGTTAGAGGGTTATAAAACTGTTTTGTGAATATAATCACAATATAGTTGTTTTTAAAAATAAAGCAAGCTTTTTTAATAAGAAAAAAAGGAAAATTCCGAAGAATTTTCCTTACATGTTTTATTTTGTACGATGCGGGCGGGGTAAACGGCCGTGCAGGATTTGCTTCCAATGGGGATGCCCCATTTCTTCCGATTCGTCAAAGGAAGGAACAGTGCCGTCTTTCTTGTATTTTTCAACAAGTTTGAGGATGACAGGGCTGAGCAGGAGAATGCCTGTCAAGTTCGGAATTGCCATAAGGGCGTTTGCGCAGTCTGAAATAAGCCAGATAACGTCCAACTGCGAGATTGCCCCGACCGGAACCAAGATAACGTAAGCATAGCGGAAATAGCGTATGGATTTTTCCCCGAATAGGTATATGCAGCAGCGCTCACCGTATAAGCTCCAGCTTAAGATTGTGGTGAATGCAAAAAACAGCAGACAGACGGTGACAATCTTATCTCCGTGGGGAATGGCGAAGCTGTAGGAAGCGGCGGCTAAGGTCGCGCCGTTCAATTGATCGGGTGAAGTCCACATTCCGGTAATGATGATGGTGAAGCCGGTCATGCTGCAAACGATGATGGTCGTGATGATGGTGTCGAGCATGCCGAAAATCGCTTGGTCGACAGCGCAGTCGTTGGTTGAGGCGGCATGCGCTATGGGGGCTGTGCCCAGTCCGGCTTCGTTTGAGAACACGCCGCGCGCCATGCCGTAGCGAATGGCGAGCATAATCGTGGAACCGGCAAAACCGCCTTGCACGGCAGTTCCTGTAAAAGCGTCCGAAACAATCATAAGTAAGACGTCGAAAAATTTATCATAGTACATGATGAATACGGCAACGGAAATACCGATATAAAGAAATGCCATGAACGGGACGACTTTACTTGCAAAATCGCCAATCCGTTTCACTCCGCCCAAAATGACTGTTCCCGCGATGAAGAATAAGGCAAGGGCGGTATATTCGGAAGGAATGCTGAAACTGCCTTTTAATGATTCCGCAATGGTGTTTGACTGTATCATGTTTCCTGTGCCGAAGCAGGCAAGAATACAGAAGGCGCTGAACATGACGCTCAAAAATTTGAATTTGGACCCGAGCCCCCGTTCGATAAAGAACATTGAACCGCCGACATAGCTGCCGTTTGCTGTTTTTTCCCTATAATAAACAGAAAGCAAAATTTCACAGAATTTTGTCGTCATTCCGACAAGAGCGGTAATCCACATCCAAAACAACGCTCCGGGACCTCCCCAAAAAATAGCGGTTGCGACGCCGGCGATACTGCCCGTGCCGATAGTCCCCGCAAGGGCTGTCATCAAAGCGCTGAAAGGAGAAATCTCTCCGGAGCCGTTTCCTTTTTGGTTGCCGCCCATAATGCTTTTAAACGCAGTCGGAATATGGCGGAACGTGAAAAATTTTAAACTGATTGTTAAATAAAGACCGACACCGATAAGCAGGACAAGCATGACAGGTCCCCAAACAAAGCCGCTCAATGCGCTGAGAAAATTGATAAGCGTTTCCATAAATTTTCCTTAAATTTTTTATTCACTTTTCCCATAATATCATAATACGGAAAGGTTTTCCAAGGAAAAATTCCGGCTTTTCAAGGTATCGGAAGAGTGCTGTTTTCCAACATATTGTTTTAAAAAATAATTGAAAATCCATACCTGTTTTTTTGTAATGAAAAAATGAAGTAAAAATTTAATTAATGCATGCATAATTGTTTCAATATGGTAATTTTAGGCAATTTTTATTGTGTTTCACATCATTTTGTTTAAAATTTTGTTAATTATGAAAACAAAGAATAAACAACAAAATATGCAAAAATGCTATTTGTTAAAATTGGTAAATTAAAATAACAAATAAAATCAATATATTTAATGGTAATGGTCTAAGGTGTTTTCTGGGAATGTATTACAAAAATGTAAAATTTTTATTCTTGAATTTTTGAAAAAGTATCTGTATTATTAAAATAATGTAAATAAAACCGAATGTTGCAGATAGAAAAATGAAAAACAAGTTATATTTGCATTGTTTTAAAAGAGAATTTTTTAAAGAAACGGTTAAAAGCGAGGTAGGCATGCAGTATTGGCTTTTTAAAACAGAACCCCATTGTTTTGGAATTGAAGATTTGAAAAAAGCGAAAAATCAAACGACATCATGGGACGGAGTGCGGAATTATCAGGCTCGTAATTTTATGAAAGCAATGAAATGCGGGGACTTGGGCTTTTTTTACCACAGTGGTAAAAATCCTGAAATCATCGGTGTTGTCGAAATTGTGAAAGAAGCATATCCGGACCATTTCGCATGGGATATGTTCAATGAACATTTTGATGCGAAATCAACACCGGAAAAGCCTTTATGGTTCATGGTCGATGTGAAGCTCGCGGAAGAATTTAAAGAACCGCTTTCCAGAAAAAGATTATCGGCGGAGCTCGCCCTTGCGGATATGGAACTTATGAAAAAGGGAAGCCGGCTTTCCGTTCAGCCTGTTTCCAAAGAACATTTTGATTATATTATGAAAATTGCACTCCATAAATAGTTTTTTTATTAAAAATGATAAAAAGCTATTGAAAGAGTTTTTGAAATGGGTTATTATGATATTTGATAAATCGAGATTATCTAGTTATATGGAGATAATCCATTGGGTGCTAACCATTTTTGCTTTTAGTGCCTCCCGCCTTTGGAAAGATTTATCGAATTGTTAAACGTATTGACATGCTTGGAGGCATAGTATGAAAACTTCTTACATGGGCAAATTGGCTCGTATCAACTTGACGACAGGTCAAATCACTGTTGAATCCGTAGATTTGGATTTGGCAAAGAAATTTATCGGCGGCCGCGGACTTGGAACGGCGATGCTTTATGAAGAAGGCGTTGCAAAAGTCGAGCCTTTGTCTGCCGACAACAAACTTATCTATATTACCGGACCTATGACAGGCACAGCTTCTCCTACGGCAGGCCGTTATATGGTTGTGACCAAATCACCGCTTACAGGCATGATCGCATGTTCAAACTCCGGCGGTGTCTGGGGCGCTAAGCTCAAATATGCCGGTTGGGACGCTATCATTGTCGAAGGCAAGGCGAAATCTTGGGTATATATCAATATTGATGATGATAAAATCGAAATTTTGCCGGCTGAAAAATATGTCGGCATGTTGAGTGAAGCGTGTGATGAAGAATTTAAAAAAGTTCATCCGAATGCGTCCGTGTTGAATATCGGTCCTGCCGGTGAACATTTATCCCTTCTTGCCGCCATTATGAATGATAAGGACCGTGCAGCCGGCAGAAGCGGTGTCGGTGCGGTAATGGGCTCTAAAAATCTGAAAGCGATTACTGTTACGGCAAGCAAGAATGCCGTTGAACCATACAGTGCCGATATGCTCAAAGAAGCAATGAAAACTTGCCTCTTGAAATTCAAAGAAAATCCTGTCACCCATGAAGGCCTGCCAACGTACGGCACTGCTGTTCTTGTTAATATTGTCAATAATATCGGTACATTCCCGACCAATAACTGGCAAAGCAGTTATTATGACAAAGCCGATGATATTTCCGGCGAAACACTGAAAGAAAAATATTTGGTAAAGAACCATTATTGCCATCGCTGCCAAATCGGCTGCGGACGTGTTGTCAATATTGACGGTAAAATTGCCGGCGGACCCGAATACGAACCGCTTTGGGCTTATGGCGGCAACTGCGGAAACAATGATTTGAACGCTATTGATAAAGCGAACTACTTCTGCAACGAATACGGCTTGGATGCCATTTCCACTCCCTGCACTATTGCGGCTGCAATGGAATTGTATCAATTAGGCGCAATTAAAGACGCCGAATGCGACGGTGTTCCTTTGAAATGGGGCAGTGCGGAAGCCATTGTCGAATGGACGAAACGCATGGGGGAAGCAAGTTCTCCTCTTGCCAAACTTATGGCTGACGGTTCATACCGCCTCTGCGAACACTATGGACACCCTGAAGTTTCCATGAGTGTGAAAAAACAAGAAATGCCCGCATATGACGCCAGAGGTATTCAAGGTATCGGCATTACCTATGCGACAAGCAACCGCGGCGGCTGCCATGTCCGCGGTTATATGATTTCTCCTGAAGTTTTGGGCTTGCCCGAACAATTGGACCGTACCACCACAGAAGGAAAAGCGACATGGTGCAAAATCTTCCAAGATTTAACCGCCGTTATCGACTCCATGGGACTTTGCCTGTTCTCATCATTCGCTCTTGGCGCTCCTGACTATGCCGCATTATTGAATGCAGGCACCGGAACGAACTATGATGTGAACGGTTTGCTTGAAGTTGGTGAACGTATTTATAATATTGAACGTTTATTTAATAAAGCCGCCGGCATGAAACCTGAAGACGATCGTTTGCCGAAACGTCTTACCGAAAGTCCGATTACTGACGGACCTTCAAAAGGCATGGTAAGCCAAATCTCAGTTACGTTGCCGCAATACTATGAAGTCCGCGGCTGGAAGGAAGCGTTCCCGACCAAGGAAACTCTTGATAGATTGGGTTTGGTTGAAAAATAATTAACGATTAAAAAACCTGGCTCGCTTTGGCGGGCTGGGTTTTTTATGAGGTATATATGATAGAGGTCAGATTATTTGCCACACTGCGTGATAATCGGGAAAAAACGTATTTTTTGCCTGCTGAAGATTTTCATTGCGCATTGGATATATTGCATTTTCTCGATATTCCAAAAGAAGCGGTCAGCACACTTTTGATCAATGGCTTTCATAAAAAGCCGGAAGATGAAGTGAAAGATACCGATGTTGTGGCATTATTCCCGCCTGTAGGAGGAGGGTAGTTTGCAGACGAGATATGACAGGCAAATCATTATATCGGAAATTGGAGAAAAAGGACAGGAAAAACTTCGTAAATCGGAAGTATTGCTTATAGGCTTTGGAGGGCTCGGAACTCCTTGTGCAACGTATCTGGCTCAAGCAGGCATAGGCCGGCTTGAAATTATCGATGCCGATACTGTTGCATTTTCTAATTTAAACCGGCAATTCTTTTTTACGGAACAAGACATTGATTTATATAAAGCGCATATCGCGGAAAAAATTATCGGAAAAATGAACAGCGACGTAAATGTTCGCGGGCGGGTTTTGCGCATTGATGAAAAAAATGCGGAAGATTGTATCCAAGGTTTTGATATTGTCGTGAATTGTGTTGATAATATTGAAACGAGAAAAATTGTGCATAATGCATGTCTGAAATATGATATTCCTTTGGTCGAGGGGGGAATTGACAGTTTTTACGGTTTTGTTTCCTGCATAAAAAAAGGGTATCCCTGCTTGAACTGCATGGGGTTTTTTGATGGGAAACAAAAAGCTGTGACGCCTGTTTTGGGGGCTGTGGCTGGAATTATCGGCTCCATGCAGGCTGTGGAAGCTTTGAAGATTTTGCTTGGCGTGAACGGTGTTTTGTATGGCAAAATTTTATATTACGATGCGAAACGACAAGAAACGGAACTTGTCACCATTCCCGGAAAACGGAATTGTATCTGTCATAAGAGGTGAAGATAATGCAAGGTTTTTCTCATTTTGACGACAGCGGCAATGCTGTTATGGTTGATGTTACGGAAAAAAAGAGTACAACCCGCATGGCTGTAGCTGAGGGAACGATTTTTTGCAATAAAGCGATTATTGACGCAATCTTGCAAAAAAATATAAAAAAAGGCGATGTGCTCGGGGTTGCGAGGATAGCCGGTATTATGGCTGTAAAACAAACGGCTCATCTTATTCCCATGTGTCATCCTCTTTTAATTTCAAAAAGCAGTATCGATTTTGAAATCAATGAAGAAAAAAATTGTATAAAGGCACTGTGCACCGTGAAAATTGAAGGGAAAACCGGAGTTGAAATGGAAGCTCTTACAGGGGTGAATATCGCTTTGCTGACCATTTACGACATGTGCAAAGCCGTTGATAAACGCATGCTTATTTCCGATATTCATCTTGTTGAAAAACACGGCGGAAAGAGTGCCGATTTTTATTTTGATGGGGCAAAATAATGCAGGACAGTTTTGGAAGGCTTATTGATTATATTCGCGTATCGATTACTGACCGCTGTAATTTGCGTTGTCTTTACTGCATGCCTGAAAACGGAATTGATTTGTGCGGGCATGATGAAGTGCTGCGTTATGAAGAATTTATCCGGTTATGCAGAATTTTCGCAGGGCTTGGTATTAAAAAAATAAAGATTACGGGCGGTGAGGCTTTGGTTCGGAAAGACGCGCTTCACCTTATGAAAGCCATAAAATCCATTGAGGGAATAGAGCAGGTGACCCTCACGACAAACGGTATTTTGCTTGAAGAGTATGTTGACGAACTGGTTCGTATCGGAATAAACGGTATCAATATCAGTTTGGATAGCTTGGACAATTCCGAATACAGAAAAATTACCCGTGTCGGTGATGTTGAAAAAGTAAAGGCGGGTTTAAAAAAAGCCCTGCAATATCCGCGGCTGAAATTAAAAATCAATTGTGTGCCTTTTGACGGCGATAAACAAAATATTTTGGATTTGGTTGCTCTTGCACAAAATAATCCTTTGCATGTGCGTTTTATTGAAATTATGCCCATAGGCGAGGGAAAGCAGTTTAATTATCTGAAAGAAGACAGCATTAAAGCTCTTATTGAAGAGAAATACGGAGTTATGCGATTTTGTTACGAAAAACTTGGCAACGGCCCGAGCCGTTATTATTCTTTGCAAGGTTTTCAAGGAAAAATCGGTTTTATCAGTGCTATTTCCCATAAGTTTTGCCATGAATGCAACCGGGTGCGGTTAACATGCACAGGATATTTGAAAACATGCCTGCAATATGACATAGGCGTTGATTTGTCAGCGCTCATCCGTGCAGGCGCAAGCGATGCCATGCTGGAAAATGCAATAAGAAAAGCCGTGCTTGCCAAACCTATGGAGCATAGTTTTCTGCAAAAAAACATCTCTTGCGAAGAACAGGCGAAAATGGCTGCGATTGGAGGTTGAATGAAACGTGTTGCGATTATTACAGCCAGTGACAGCGGTTATGAGGGAAGACGCGAAGACGCGAGCGCTCCTGTGATAGAAGAAATTGTGCAAAAAGAGGGATATCAGGTTGTAAAAAAATTTCTTTTGCCCGACGACAAGGAAATGCTTGCAAAAGCCATGCGGGAAATAGCAGATGATGGCGGGGCTGAACTTATTCTCACTACCGGCGGAACGGGCTTTTCTTCCCGCGACGTTATGCCGGAAGCGACTCTTGCTATTGTTGAACGTCTTGCCCCTGGCATACCGGAGGCGATGCGGGCGTATAGCATGCAGTTTACGAAAAGGGCTATGCTCACAAGAGCTGTGGCGGGAATACGCAAAAAAACATTGATTGTGAATATGCCGGGTTCGCCGAAAGCGGTTCGTGAATGTTTGGAATATATCATTTCGGAATTGAATCACGGACTGGAAATTTTACTTGGTGAAGCGAATAATTGCGCAAGAAAATAGGAGATTCTTATGGGAAAGGTTATTTCGACAAATATCAGTGAAATCCGCGGAATACAAAAGCATAATGTGGGCAAGGTGAAACTTGTTGAAGATTATGGCATTGAAAATGATGCGCATGCGGGAAAATGGCATAGGCAAGTGAGCTTGCTGTCCCATGAGAAAATTGCAGCGTTTCGTGCTAAAGGCGCAATCGTGAATGACGGCGCTTTTGGTGAAAATATCGTTGTTTCGGGCATTGATTTTAAAAATTTGCCTGTGGGAACACGGTTGCAATGCAACGAAGTCATTCTTGAAATGACGCAAATCGGTAAGGAATGTCATCATGGCTGCGAGATTTTCCAAAAAATGGGTGATTGCATCATGCCCCGCGAGGGTGTTTTTGCAAAAATTATCAAAGGCGGGGAAATCGCAGTCGGTGATGAGATGACTGTAATATCTTAAAACTGAGGAGAAGATTTTATGAAAAAAATCGTATTGTCTCTTGTTATGGCGGTATGCTGCGCAATGCCGGCATTTGCCGCTGACGGTGTTCTTAAAATGGCTACGACCACAAGCACGGCCGATACGGGACTTCTTGATTATTTGGCTCCGATTTTCAAGGCTGATACCGGCTATACCTTGGAATATGTTTCTGTCGGCACCGGTGCGGCTCTTGCTCTCGGTCAAAACGGCGATGTTGACGTTGTTCTTGTGCACGCTAAAGCGAGCGAAGAGAAATTTGTCGCTGAAGGCTACGGCGTAGAACGTTTTGAAGTCATGTACAATGATTTTGTCGTTGTCGGTCCGAAGGATATTTTGCCTTATTCGGAAGATGCCAAAGCAACCTTGGCTCAAGTTTTTGAAAAGAAACTCAATTGGGTCAGCCGCGGCGATGATTCCGGAACCGATAAAAAAGAAAAAGGCATTTGGAAGTCTTTAGGAATTGATCCGGCTCAAAATCCTAATTATAAGGAATCCGGTTCCGGCATGGGTGCCAGCCTTTCAATGGCTGATGAACTTCGGGCTTTAATCCTTACCGACCGCGGAACATATTTGAAAATGAAATCCGATGCGTCTGTGAAATTGGATCTTGATATCATTTGCGAAAAAGCTCCCGACCTTTTGAACCAATATGGCGTTATCGCTGTAAATCCTGCAAAATATCCTGCTGTCAACAATAAAGCCGCCAATGCCTTTATCGAATGGATCGTTTCTGATAAGGTTCAAAAACTTATTGCAGACTTCGGCGTTGATAAATACGGACAGGGACTTTTTGTTCCCAACGCTGAAAAATAATCAGGTCTTCATATGGAAATGGTATTTGATTTCATCGGTCTTTTAAATAATGTCGGGGCTTTTCATGCGATATCCGTGACGCTTTTCATGGCGTTTGCCGCAACGTCCGTATCTGTCTGCTTCGGCGTTGTTTTTGGGCTTTTGTTTGAAAAATACCATTTCCCTTGTAAAAACATCGTACTGCGTGTCAATAAGACACTGATGGGCGTGCCGCCCGTTGTTATGGGGCTTGTCGTATATATGCTCGTAATGCGGCGCGGACCGCTTGGAAGTTTCGAACTTCTTTTTACCATTCCCGGAATGATTATCGCCCAAGTGCTTATCATCACACCCATTATTACGGGAATGGTTCATACTGTCGCCCAAAAGCAAGCCCCGCAAATGCGGGCTTTTGCCAAGAGCATGGGAGCTAATGAAAGACAGACGTTTTGGCTTGTTATCCGTGAATTGCGTTCCGAGATGTATTTTGCGGCGGTCACAGGCTTCGGGCGTTCCATCAGCGAAGTCGGTTCCGTCATGCTTGTAGGGGGTAATATCAAAGGCAGCACAAGAACCATGACAACAGCGATTTCTTTGCTGAAAAGCCAAGGTATTTTCACTGAGGGCATTTTTCTTGGCGTCGTGCTGCTTCTTATTTCCTTTTTCCTGCAGCTGCTTGTGGATTATTTCAGAAAAGAAGAGAATATCAATGAAAATTTCTGATTTGCAAGCGAAATTGGGCGATTTCACGCTGGCAGTCGATACGCTTATTTTGGAAGAGCGTAAAATTCATGCTTTCATCGGTTCAAATGGCTGCGGCAAGTCGACTTTGGCAAAAATCATCATGGGAATTTTGCCGTATCGGAAAGGGGAAATCGATTTTGAGGGCTTGCAGGTTCATGATATTGTTTTAGCTTCGCAAAAACCGTATATGCTTCATGAAACCGTTCGGGAAAATATCGTATATCCTTTGAAAATCCGCAAACAAAAAATTTGTGAAGAAGAAATTGATTTTTATTTGAATGAATTTGGTATTTTTGAAAAAAAATTCGAGCACGCGCGGCAGCTCTCGAGCGGGCAGCAGCAAAAAGTTTCCATTATCCGCGCGGTTATCGCAAAGCAAAAATTCATTGTCATTGATGAAAGTTTGTCAAACTTGGATATAGAAAGCATAAGCACTGCAAAGAATATGATTAAGCGTTTGCATGCCGAATCCGGTGTGACTTTTGTTCTTATCAGCCATCAAGTGGCGAGCATAGCGGACTTGGTCCATGAATATCATTTTTTTGACCGGGGCGAACATATCCTTTCATGTGATTTGGAAGGATTGAAACGAAGCAATCATGAAAAAATCAAACATTATATGCAGCTGCAGTCTTTGCTTTAAGAGGTGGATATGCATTTATTGACTGTTGACACGCTGGAACAAGCCCAAAATAAGATTTATTCATATTTGGCGAAAAATGAATTGAAAACGGAAAAAATCGCTCTTACGCAGGCATTTCAATATATTTTGGCGGAAGATATTCATGCCCCTTTCGCTGTGCCTCATTTTCGGCGTTCCACTGTTGACGGATACGCGATACATTCCCTTGATACCGTCGGCGCCGGAGAAAGCATTCCCTGCTTTTTGAAAGTCCTTGGCGCGGTTGAAATGGGAGAAGAAAATCGGTACACGGTCAAGCGCGGCGAATGCGTTTATGTTCCGACCGGCGGCATGCTTCCAAATGGGGCGGACGCAATGCTCATGATTGAATATGCGGAGAAATTCGGTGAGAATGAAATTGCTTGTTATCAAAATGTGAAGCATAATCAATATGTTGTCGATGTCGGTGAAGATATTCCTGAAAAAAGTTTGGTTTTGGAAAAAGGCACAATCCTGCGTCCTCATGAAATCGGGGTGCTTGCGTCATTGGGTTTGGCGGAGGTTTTGGTTTATGCAAAGCCTACGGTTGCCATTATTTCTTTGGGTGATGAAATTTTGCAGGCAGGCGAGCGTTTGGAAGCCGGGAAAATTTATGATGTCAATACCTATGGCTTATATGCCCAAGCTGTGAAATTCGGTTTTGCCGTGCAGGAATATCATCATGTCAAAGATGATAGGGAAGCTATTTGCCGTATATTGGAAAATGTTGTTCACCATGTTGATATTGTTTGTGTTTCAGGTGGAAGTTCCCAAGGCGAAAAGGATTTTACGGCAAGTTTGCTCGCCGAAATTTCCACAACTGGTATTTTGACGCACGGCATTGCGGTAAAACCCGGAAAACCTACAATAACGGCATATGATGAGAAAAATGCTTGCCTTTTGCTCGGTTTGCCAGGACATCCGGTCGCCGCTATGCTTTTATTTGAATTGCTGGCTGCGCAGGTATATAGAAAACTATGGCAAGTTTCGCCTATTGTGCAGATCACGGCGAAAATGGCGTGTAATTTTCCAAGTGCCGACGGTCGTTTGACGTGTCAGCTCGTTCAGCTTGAGCGGGAAGGGCATGAATATACCGCAATCCCCATTTTTGGCAAATCCGGTGTTGTTTCTTCGCTTGCAAAGGCGCAGGGCTATATCCTTGTGGGTATGAACAGTGAAGGCGTAAAAAAAGACGAGCAAGTCTGCGTGTATTTAATATAGGTGCGAAATGAAAAAAAGAAATTTATATTTAAATGTCATTCCCGTGGAGGAAGCGCTTGACAGCTATCTTTCCGTCGTGAAAAAGCGTGTTCCGCTAAAAACGGAAATTATTCCGGTTGTTCAAGCCTTGGGGCGGGTGACGGTTTCTGCCGTTTATGCGAAATATAATTCACCGTTATATAATTCTGCGGCAATGGACGGCGTTGCGGTTGTTTCACAAAAAACAAAAGATGCTTGTGAGCTCAAGCCGCTTGTTTTACAAAAGGAAGATTTTCTTGTTGTGGATACCGGCGACCCTGTCCATGAACCTTTTGATGCTGTGATTATGGCTGAAGATTTGATTGAAACGGATGACGGCGGACTGCAAATCACAGAGCCGGCCATGAGCTGGCAGCATATTCGCCCGGTGGGAGAAGATATTGTCGCCCATGAATTGATTTTGACAAGCAATCACAAAATCCGCCCTATGGATGTCGGCGTGCTTCTTTCCGGAGGCATTACCGAAATAGAAGTCTATAAACAGGTTAATGTGGCGATTTTTGCTACCGGTACGGAAATTATCGAACCTGACCAAAATATTGCCGACGGTGTCATCATTGAATCCAATTCCCGTATGTTTGAGGGCTTGGTTGCGGAACAAGGCGCAAAACCTTTCCGCCTCGGAATTTTGCAGGACGATTATGCGCTTATCCGCGATAACGTAAGGGAAGCTTGTGAAAAATTCGATGTTGTTATTGTCAATGCAGGTTCAAGCGCCGGAACGGAAGATTTCACCGTGCATGTTTTGCGGGAGCTTGGAGAAGTTTTTGTGCACGGGGTTGCCATAAAGCCCGGAAAGCCCGTTATTTTGGCAATGGTTGGCGATAAGCCGGTTGTCGGTTTGCCCGGTTACCCCGTATCTGCTTATGTTTGTTATCAAAATTTTGTACGTCCTCTTTTGAACCATTTGCAGAATTTCGCTGAGGAAAATAGGGAAACTGTTCGGGCTTTTCTTTCCAAACGTTTGGTTTCCAGTTTGAAACATAAAGAATATGTGCGGGTGAAAGTCGGCAAGGTCGATGATAAAATCATTGCGACGCCACTTGCGCGAGGGGCAGGGGCTGCCATGAGCTTGGTGCGTGCCGACGGTTTTTGCATTATTGAACAAAATCAGGAAGGATTGGATGCTGGCGACAGCGTGACGGTTGAACTTTGCCGTTCTTTGAAAGAAATTGAAAATACGGTTGTTTCTATCGGCAGCCATGATTTGATGCTTGATATTTTGGCGGATATGCTTCCTAACAAATATAAAAACATGTATCTTTCAAGCAGTCATGTGGGAAGTTTGGCGGGGCTTATGGCTTTGAAACGCGGAGAAGCCCATATGGCTCCCATTCATCTGCTTGATGAAGAAAGCGGAATATACAATATTCCGATGATAAAAAAATTGTTTACAGGCGGCTGCCGGCAAATGGCTTTGATAAAAGGGGTCAAACGCGTGCAGGGTTTTATTGTTCCCAAAGGAAATCCTGAAAATATTTCCGCAATGAGCGATGTGGCAAGGTGCCGTTACATAAATAGGCAAAGCGGTGCCGGAACTCGTGTGCTTTTCGATTATTTGCTCAGGAAAAACGGAATTTCTTGCGAACAGGTTAATGGCTATGATAAAGAGGCTGCAACGCATATGGCGGTTGCTGCATTGGTGCAAAGCGGTGCTGTTGACTGCGGAATGGGTATTGAATCCGCAGCTAGGGCAATGAATTTGGATTTTGTGCCGGTAGGCTTTGAAGAATATGATTTTGCCATTGAGCGAAATAATCTTGATTTGCCCCATGTCAAAGCATTCATTGACGTTTTGAAGAGTGAAGATTTCAAACAAAAAGTAATGCGGTTGGGCGGGTATGAATTTTCCGCTTGCGGCGAAATCGTTTCTGTTTCTTAAGACTGCTTGTATAAAACTATTTATCATTGCACAAAACAATGTTTTTGGGTTTGAAATTAGTTATAATCGCTTTTAACCGTTTTCATGTTGACGATTAAAATTGCTTGATGGATGTGCTATAACAATATTTTGGAACAGGCTATTATTTTTCTTGACAGCGTTCAAAAAATTGTATAAATAATATTGCTCAATGTGTGGAGAGGTGTCCGAGCTGGCCTAAGGAGCACGATTGGAAATCGTGTGTACTCAAAAGGTACCGGGAGTTCGAATCTCCCCCTCTCCGCCAGAACAATTTTCAAAGAAGCCCTATGTTTTTCGCATAGGGCCTTTTTTGTCCGCTTTAGCATAAAAAAACACCAGCTAAGCTGGTGGAATGAAAATCTTTAGATACAAGTCTGTCCTCCTTTGATATGTTTCAATGTGTTAGTCAATCTAAACCAAAGAAGGAAAGTTTTTTATGAATGAGAACCAGAGCTTATCTTATACCAAATGGAATTGCAAATATCATATTGTGTTTGCACCAAAATTTCGCCGTAAAGAAATTTATCTGAAAATAAAAAGTGATATAGAAAAAATTTTAAGGTAACTTTGTGACCAGAAAAAAAGTAACAATAATAGAAGGTGAGATGTATGCAGATCATGTATATATGTTAGCAGCAATTCCTCCAAACGTAAGCGTATCTTCATTCGTGGGCTATGTGAAAGGAAAAAGTGCACTGATGATATTTGATAGACATGCAAATCTAAAATATAAATATGGTAACAGACATTTTTGGTGCAGAGGCTATTATGTTGATACCGTAGGATGCAATAAAAAAAATATCGGAATACATTAGAAATCAATTGAATGAAGATATAATCAATGACCAAATGACATTCAAAGAATATTTTGACCCGCTTACGGGCAGTAAGAATAACTAAGGCAATAGGTAAGCTGCTTTAGCAGCAGCTTGTGGATGAAATGCGATTGGCGAACACATTCAAAGCACCTTAAGGCGCAAGCCAGTTCCATGCCCTTCTAGAGCTTGAGAAAACCACCCGCTCAGCGGGTGGTCATTATTATAGTTTCATTCGTGAAGAAATAATATCAGCGTTTTCTAAAGCATCTTCTAGCCACCTTAAAAAATCTCTTAATTTTTCTTCTTGAGCGTGTTGTTCAATTTCTTGCCAGTAATTCTGCCAAAATTCTATTATTTCATTTAGTTCCCTTTGCCAACGCTCATCATTTTGTTGTTGTTCCCATGTTCTTTGCAAGAACATAAGAAATTCTAAGTGTTGCTGTTGTTGCTGTTGATTTTCAAAAAATTTTTGTTTCCTTTGTCTTAAAATTTGTTCATGATTTTGTTTTTCTCTGGCTAACTTTTCATTTTTTAGAATTTTTTGTAATAGTTCGTCATCAGTTTGATTAGAAACATCACCTTCTGAAAATAAAGCCAAAACAGCCATTATAATTAACATATCCATAATTATATCCTATTATGAAAAATAAAGGTTAATACGTCATTGCCTCTGCCAATTCTTACTTTTATGGGCTATTCGTCATATCCTCCCTGTAAATATAAAAAGATTTCTCAATCTACTATATACTATTTTTATTTCATTATATGAGTCTAAAATAGAAATCACACCAAGATTTGACATTTTTTTGAGAAAAATTTTATTTTTTCAAATTTATTTCACAGTTTTTATACCGTTGCGACAACACCTCAAACTTATTGTATTAAATACAAAAAAAACGAGGTGTGTATGTCACAAGGAATATATTTGGCGGACGGCACATTTTTGCCCTTTGTAAGCGAAGATTTGAAAACGGAAATTGCCAGCCGTCAGAACGCAAGTTTTTTTAATTATGAATGGTTGGAGCAGCTGCCCGACCCTGACCCCATTTTGCGCAAAACCGGCGATGATGTCAGAGTTCTGGCGGATTTGTCCGCGGATGAGCAGGTAACAACCGCCATGACCAGCCGCAAAAACCGTGTTTTGAGTTCGCAGGATTATGGGTTTTCCGCTGCGAGTTTTGACGGTGAAAATGCTTCTGACGCCGCAAGGCTTGTCTTTGATAAGCTGACCAAAGACTTGGAACGCCTGAATATGCGCTCTCTTATTACCTCTATTTTGGACGCCCCTTTTTATGGCATGACTCCTCTGGAAATCATGTGGGAAGCGTCAGAAAATTGGTGGCACATAAAAGATATAATTGCCCGCCCCTATTATTGGTTTGCTTTTGATGAAAACAACAAGCCCTTTTTCAAAGGCGACTATTACGGAGCAGTCAAAAAAGATTATCTCCCGGCGGGCAAATTTGTTTTTGCAGTCTATAATACAAGTTATGACAACCCTTACGGAATCCGTTTATTGTCCCGCTGCTTATGGGCGGTTTCGTTCAAGCACGGCGGAACAAAGTTTTATGCCAAGTTTATTGAAAAATACGGCTCCCCCTGGGTAATCGGCAAGGCTTCCCAAGGGGCGACAAAGGCGGAAAAAAGAGAAATTGCCGCTAACTTGGCGCGCATGGTCGAGGACTCCGTCGCCGTTATCCCCAAAGGAGCGGAAGTTGATTTAATTGCTCCTAATGCCAATACAACCACCATGTTTGAGGATTTTCTTGCAAGGCAGGACAAAACTATTTCAAAAATCCTCATGGGGCAGACCCTCACCCTTGAAATGGAAGGCAAAAACAACAGTCAGGCGGCAGCCACCACCCATGATGATGTGGCAAAAGGCATAGCGGAAGCGGATAAAGCCCTTGTCTGCGAAACCATGTACGAAATCGCCTGGATTTATACCCTGCTCAATGCGGGCGAACAAGTTCCCGCGCCGATTTTCTCCTATCAGGAGCCTAAAAATTTGCAGGAGCAGGTACTGCTGGACAAAGATTTACATTCCCTGGGCGTGCGTTTCAATCACCAGCATTTTGTGAAAGAGTACGGCTTGAAAGCTGATGAATTTACCTTGGTGGAAAATCGGGAGCAATTCAGCAGTCCTGAAAATACTCCTGCTTCATTCTCGGCTGGTGTGAAAAACAATCATTATAAAGGGGCGGTCAAACACCAGCTTGCTTTTGACAGCGCCTTAAAAGAACTCCTGCCCGAAGCATTGCGGGCAAACCAAAAATTTTTAGACGAATTATTGCAGGCGGTCAATAACGCCGCTGATTTTGAAGAACTGGAATATGCTTTGATTGAGTTCTTAGGCTCGCAAATGGAAATGTCCGACCTTGAGGATTTTCTTGCCCGGGCGCTGACCAAGGCGGAACTCTTTGGTTTTTATTCGATGGATAGGGAACATAATGAAAAGAAAAGTTAACATTGTGCAGGATGCACAAAGCCGCGCAGCGCGAGTGAAGCAAGAACCACGCTTCTTGCAAGCGAGAGCGAGTGTATCACAGGATGTGATACCGAGCGTCATGGAGAAGTCAGAAGAACAACCTAACAAGGCAGGTAAATAATATGGCTATTACAGTGTTGGGCGAAGGCGCAAATCCCGAAGAAGCCATTGAATACTGGAAATCCAGAATACCGATTTCCAATAAGGAAATAGCCGCTCTCACCAAAGAAGCAAAGGAACGCGCCTTTTATGTGGCAGGTCTGGCAAAGCTCGATCAGGTCAATTTAATCCATAACGAATTATTGAAAGCCTTGGAAAACGGCACAACGCTAAAAACGTTCAAAGAAAATATTGCGGAAGTCATCAAAAAGCAGGGCTGGGATAAAAGGCGTATTGAAACGCTTTTTCAAACCAACATGCAGACCGCCTATCAGGCAGGACGCTGGAAAGGCGTTCAAAGAACAAAAAAATACTTGCCGTATCTGGAATATTCCAGCGTGTTGGATACGAGAACCCGTCCCGCCCATTCAGTTCTGCACGGCATAGTTTTTCCCGCTGACCACCCGTTTTGGGACAGCCACTATCCGCCCAACGGTTTTAACTGCCGCTGCACTGCCGTTCAGCTTTCCGAATATCAGGTGAAAAAAGAGGGCTTGGAGGTTCAGAAAGAACTTCCCAAAAGCTTCGAATACACTGACCCGAGAACAGGACTCACCCAAAAAATTGTCAATCCTCAGCCCGATCCGGGTTTTGCAAATAATGTGGGGAAAAATTGGTGCTCCGAATTTACGCCGCAGGAAGTTGACCCGAAAAAAGTCAAAGACATAAACGTTACGCCAAAATGCCCAAAAAATAAAAGCAATTTCTCAAGTTTTCATTCAGAGGGTTCTGACTGTACTCCGCCATTAAAAAATTTACCGAAGAAAAACAGAATACAAATAACAAACAAGGATTTATTGCCTGCAACGCTGAAGGATGAAGAGTATGTTTTGGCGTTTTTAAATGAGTTCGGGCTGAAAGGGCTGGAAGATTATTTATGGTATAAGCCGAAGTTTTTGTCGTCGGCTCTGCGTATAGACAAGCAGCTCTTTATAGATAAAGCCACCGGTAAATATAAAGCAAATAAATTTAATCGTGGACAATATATGAAAGTGTTGGCTCAGGTTATTAAAAATCCCTATGAAGTCTGGCGGGTGCCTGTGCAGTTATCCGGAAAATTCACAGAATCAATACGTCTTATCCGTGTTTTTGATTTGAATGATATGCCTT
The DNA here is from genome assembly GCF_025232395.1 of Taurinivorans muris. Classification (GTDB taxonomy): domain Bacteria; phylum Desulfobacterota; class Desulfovibrionia; order Desulfovibrionales; family Desulfovibrionaceae; genus Taurinivorans; species Taurinivorans muris. The sequence continues at coordinate 280,581 of NZ_CP065938.1, forward strand.
TCGGCGGATTTTCTGTTTTCAATCTCATCCATTCGGGAAGATACTGGAGTGGAGCAACAATATTTTCACCTAAGACAATAGATTATTTAGAAAGACAACGACAAGGGATATTACTTTACAGAGAAGATGGTAAAGGATTTTTACAATAAAAAATGCTTGGTAAGTGTGTGCTTCCAAGCATAGATAACATCCTTCATTACGATCGTGCACACACACGTTCAGGATTCGCTACCTTTTTTATAATATAATCATTTTTCACAACAAAGTCAAATAAAATCCAAGGAAAAGGAGAACACATGGAAAAATACACGGCAATCGCAAAAACAGGCACATTCAGAGACAGCGAAGGACGCAGGCATACCTTCACCAAAGGAGATTTGGAAAAAATTGCCGGCAATTACAATGCGTCGGAAACGGACGCACCCCTTGTAATCGGGCATGTCAAAAGCGATTCCGCGCCTGCTTACGGCTGGGTGGAAAAACTTTTTTGTGAAAACGACAAACTCTTTGCACAGTTTTCATACGTTAGCGACGACGTTAAAAATCTAGTGTATAAAGGGAGTTATAAGAATGTTTCCATGTCCGTTGATATGGAAAATCACCGGCTTCTGCATGTTGCGCTTTTGGGTGCGGCAGCGCCTGCCATAGACGGATTGGGAGCTATTAATTTGAGCTCTGATAACGGGATAAGCATTTTTAGCAGAGACAGTGAGGGACGAAAGTGAATTTTTTTTTGCGGTTAATTAGGGGATGTTTTCACATGTAAAAGATAACCATTATATTATGTGAGCATATTGATTTTTTCAAAAAAAATATGGCAGACTTGACACTAATATATATTTAGGGATAATCTATTAAATGAAATTATAATAATTATGAGGAAGGGGAATGCTGTACAGCCATTATACCATTCAGTGCAGGTTTTTGGAGTCCGGAACGTTAAATGTATTTAAAGGCTCTGCATTAAGAGGGGCTTTTGGATATGCTTTGAAACGTGCCGTATGCACAGTCAGAGAAAAAGAATGTGCAACCTGCATTTTGCATGGTCAGTGTTTATTTGCAAAGTTTTTTATGGAACAAAAAAATAATGAAGAGGGGAAAAATCCCAGCATTCCTCACCCTTATGTTATAGAATTTCCTCAAAATCCTAAAAAAGCGTATTTGGAAGGAGAAGAATTTGCATTTTCTTTAATTTTGCTTGGCAGCATATGTGAAAAACTCCCATTTATGGTTTATGCTTTCGAACTTATGGGAAGTAAAGGTATAGGCAGAGCGAACATTGAAACATTTAAAAATGCTTCTTTTGAAATTGTTGGCATACAAGCCGTTCATATACAGGGAGAACCACAAATTTATGATACTGTTAAAAAACAGCTTTTATATGTTCCAAATCCTGCCGTATTGGAATATCCTGCTTCTAATTTTTTACAGAGTGATACTCTATCCCAAAAAAATCAGAAATTAACCGTATTCTTAGAAACACCTTTAAGATACAAGTCAAATAATGTTCTTTATTCCAAACTGGATTTTGAAGCTTTATTCAAACTTATGATGCGGAGAACCTACTTTGTTTTTAAAGAATTCGGTGAAAAAGAACTTGAAATCGATTATGCGGATCTTTTGCAAAAAGCTAAAAATATCGATATAATTGAAAGCAATATTCAATGGAAAGATCAAAATCGTTATTCCTCAAGACAAAAACAGGCATTAAAGATTGGCGGCTTAGAAGGGTGTATTTCTTTTAGGGGTGATTTTACAGAATTTATTCCATTATTAAACTTGGCAACATTGCTTCATCTTGGCAAACAGACCAGTTTCGGGTTAGGTAAAATACGATATCAGTTGGAAGACATTGCATAATAAAAGGAAAGGTCATGAAACGTATTTTACTTGCCGTATGCGGAAAAACGCCTCAAATTATAACTGAAACGCTTTATGCTTTATGGGATAAAGGAGAATTTCCGCAGGTAATTAAAATTTTTACAACAAGGACAGGTAAGGAAGCTCTTTATACAAAACTTTTGGATCCTGCACGCGGTATTTTTTATAAATTTTGCGAAGAATATGAGATAGAAGCAGAAGAAATTGAATTTTCGTGGAAAGATATTCTTGTTCCTCGTGTTAATGAAATTGAAATTGAAGACATTTTGACAGAAGAAGATAATTTCGCTTTTTTGCAAGCTGTTCTTGAAGAAACATTTTATTTTACAAGCGATCCCGATACGGCAGTATATTTTTCTTTGGCGGCAGGTCGAAAAACCATGGGGGCGTTTTTTACTTTGGCGGCACAGATTTACGGACGTTGTCAGGATAGATTGTACCATGTTTTGGTTCATTCTGACTTTGAATACAGTCCTCATTTTTATTATCCACCAAAATCGCCTAAAAACATTGAGCTAATAAACAGTGCCGGTGAGAAGTATTATAAAAGTACAGAGTATGCAAAAATTTCTTTGATTAACATTCCGTTTTTCAGCGTTCGTGAAAAATTTAGTGCCGAAATGTTGAAAAAACCTTTTTTACCGCAGGAGCTTATGGCTTTGCTTGAAAAAGCCGAAGAACCTAAATTGAAACTCCATATTCGTTCCTGCAAAATAGAATGGCAGGGAAAAAGCATGACATTACCTGTTGCATGGTTTACCTTATATCTGTTTTTTATCTTGTGTAGAAAACGTGTTATGGATAATAAAAACTGTTATCTTGATATGTTGGAAATCGAAAACTGCAAAGAGGAAATTGCTTCTCTTTACCATAAAATCATTCAATTCATGCCTAAAAAGGAATTGCCCCGAAGTGACACGGGCATTATTGCTTTAACTGCGGAAAATATCCGCAGCTACAGAAGTAAAGTTAATGCCAAAATACATAAAAATTTTGGTCAGCTGAGCGGTGAGAAGTTTAGTATCTGCTCTTTTGGACAAAAACCAAACACAAAATATGGTTTAAACCTTATGCCTCATTTAATTGAGATTATAGACGAAGCAGGTGAAAAATGGGAATAGACATAACAAATCAATGTATCATTGTAAGCGCATTAATGCATGATATCGGCAAATTTGCCCAAAGGGCGGAACAAAAGTCAAGCAGACAGCTGGAAAGCGCCTATTGTCCAGTATATAATGGAAAAACAACCCACAAACATGTGCTTTATACAGATTTTTTTATAGAATCTGCAGATTTTCCTTTGCCTCATGAATTGCAGGAACACAGAAGCAGAATCGCAAGGCTGGCAGCTGTCCACCATAATCCGGGGGTTTCAAATGAAAACAGCGAAAAGTTGCTTGAAGAGATTATCCAAAAGGCTGACTGCTTTTCTTCCGGTTTGGACAGGCTTTCAAGTGAAGAAGAGAATAATTATAAAAAAACACGCTTGGAATCCATTTTTTCCTTTATTGAACTGAGAAAGCCAAATACGCAAAAAAAATATCATGTATTGCAGAAGCAAGGGGAAGCAAAGGCACTTTTTCCTTGCTCTGAAAAAGAAAATAAAACAGGCGACTATGAAAAACTTTTTGCGGATTTTGTCAATACCTTAAAGAAAATCCCTTTAGACCAAGGCTTTCAAGCTTATCTGTCTTCCCTTGTTTCTGTGCTTGAACAGTATACATATTGCATTCCGTCTTCTACTTATAAATCAGACCCTGATATTTCGTTATACGACCATTCAATAACAACCGCTGCCATTGCCCAAGCTTTATGGGCTTGCTGTGAAGAAAATAGAAATATCCCTTTAGGCAAACAAAGTTTTTTACTTTTTTCCGCTGAATTTTCCGGTATTCAAAAATATATTTTCAGCGGCAAAACAAGCACTGGCACAGCAAAAATTTTACGGGCACGTTCTTTTCATTTGCAGGCGCTTACCCGCTCCATTATTTTGCATACCTTGGATACATTATCTCTAAGCCCTGTTGCAAAAATCATGGACGCAGGAGGAAAATTTATCTTGCTTTTGCCTGATACCCCAAGGACAAAAGTCCTTATGCGGGAGATTATGCAGGAAATTGAAATCTTTTTTGCCCAAACATTTAAAGGGGAATTAAAAGCCCCTCTTGCTCTTCTTCCGGTAACTCAAGGTGAAATGAAACAAGAGCGTTTTCTTGAAAAGCTTGATGTATTAAATGATGAGCTTGAAACAAATAAGTTTAAAGCGTTTCAGCACTATTTTGCTGAATATCCGGCTGTATTCGATATAGAATACAATAAGGGAATTTGTTCATACTGCGAAAGGAATAGGACTGAAGATGAAGACCTTTGTTCAGAATGTAAAAACCTTATTGAAATAGGAGAAGCAATTCCAAAATCCACTTTAGGGCTTTTCACAAAAAACAAGCCGCCTAAAAATTATGCATTCTTTAAACTCATAGGCGGTATTTCTCTTGTGCTTGACAACGGCGGCACATTCGCCAAGTCAGACATTGAACAGGCGCTTGACTGTATTAATTTAAAATCTTTTGGAAGCTATACGCGTTATCCCATTGCCGGATATATTCCCCGCAAAGAGAAACGTCCTAAAGATTTTGAAGAATTGGCGGACAGTGCCGTTATCCATGAGGAAAACCGCTGCGTTTCCATGCTTGGAATACTGAAAGCCGATGTGGATAATCTGGGTTTTATTTTCAGTTTGGGTTTTAAAAACAGATTGTCTGTTTCCCGCTATGCCCAGCTATCCAGAATGTTAAATGCTTTTTTCAGTGAATATTTGGTGCAGGTAATAGAGGAAAACAATTTCAACATTTATACCGTTTTTATGGGCGGGGATGATTTACTTGTGCTTGGTGCATGGACGGATATTTTAGCCTTTGCCAAAATATTGCATACGGATTTTTCTGCATTTACCGCAGAAAATAAAGACATAACACTTTCAGCGGGAATTGCCTTTGTAAAGCCAAAACTGCCTGTTTCAAAGTTTACGGCAATGGCGGAAGAAGCCCTTGAGCAGTCAAAAGCATATCAAAAAAACGGGCAAATGAAAAATGCCTGTACGCTTTTTGAAGTAACTTGCCCTTGGACTGAATTTGATAAGCAATGCAAAACAGGAAAAGACCTTGAAGATGCTTTGCTGCAGAATAAACTTACCCAAGGCTTTGTACGGCGTTTATTATCGTATGCGGATGATTGTAAACTCTTTATGGCAGAAGGAAAAATCCGCCATGGTTTATATGTTTCGCATTTGCAATACGATATGGCAAGAAATATCAGTGATGAGGACGTTAAAAAACAAATTGCGAAAATAACACAGGCTGAAGAATTTGAAAATTCACGCATAGCAATCAGTTATGCACTGTATAAAACACGAAATGCATAAGGAGAAATACATGGCTGATTTTGGAGTAGAAAAAGCTGCGGAAGATTTGGCAAATGACTTTGTCAATGAAAAAATCACTTCCGCTCAGCTTCGTAAATTTTATAATGAATTTAAGGGGTTGGAAAGAAAATATCAAACGAAGATGCTCGCAAAAACATCTGATACTATTTCTAAGGATGATATATTGAATAGTATATTACCACAAATTAAAATAATGAAAGCAAAAGTTAGTTATGCTAAAAGCAGAAAAGTTGTTCCGCAAGTTTTTGAGGATTGGCTGAAAAAGTCTGTTGATGATATTAATTCTGCAAAGGAATTTGAAGCATTTCTTTTGCATTTTGAAGCCATTGTCGGTTATGCTTATGGTACTGGCAAATTGAAAGATTAATAAAAAAGGATATTATTATGAAATTAAATACGATAGTTACATTAAAAGGTGTTATTTGTCTTAAAACCGGTTTACACATTGGGGCAGGTAAAGATAATATTGAAATCGGCGGGCTTGATTTGCCTATAATGAAAAATCCACGAACAAAAGCTCCCTATATTCCTGGATCTTCCATAAAGGGAAAAATGCGCTCCATGCTTGAAGTAACGGGTCTTGCGGGCATAGAAGGAACAAAACCAATCGTTTCCATAAAAGGTGAACCTTGTGGTTGTGGTGAATGTTTAGTTTGTGACTTATTTGGTACCCATGCTGCGGCAACAGAATTGCAAAACAAAAAGCCTACCCGTTTATTGGTGCGTGATGCGGTTCTCACAGAGGATTTTCAGAAAAAATTTGAAAATGATGAACTTCCTATGGAAATTAAATATGAAAATATTATCAACCGTATTTCCGGTACTGCTGAACATCCCCGCCCGGTTGAACGTGTGCCTGCCGGCGTAAAATTTGAGTTTGAACTTGCGATAAAAGTTTTTGAAGGGGATAACGAAGAAAAATTTAAAGAAGTTGTCAGTAAGGGGTTAAAGTTAATTGAACTTGACGGACTTGGCGGACACACCTCAAGAGGAAGCGGACAAGTTAAATTTGAAAATCTGACTTTTAACGGAGAAACCTTTAATTTAGACCATGTAACATTTTAAGGTTTGCCATGAAAATTATTAAATACACCATAGAACCAACAAGTCCTTGGGTCTATTCTTTACGCTCCGATACCCTGCACGGGCTTATTGCATGCCAAGTCCGTGAATGGGAAGGAGAACAGGCCTGTAAGAATTTGCTGGCGAGTTTTTTGGATAATGAACCTTTGTTTACTTGTTCTTCTGCGTTTTCAAAGGGATTTTTGCCCGCTCCGGTTCTTGCCCCCATTTCCCGTCCTGTTTTTAAAAAGAATTTTGAGGGGAAAGAACTTTTTGGAAATAAAAACACGAAATTAGTCGACTGGCTGCAGGAATATAAAATTTTTAAAAAGAAAACCCTTATTCCTTATGCCGTTTGGCAAAAACAAAAAAATGCATTGAGTGCTTTAAAGTTGTTTTCCGCGTATATGGGAGATAAAGAGAATTTTATAAAGAATAAAAAAAGCGATAAAGAAAAATTCTCATGGGAAATACCGAATCAGATTTCAGGGACAGAATTGCATTTAACCATTAATCGGAATGAAAATAAACATCTTGACGGCAGCTATTTCAGCTCTTCGGTGAATTTTGCAAATCATGAACTTGATATTTATGTAAAAGCCTCCGATCATGCCTTATTTGAAAAATATTTTGGCATACTGGGAGAACTGGGCTTTGGGGCGGACAGCACACTGGGAAAAGGACGTTTTAAAATAAAAAACAAAGAAGATGTAAGTGACGTTTTTCATGAAAAGGGGGAATACGGGCTCAATCTTTCTGTTCTTTCCGCTGAAAATTTGGCAGGAATTGAAGGTTATTATAGAACCTTTACCAAAAAAGGAAAAACATGGGTTGCCAAGAGCCGGCACAGTCCGTTTAAAAAGCCGTTCATTGCTTTGGAAGAAGGAGCTGTCGTCAAAAATATCCCTTCGTCCTGTATCATAAAAAATATCAATGCGGACGATGATATTATTCAAATGTGCGGTGCATTGCTCATGCCCTGCACGCTGCCAGGAGAAACGCAATGATTTCATTACAAAATATTCATAATAATTTTGTGCCTGTCCGTCTGGAATTTTTATCTCCGGTGCATATTGGTTCCGGGGAAATGCTTTCTCCTTTGGAATATCAAATTTTTGAAGAACAATCAGGACAATATATTGTTTGTACCATTGATTTTGACGGCTGGATAAACAGCTTGACTCCAGATGAAGCAAAAGCCGTTGCATCAAAATTTTCTCTGTCAAATCAGACGCAAATTTGGGAATATCTGCGAAATACGATTGACAGAAACGTTTTTATAAAAACAAAAAGCAAGACAAACGAAGAAATACATCAGAAATATAAAGTCCGTTTGAAAGGAACAAATAAATCAGAGAATGAATTAGCCCCTGCTATTAGAAATGCCTATACGTCTGCAATAGTTATTCCTGGTTCATCAATAAAAGGGGCAATCCGTACTGCGATTATTGATTATTATGATAACGGCAGATTAATACAAGCGTATTTAACTGGAGCAAATAACAAAGAAAAAAGCAGAAACTATGAAGCAGAACTAAAACATTTGTTTGGTGACATTAAAGAAAATGCCTTTAAGCAATTAAAGGTTTCAGATTTTGAGTTATTGCCTGGGGAAAGCGAATTTGTACAAGCCGTGCAATATGCGAAAAACAATCCTGAAGAACGGTTGATGAACCCTGTTTGCGAAGTTGCGCCCATTTGGGCAAAACCAAAATACGGAAAGATTTATCTTGGCAGTTTTACAGCTCATGAATATGCAAAAAAACCTTTAGAAGATTGGACATTTGAAAATTTATGCAAGGTCTGCAATCAGTTTTATTTAAAACGTTTTAATGCAGAATATGAAAAATTTTATAAACTGCCTCATTTTGTGCAGGCTCGGAATTTCATTGACGGCATACGGAACAAGGTACAGACAGAAAATGCCCTTTTATTGCGTATAGGGCATTATTCCCATGTGGAATGCGTAACGGTTGAAAATGCCGCTCCTAAAACACGTCCAAATCCCAAGACCAAAAAGCCCATGCCTTGTGGCACGACACGGACGCTGGCAGACGGCAAATATCCTTTTGGCTGGGTTTTACTGCATAAATGCTCTGCGGAAGATGCCGAACAGGGAAAAATGCAGGAAGAACAAGCCAGACAGGAAATTATTGCCAATTTGCAGGCGAGAAAAGCATTATTTTTAACAGCAAAAAATACCGAATACGAAGCAAAGCAAAAACTGCTTTCAGCACAGCGTAAACAAGAAGAAGAACAAGCAAGAAAAGCTCGGGAAGAAGCGCTGCGCCTGCAAAAAGAACAAGAGCAAAAAGAGGCGGAAAAACTCGCCCGCAAACAGGCGGAACAAGCCCAAAAAGAAGCGGAAGAACAGCGTCTGGCAAGCCTTTCTCCGGAAGAACGCCTTGTTGAACTTGTTTTATTGAAAAAAGCAGGCAAAGAGGAAGTGTTAAAAGTTTATGAGCGTATTGACAACTTGGACAATAAAATTCAAATTGCAGAAGCAATAAGAGCATTTTGGCAAAAGGAGAAAATTTGGTCTGGTAAACTTAAAGAAAATCAAAAAATCCGTGTGGATAAAATAACGGCAATATTGCGTGCAAAATAGAATATGATGTAAGATAATTACTTGCACTGTAACAATAAATTATGTATATTCACAAAACACGGAAAAAGTATTTTTTGAAAAAATAGAAAATTTACAGGATATGTTGCAGTAATTTTTCTGCTTTTTAAATGCTGTTTTCAGTGTATTGATAACTATTTCAGATAGTTATTCTTTGACTTTTTAGTCCGACCTGATTTAAAGGGATAATAAAACATTGATCCTACAGTTCATGCATTGTCCGCATTTTTTAGTCCGACCTGATTTAAAGGGATAATAAAACGTTTGGTAACCGGACAAAAGGGTTTGTACATTTTTAGTCCGACCTGATTTAAAGGGATAATAAAACATTTTCCATTATTCACTCCGTGAGTTTTGATTTTTAGTCCGACCTGATTTAAAGGGATAATAAAACGCCCTCTTGACCAATGTGTTGATATTCCAATTTTTAGTCCGACCTGATTTAAAGGGATAATAAAACACATATATGCCGTTCACGCGGGTCGTAATCTTTTTAGTCCGACCTGATTTAAAGGGATAATAAAACGTCATTTCCGTATTCAACAACGCAAAACTTTTTTTAGTCCGACCTGATTTAAAGGGATAATAAAACCACGGCGTTTTGCACGTCGCGAAGTTCTTGTTTTTAGTCCGACCTGATTTGAAGGGATAATAAAACTATTGGAAATAAAAGGATAGTTCGGATCGCTTTTTAGTCCGACCTGATTTAAAGGGATAATAAAACCAATATGTTTCACAATATCATTTACCAACATTTTAGTCTGACCTGATTTAAAGGGGGAAAACACGGCAAAACCCGTGTCTTTTTTTTAAGCAATATTGCTTCTCTTTTTTTCTTTGAAAAATTTTGCATACTGTCTTTATGAGCTGTTGCTAAAAAAATTACAGAGAGGCATTTATGAAAAAATTAGTTTATGCATTTTTATTAATGGGGCTTATTAAACTGACTGGTTGTGCAACAATTATGAGTGACAACAAATCGGCAGTACAAATTAACACAAATCCCACAGAAACAATCTGTGAAGTAAAAGGAGAAAATTTTACCCAAACCTTAAACATTCCCGCCAATGTGACCATTCCGGCAAAAGCTTCCCCGGTTACCATTACCTGCACCAAGGAAGATTATTTTCCTGCCAGTGAAACCATTGAAACCAGTATAAATGGAATGATTTTCGGTAATATCATTTTTGGCGGTATTCCGGGAATTATTATTGATTTGGCAACGAAATCCGGTTTTGATTATCAGGATAATGTCGCTTTGCATTTATACAAGCGCCGTTTTACCAGTTTGGAAGAAAAAGATGCATACTATGCGGAGCTTGAAGAAAGGCTTAAAGCTGACGTTGACGGCAGAAAGAGGGATTTGAATGAACGCAAAAATCTTGATGACAGTGAATATAAGCGGGAACTGAAAAAAATAAATTCATATTACGAAAAGGAATTGGTTTTTCTTCATGAATGCAGGGATAATTCCGAAATAATTTCAGAGAAAAAAACGGCAGAAAAGTGATATACTTTATTCTTAAAATGTAATATAACGCAATAAATACCGTATGATAGGGAGAAATATCCATGGAAGAACAAATTCCGCACTTTAAAACCCATATTTGTTATGTTTCCGCTGAATCCATGCCCAATCTTTTGTTGTGTCTTGACCCTGCGTTGAAACCTGAAAAGGTCTACCTTCTTACAAGCAAGGAAATGGTGAATAACGGTAAATATGGTGTGTTGGCTCAAAACTTCAGAAACTTGGGAGTGCAGGTAGAAAGGAAGGAGCTTCAGGATATTTCTCTTTTTTCTTTGCAGCGTGTTATTGAAGATTTTATTAATGCTTTGCCTGATGAAGCGATGACAGAATTTGCTTTCAACATTACCTGCGGAACAAAGCTTATGACTATGGCGGCAGTAAGCGCCTGCAATCAGTGCATAGAAATGTTTTATGTTGATACTTCCAATAGCAAACTATTTTTATTGAAAGAAAAGAAAGAGTATGCATTGTCTAATTTTTGTAATGTTCAAACTATTCTTAATAGTTATGGTTTTAGAATTGTTAATAAGACGCAAACAAAACGTGAACATGGCAAAATAATACAAATTCTGTTAAATCAACGTATTGGCACGATTAAAATATTGAATGCTCTGTCTGCACGGGCAAAAGAAAGTAAAATTTCTAAAATTGAAAAGATGACACCAGAGTTAGATGAGTTGCTTGTAAAATGTGAAGAGGCAAAATTGCTTGAACGACAGGGGGATACGCTTATTTTTGCGGATGAGGACAGCCGTTCTTTCTGTAATGGAATTTGGCTTGAAGAATATGTTTATCAAACTTTGGCTCAATTGGAACTCAATAAGCAGATTGCGGATTATGAAGGAGCTGTTGAAATTATTTATGCTGACAGAGTTGTTTCCAATAGTGATGCCAAACCCGATAATGAGCTTGACGCACTTTTTGTACGCGAGAACATTTTGTATCTTGTTGAATGCAAAACCTGCAGAATGAATGACGATAAAAAATCAAGAGATATAATGTATAAGCTGGATTCCTTGCATAATAAGATTGGAGGCGTATTTGGCCGCGGTATTTTGATTAGTCTTGAATCTCTTTCTGAAAATGAAAGAAAGCATGCACAAAAGAACAATCTTATTGTAATAGATGATATTCAAAAAATTAAAAATTTACGCAAAGCACTTATAGAAATTTTTGAAAATGAAAAAAGAAAAAAATAAACAAAATGATATGGTTATATATAGTATAGGAGTGGAAGTGCCCATTACCCCGACAGAACCTCTGCCTTCCCTTCCTGTCATTCCTCACGGGGCTTTGGTTATTCTTGAAGGCAGAGCTCCTATTTGGCGATATGTCATGGCATTTCATGCTTTGCATGGTTTGGCGAGTGCTGTGGGGATTTATGACCCTAGGCTCGGAGTTGTTGTTGTCGCAAGCCATTCGACGGAGTATCGCGAGGGTGATATTCTTGATATACGGATATGATTTTGTAACTGACAATATTAGGGTTGTTGTTGGTATTGCATATTGATTATCATTTCAAATGAAATGGATGGCAATTTATCATAACGGGCTGTCGTAACCGAGTCTTTTATTTTAGACAACGCATTATGATTTAATTAGCTAACACCATTATGTTATTTAAAAATATGCTCTATGATGTATAAAATTTGTTTTTTATCCCAGATTTTTTCTGGAATAGGATCATTTTATCTTGTGGGAATTGTGAATCATTCTTCCAAAACAAAGTGTTCCGGGGAAATCTCTTTCAGTTTTGCATGATTGGGGATGAGGAAGTTTGTTTGCGGGGTAAAGGTTTTGTTTTTTTCTGTGATCGGATCAGGCTGCGGAATGGCGGATAACAGCATTTTCGTATAGGGGTGCATGGGAGAGTTGAAAAGCTCGTCCGCCGGAGCGACTTCCACAAGTTTTCCGGCATACAGTACGCCGACCCTGTCGCAAAGGTATTGCACCATGGATAAATCATGTGCGATGAAAAGCAAGGAAAAGTTTTTTTCTTTCCGCAGTTTCATGAAAAGGTTGATTATTTGGGCTTGCACTGAAACGTCCAAAGAGGAAACAGGCTCGTCAGCGATAATAAGTTCAGGCTCTAGGGCAAGGCTTCTTGCAATGCAGACACGCTGTTTTTGTCCGCCGGAAAGTTCGGCAGGGATTTTTTGCAAAAATGAGCTGTCCATTCCAACGCTTTCAAGAAGTTCGGCAATTTTTTTTTGCCGTTCTTTCTTGTTTGGAAAAAGTTTATGGATAATAAAGGGTTCCGCCATGCAGTCTTCTATATTCATGCGGGGATTGAGAGAAACGGAGGAATCTTGAAAAATGATTTGCAAAGAGCGTTGTATTGTTTTTTTGAGTTCTTTTTCTATGCGGGATTTTGAGATACACTGATTTTTATAGAAAATTTCTCCTTTACTGGGCTTATGTATTCCCATTACCGCTTTTGCGAGTGTGGATTTTCCGCAGCCCGATTCGCCCACCAATCCGAAAATTTCTCCGGGATAAATATCAAGATTGATATTGTGCAGGGCATGGATATGGTGCAGTTTTCCGACAGGAAAAATTTGGTGATATTCGCGTATTGAGAGCAGAGGTATTTTTTTCATAATTTTTTAAGCGAAGTTTTTTGTATGAACTGCGGCGGGGCGATGTGCGGGGCACGTTCATCCAAAAGCCATGTTGCCGCGGCATGGGTGTCGGAAAGGGAAAACATGGGAGGATGGCATGTATAATCAACAGCCAAAGCATATTCGTTGCGGTAAGCGAAAGCGTCGCCTTTCGGGGGATTGATAAGAGAGGGAGGCATGCCCTGAATGGGGTTCAGTTTGCTTTTTGGCGCTGTTAATGAAGGCAAAGCGCCAAGCAAAGCCCATGTATAGGGGTGTCTCGCCTGATAAAAAATTTCTTGGGCGGTGCCTGTTTCAATAATTTTTCCGGCATACATAATGGCGACTTTATCCGCTATTTTTGCAACAACGCCAAGGTCATGGGTGACAATAACAATGGCGATGCCCGTTTTTTTCTGAATATCTTTTAACAAGTCGAGCATACGCGCCTGCACGGTAACATCAAGGGCGGTGGTCGGTTCGTCCGCAAAAAGAATTTTCGGGGAAAGGGCGAGAGCTATGGCAAGCACACAGCGCTGGCGCATGCCGCCCGAAAAAAAGTGCGGCTGCTGCCAAATACGGACTTTTGCATTGTCAATGCCCACAAGCTCCAAAAGTTCAACAGCGCGGTCCATGGCTTTTTGTTTGGACATTTTTTTGTGCCGCAAAAGAGCTTCCGTGATTTGTTTTCCAATAGGCACCACAGGATTGAGAGCTGACATGGGGTCTTGGAATATCATGCCGAAATTTGCGCCGCGGATTTTGCACATTTCACGTTCGCCAAGTTTTGGAATATCGTATCCGTTTGTCAGGATTTGTCCTTGGATTTTCGCGTTGTCAGGCAATATTCTCATAACGGAACGGCATAAGACGGATTTCCCGCAGCCGGATTCCCCGACAATGGCGAGGGTTTCCCCCTCATTGATATTAAGGGAAATATCCCGGACAGCATGGACGGTGCCGGCATTCGTCGTAAAAGAAACAGAAAGGTTTTTGATTGAAAGAATTTGTTTCATATTCATTTTGTAAACGGCATGAACGTTCCATGCCGTTTGGTTTTTGTGTTTTTAATCGGTTAGCGTCCAGTCTTCGATATTCCACATGACTCCGACGGCATGGTGTCCGAGTACCCGTTCCGTGTCCAAACCGCTTAAACGTTCCGTGCTTACATAATTGCCATGCAGATAGGCAATGAGCAAATGTCCCGGAGCTTTGGCATAGGCTTCCTCAAACGTTCGGTAAATTGTTTTCCTTTCTTCTTTGTCCGCTGTGACGCGTCCTTGTTTGAGCAATTTGTCGATTTCCGCGTTGGAGTAGTGCATGGTGTTGTCGCTTGCGCCTGTTACGAAATCCTTATATATGCCGTCAGGGTCAAATTGTACGGCAAAGCCTGCCAAAAAACCGTTATAATCGGCTTTCCAGTCAAAGCGGGTGACAAGGGCGATACGCATGTCAACACCGGCGTTTTGCAGCTGGCGGGCTGTGATATTTGCAATATCGATGCGTTCTTCTTCGTAGTCACGGACTTGGATGGTAAAGGAAAATTTTTGTCCGTTCCGCTCATATATGCCCTGTGCATTTTTTTTCCAGCCGAGTTTCGCCATTTCTTCTGCGAATTTTTCCGGGTCATAAGGATAAATATCCGCTTTTTTATTTCCGCCGTAAGCATTAAGCTGGATAGGGCTGTAAGCGGGAATGCCTTGTTTGTTGAGAACGCTGTTAATAATGGCTTGTTTGTCCACCGCATAATTTAAAATGCCGATGGAGTCCGCATTGTTTTTCCAAAATTCACTTCTGAAATCCATGGAAACGGAACGGTAGTCGGCAGTAGTGAAATCAATGTTTTTGAACCCTTGCTTTCCGCGGAAGTTTTCCGCATAATTTGCGTTGAGCCATGCGAGGTCTGCTTCCCCCGCTTGAAGCATAAGGGCTTTTGTGCTT
The DNA here is from genome assembly GCF_025232395.1 of Taurinivorans muris. GTDB lineage: Bacteria > Desulfobacterota > Desulfovibrionia > Desulfovibrionales > Desulfovibrionaceae > Taurinivorans > Taurinivorans muris. The sequence continues at coordinate 295,664 of NZ_CP065938.1, forward strand.
TCAACTGCAACGGTTTTATAGATAACTCTTTCAATATTGGGGACTTTGCCGTAATAATTTTCATTGCGTTCCAAAATAATCATGCCTCCCGCCGTATCCCATTCGATAAATTTATAGCGTCCTGTGCCGATTGGGTGATGGTTTGCAGGGGCGGTGTTGATGTCCTTGCCTTCAAACAAGTGTTTGGGAATAATGCCGATTGTGAAATTGCCAAGCATGGCGGCATTATAGCGTTTCATTTTTATTTCAAGAAGCTGCGGAGCCGGAGAGCTTACGGACGCGATATCTTCATAATTGCTTAAAATGGAAGACGTTAAATTTTCATCTTTTGTCAAGGCATTGTAGGTGAAAATGATGTCTTCAAGACTGAAAGGGGTTCCGTCGTGCCATGTTACGCCTTCACGGATTTTAAAGGTGTAAGTCATGCTTTTTTCATCGTACCGGAAAGATTCCGCAAGGTCGGGAATGGCATTTCCTTTGCCGTCGTATTTGAGCAAACCGGAAAAAATAATGGTGGGCAGTTCTTGGTGTTCGTTCAGAATGGGATTGATAGTATCTTCGTTTTCGCCGGCGTAAACAAGCGTGTTTGCCGTGTCCTGCGCAAAAGCGTTTTGGGCGGCGGCACTTGGCATAAAGCAAAGCGCGATGAGAAACAGAGCAGGAATTTTGAGTTTTTGAAACAGGTTTTTCATGAACGGAATTTTCATGGAAACGCTCCTTTGTTGTGTTATAAGTTGCTGAAACCTTTGCAATTTTCTTGTCTGAAACTGTGTCCGATTTGTGTGATGCAAAAAAGTGTCACGATTAAGAATAAGCCCGGGAACAAAATGACCCACCATGTATTCAAGAGCAAAGCCCGGTTGGAAAGAGCAAGCATGCTGCCTAAGGAAAGTTCTTCCGGAGGCAGACCGAGCCCTAAAAAGCTGAGCGTCGCTTCCATTGCCATATTGACACTGACCGAGGAAATCACAATGAACATAACGGCTGAAATGACATTTGGTATTAAATGCTTACGCATTATCCAAAAAAAGGAAGCGCCTGTGTGCCGTGAATATACGATATATTCACTGTTGCGTATTTGGCGGATTTCCGCCCGCACGATACGGGCTAAGGCGAACCAGCTTGTTATGCCGATAATTACGGAAATGGAAAATACACTTTGCTTTTCCCGTAAGGAAAGGAGCAGCAAAAGGGTGAGCAAAACAGGAATGCTTTGAAAAAGTTCTGCGATTCTCATCATGATTGTATCAATCAAAGAAGAAGCACAGCCGGAAATGCAGCCATACGTGATGCCGATAACCGTTGCGATGAAACTGCTTGCAATGCCGATAAGAAGCGAGGTTCTGCCCCCGTTCCAAAGCACGGAAAAAATATCGCGGCCCAAAGAATCCGTGCCAAACCAAAATTCTTTGTTCGGCGCTTCATTCAAGTGGGAAAGATAGAATTGTGCGGGATCGTGGTTGACAAACAAATGGGAGAAAAAACAGGCGAGAATGACAGCGCATAACAATACCGCCGAAAAGAAGGGAAATGTGCTGTCCCTCCTTTTCTTCGGCGTGATTTCTTGAGGTTCTTGCTGATAATTCGCACCCACAAGTTTAAAATCTTCTTTTGTAAGGGAAGGCTCGGATATTGCTGGAAATTGGTTTTGTTGTGCGGTATTTTTCATAGTGTGATGATATCCGTGTTTTTCATTCTCGGGTCGATATGTTCGTTGACGTATTGGGCGATGAAACTGCTGATGATTATGAGAAACCCGGTAATGAGAACAATGAGCATCAGCAAATTGTAATCGTGGTATTTGGCTGAAGAAACAGCCAGTAAGCCAATGCCAGGGTAGTTGAAAACGGTTTCGACGACATAGGTCCCGCTGATGAGGTGAGGAACGGAAACAGCCATGATATTGATTATCGTGGGCATCACGTTACGCAAACAATGTTTTGTCAGCACTTGCATTTTGCCCAATCCTTTCGCTCTTGCCAACAAAACGTAATCTTTGCGGGTTTCGTCCAAAAGCTTGTTGCGTATCATATAGGCGTAATACCAAAAATGGCTGATAATCATTATGCTGACAGGCAGAACAAGGTGAGCGGCACGGTTGAGCGGACTGTTCGCTTTTCCAAAATCATAGGCGCCGCTTGCGGGCAGCCATTTCAGGTTTATACTGAAAATCAACACAAAAACGACCCCTAGCCAAAAAGCGGGCGTATAAAAAGCCATTGTGCCTATTTTACAAATGATTTTGTCAATCCACTTGTTTTCAAACCTTGCGCAGACAAGCGCCAACCCTATGGCGAGAGAGAAAACAAGAACATAGGAAATAACGCCGAGAATAAGCGTATTTTTCAGAAGCGGCAGAACAATTTCAAGCACGGGTCTTTTATAGCGTAAGGAAATACCGAAATTTCCTCGCAGCGTTTGTTCTGTCCATTTGACAAACTGCACCCAGATACTGTCGTTCAAGCCAAGCCGTACGCGGGCGGCGTCAAGCTGTTCCTGGGTCATGCTTTGCACGGCGTCCCCGTAAAAAGACTGCAAAGGGTCTCCGGGGGTGAGGCGTGAAATGTAAAAAACAAGAAGCGCCAAAATGAAAAGCATGGCGGCAAGCTGAAAACAAAGTTTCATTCCGGCGCAGGCGGCGGAAAAGGATTTATGGCGTATGAGTGCATGCTTCATCATATACTTCTTTCGTGTTACGAAAATAAAAAACGTAACACCATACCTAACAAAGGCGTTGTCCTCTGTCAAGCCGGAAATGAAAAAAATTCCCCGTGATTTTTCGTGCAAATTTTAATTGAATGGTTTTGCAATGTTAGCTTGATAATTTTGCATTCGGTATAATTTCCATTTGGAAACAATTATTCATTGTAAAAAAAACGGATATTGTATACCATGGCGATATTCCATTTCGTTTGCGGATAAGGGTATGAATAATCAGCAAAAACAAAACGGCTTTGTTCCGCCTCATTCCGGGGCGGACCGTCCCTCCTTGCCGGATGTTTTGGCACACAGTGCGTTGCAGCGCGCGGTATGTGCCGTTTCCCGGCAATGCGAGAGAATTTATTGTATAGACGCAACAGCAGGAAACGGGCATGACACGTGTTTTTTGGCAGGACTTGGCAAGGCTTTGCAGCAGGATGTCCGTGTGCTTGCTTGCGATGTGCAGGAACAGGCGCTCGTCAATACCGCTGAACGTTTGAAGCAATGCGGACTGGAAGCGGAACTCATTCTTTGTGGGCATGAAAAAATTCTTGAATATTTGCCTCAAGATGTTCTTTTGGCAGGGGCGGTTTTTAATCTCGGTTATCTTCCCGGAAAAGAGCGGAAAGAAAATTTTGTCGCTACAAAAGCGGAAACAAGCCTTGAGGCTTTGGAAAAAATTTGCATGCGTCTTGTTCCTCAGGGCTGTATCAGTGTGCATTGTTATACGGGGCATAAAGGAGGGCTTGAGGAATACCGGGCGGTTTCAGGTTTTGTTTCAAGGCTTGAACCGAAGCTCTGGCGCGTTCTTTGTGTTTCCGATATGAACAGGGAACATTATTTGGAGTATCTTTTCGTATTGGAAAAATTACAAATAAGGAAAAGGGGAAACCATGATCAAAGTAATTGCAAAAAATTTATTTAAACAAGGAAGCATTGAAAACGCTCTTTCATTATATGAAGAGTTGGTTGAAAAATCACGTGCCGAAAAAGGCTGTCTTTCTTATGAGTTATTTCAGGATATCGAAAATCCGTGTATTTTGACCATGCTTGAAACTTGGGAAAGCAAAGAATATTTGAAAGCGCATTCCGAATCGGAGCATTTTAAAAGAATTGTGCCGCAACTCGGGAAAATGCGGGAACAACATGAAATAAATGTGTATGCAAAAATTTTGTAGGCAGTTTTTATGACAGGTTAAGGAGAGAAATTTATTTGCCTGATTGACAAAAACATTTTTTTGGGTTATCATGTCTGAAATAAATTTTTGGAGTTTGTATGGAAGTTCAAAATAAAATCGGCATATACAATCAAAAACTCAAGCAAATTGTGGAACGGAACACTCCGGGGGACGGTATTTTTCAAACTGCTGTCCCAAGTTTATTTTTTGTGCGGAAAAAACAAATAAACCAAACAGATAAATGTTTCGTAAAACCTCATGTTTCCGTTGTGTTGCAAGGACATAAAATTTCCATACTCGGTAATCAGGAATATCATTTGGAAAAAAATAAATGCATTGTTTCCGGTGTTGACGCAAAAAGTTCTTCAAATTTTCTTGTCAAAGAACCTTATGAGGAATTTCTTTCGCTTTTTTTCTATCTTGACAGGAAAATGCTGTCGGAACTCATTCTTGAAATGGAAAAGCACAATATTCCTTATGCGCCTTCAAAATTCGGTTTTTCTGTCGGTGATGTCGATGTTGAAATTTTGGAATGTCTGTACCGCTTGGCTGAACTTGTGGATAAACCCGATCAAATCAGTCTGCGGGCGCCGATGATTTTGCGAGAATTGCATTATTTGGTGCTTATCGGAAAACAGGGCGGGGTGTTATATGGTTTATACGCCCAAGGCTCTGATAAGAACAATGTCATACAGGCGATTTCCTTTTTAAAAGAAAATGTGGCAGAACCTTTGATTGTTGAAGACCTTGCTAAAAAAGTGCATATGTCCGTTTCGAGCCTGTACCGTCACTTTAAGGATGTCACAGGTTCAAGTCCCCTGCAGTATCAAAAGCAGCTTCGGTTATACGAAGCGCAGCGCCTTATGTTTATGGAAAATGAAAAAGCTTCGGTGGCGGCGCTGCGTGTCGGATATGAAAGTGTAACGCAGTTCAATAGGGAATATAAGCGGATGTTCGGCGAACCGCCCCACAGGGATATGACAAAACGGAAAAATTCTTTTTGGGGATAATGAAAAGCTTCGAGTTTTGCTCGAAGCTTTTTTTGTGTCATTGCGCGATATTAATTGTTTTAAGCCATGTTTGAACGTCTTGTTTTGCATTTGCGCTTCTTGAGCCGCGGGTTTCAAAACCGTCAAGAAGGACTGCATCGGGGCAAAGGGTTTGCAAGTCGCGCAGGCTTTGTCCAAAACGGCTGCCCTCATGGGTTGTGAATGGAACAATGGTTTTTCCGCTGCAATTTATCTGTTCGAAAAATGTGAACAGAGGCATGGGCATTGTTCCCCACCAGCTTGGATAACCGACAAAAATAGTTTGATAGTTACCGGTATTTGGAATTGTTCCTGCGAGTTCCGGACGGAAATGATTATTTTTTTCTTCTCTTGCGAGGTTGACAAGTGTATCATAATCTGTTGGGTAAGGCTTTGCAGGTTTAACTTCGAAACTGTCGCAGTTTAATGTTTCCTGAATGAATTGTGCAATTTTTTTTGTGTTTCCTGAATGGGAAAAATACACAATCAGGGATTTCGGGGTTGTATTTGCCGAAGCGAATGTTTTTGTGGACATAAAGGGGATAGCTCCTCCGATGCCTGCAGCGGCACCTAATGATAAAAGTTTGCAAAATGTTCTTCTTGATAGCGTGTGTAATTTCATATTGTTTCCTCCTTGTAATTTTCAAAATATTATCCATGATTGTAAAATACATTGGCTTGGCTGTATTTTATAGATACGATTGTTGCAAAAAATTGCCTGATTTTTTCTTTTATGAATTAATATTGGTGCGCATGGTAATTTTAGGCAATTTTTTTGGAAAAATATTCATTTTATTTTCAGGATGTTTTGATATGTTATGATTATACACTGAAATCATGCAAGGAGTGATGCGTAATGAAAGTTTTAAATGCTATTGCGATAACTTTGGTTTGCATAGGTATGCTAGGAGTGAACATGAAAGCGCAGGCAAGTGAAGATGTGTTGACAGCTAAGGAAAAGTCCATGATCAGCATTTCCGCTCTCACGGCAAAAGGAAATTTGCGGGATTTGGAAAAAGCATTGGAACAAGGATTGAAAAATGGCTTGACTGTCAATGAAATCAAAGAATTATTGGTTCAAGTTTATGCGTATGCAGGGTTTCCGAGAAGTTTGAATGGCTTGGCGGCTTTTTCCGCTGTTCTTGAAAAGAGAAAAGCGCAAGGAATAAACGATGTTATCGGTAAAACGGCAAGCCCCGTGCCCGCAAATCAAACAAGCTTGGAATTCGGTACGGCAAATCAGACGAAACTTTTCGGACGGGAAGTAAAAGGGGGGCTTTATGATTTTGCACCGCAAATCGACCAGTATTTGAAAGCGCACTTATTCGGCGATATTTTTCAGCGTGATGTTTTGACATGGAAAGACAGGGAACTGATTACCGTTGCCATTCTCGCAGGGATTGATGATGTTGATCCGCAGCTTCAAGCCCATTTGGCAACCTGTGTGAAAGTCGGCTGGACTCATGAACAGCTTTTTGAATATGCCGATGTGATTGGCGGCTGTTTAGGTAAAAAATACGGCAGCAATGCCAAAAAGCAAATTGGAATTGTTTTAAAACAAGCAGCTGTTTCCAGAGAGGAAGAAATGAATAATCTTGACATACCGTTCGGCTTGGGGGAATTCAATAAAGCTTACGCGCAATATTTCAAGGGCAACAGCTACTTGAATATGCTTACAAAAGAGCAAGTTGCCGTTGCTAACGTGACTTTCGAACCTGCCTGCCGCAATAATTGGCATATTCACCATGCGGAGCAAGGAGGCGGGCAAATTCTTCTCTGCACGTTCGGCGAGGGTTGGTATCAGGAATGGGGAAAAGAAGCTCGCTCTTTGAAAGCCGGCGATGTTGTGAACATTCCTGCCGGCGTGAAGCATTGGCACGGGGCGAAGAAAGACAGTTGGTTCACGCACATCGCCATTGAGGTTCCTGCAAAAAATGGCTCAAATGAATGGCTTGAACCGGTTTCCGACGAAGACTACCTGAATTTGCATAAGTAATTTTTAAATCGCATGAGAAATTGCCGAAAAGGCGGGCTTTGCCGGTCCGTCTTTTTTTGTGTTTTTTTTCTTGAAAGTTAATAAAAAGTTGTTTAAAAAATCAGGAATTGTTTTGGTAAAAAGAAGACGGTGATATGGGCAAAGAACTTTACACTGCAATCATAAAAAACGGAAGCATCGATGAATATGATTTTAGCGGTAAAGAATATCCGGTTTTTTATAAAAATCATGATTTATTCCGTCTTGCCCTGGAAAATAACCGCATGGATATCGCCCTGAAAATGCTTGAAAACGGGCAGGATATCAATTTCCGTGCCGCAGAAAATGAATATAATTATTTAGAATATTTCATTAATGTTTATTATGCCGTCAATAAGCAGGAAGCCGCGCTTTTTCTTTTGGAGCACGGGGCCAATATTTATGAATATAAGAAAGGGATTTCGCTCAGTTCTTTTTATGATAAGGCAGAAGGGGATTTTCCGTATGAAAGGGTGAGCGGCTGCATAGACTCATTCACAAAAATATCAAGTCCGGATCTTTTCTGTCCGGAGCGTACGCGTATCCTTTTAAATGAATTAAGACCGCAAGATGCGATAAAGTATCTCGCAAAGCTTGAAAAAGAACATCACTGTTATTTGAACCTCCATTGCGGAGCGAATGCGACCATTTGGAATTACTTGTTTTCAGATGAATATTCCGTGGAAGAATTTAAGGCGTTTCTCAGTGCGTATCCTGTAAAAGGGCTGCTTGCGGATTCCATCATCTATATCAGACCCAATTATCACGAAAAACTGCTTTACGGTTTGGAACTGAAAAAAACATATCATGACTGGGATGAGAATTGCAATTTGAAACATCAGGCTTTGCTGCGTTTTTTAGGGTATTCGCCTATGTATACAACGAATTACGCTTGTATGGACGAAGCATTGAGAAATAAAGATATTTTGACGTTTTGCAATCGTTTTAAACACATCAATTTGCAGGAAAATGTTTTTGGTTACAATAGTGTCAGTTATTATGAAACCGCCCTTTGGCAGGGCAAAGAGTTCTTTTTGGAATTTTGTTTGAAATTCAAGAATTATCCTTATTTGGGGATGTTGCTCAGCTCTTTTTCTGATTATGAAAACAGTGAGTTGTTTGACAATTTGATGCATATGTTTTTTGAGCGCTTTACCTTTGAAGAGTTTAAAGAAATCATTAATAAAAACGATAAAACATTGCTCAAAGGGCTTGGGGAATTGGTTCATGCGTATATTGCAAGGAACGAATATAAATTCTTTTTGGAAGAGGCGATTATTTTGCTTGAACTTGGCTATATCGCACCGAGAAAATCAGCATTGACCCTGCTGTATGACACGGATTACTATAATTCAACTACGGAAATCGAAAAGAGAAAACATTTATTGAAACTTAAATCAAAAGATGAGCGGGTTAATCATTATATAAACTTAAACTTAGGATTTTTTACTTTTGAACTTTCCGATGCGGAGAAAACGCTTATTTTATCCGCTGATGATTTGAAGAATGAAAATTTTTCCGAGGAACAACAGAAAATTATTACTGATTTTTATAAAAATTTTGGTGATTGTGTTGTTCTTGTGCAAAATATTTTGCGAGAGGGAAATTTGTCCACTATGCTTGCGCTGGATGATTGCTATAATCTGCGTCTTGCTCCCTTGTGCGTTGACCTTTTTTATGAACGGAAGAAATTTTTGTTTTTGGGAAAACATAAATATTATGAGCATGATATTTATAAAATTTTAGAGGAATTGTATAAATCGACATGGAATGCCGATTATAAAAAAGTGTTGAAACTTCTTGCGGAAAAACATGAATATTGATAGCGGAACAGTTTAGCCGCTTCGGCGGTTTGGTTGGTTTAATTTTTTGTGTATGTGAAGGAAAAGCGATGATACAGGCTTTTGCAATATTCATCGGGGGCGGAATCGGGGCTGTTTTGCGTTATTTGGTTGGCATCGTCATGTTTCGGGTCCGTGTTTTCCTTTGTCCACTTTTATTGCGAATGTGCTCGGCAGTTTTATTATCGGCTTTTTGTCTGCATATTTTATGAATAGGACGGAATTGTCGGATGTTTGCAGATTGGCGTTGACGGTTGGTTTTTGCGGCGGATTGACTACGTTCAGCACGTTTTCCCTCGAACTTTTCGAGATGCTTGCTCAGCAGCGTTTTTTGCCTGCTTTGGCTTATGCTGCTTTGAGTATCAGCCTTTGCCTTGCAGCCGTGTACGGAGGCATGAACCTTGGTAAACTGTTTTTCAGCATTGCGAATTGAAACGGTTGTTGCATGCCGATAACGGCGTTTGTTTGAATAGTTTTTTTATGTGATTTTCCGGAATGTTATTACAGGGAATTTTCAAAAAAATATGAAATTTCCCATAATCAAATCCATATAATAATCAATGGGAAAAGAAAAAATAGAAAGTTTCCGGTTCAGGGTAGTTTGTTGTAATTCAAATTTTAACTAAACGAAAATAAAAAAACGAGCTGAATAAATTTTTAGCTCGTTTTTTATACTTTTTTATTTCAATACTTGTAACGCTATTACAAAACCATATCCCCCTATGTTCCAGCATGTCCTGAACTATTCCCGTTTTAACTATAAAATATCCCACTCTCTTTCAGCTAATGTCATTGAATGATGCCAATATCATAAAGGAAGTTAATAGATTGGATAATTATTTGATAGTGCTTAAAAGATATTTCACTGTCTTTAGATGTGACAGCTGTAAACTGCAATATGAACGTTGCGTTATAGAAAGCCGAATTTGTTTGAAGCGTGAAATATGTTTATAAAATATAACTTGTTGAAATAAAAATAAATAATGTTGAATAAGCGATACAAAAAAAGAAAAATTTTAAATTTTTTTCTTTTTTCTGTAAAAAACATTTGACAAAGCATGCAATATCACATAAAAGACTTTTCACGGCATACGTCCTCATCGTCTAGCCGGCCCAGGACAGCGGCCTTTCACGCCGTCAACAGGGGTTCAAATCCCCTTGAGGACGCCAAAAATTTTCAAGGACTTAGAGTTTTCTCTAAGTCCTTTTTGTTTTTTATTCCCCTCAGAGAAAGCGAAAAAATTTTTTGTATTTCTATATCCAAGCTTAAAATTTAAGAAAATCTAATAGGAGGTAAATTAGGTGCAACTTTGTGGATTTCTAAAATAATATTATGCAAGATTTTAAATCCGTCTTCTCTTCCAAATTTTTGAAAAACCAAATTTATGGTCTGAAATTTTACTATGTTTTATCATTTTTTCTAAATTATCTCAATGGCTTTTTATCCTATTAATTCAATAGTAGTATTTTCATTTATAAAATTAATTGTAAACCGAAGTGTGACAGTTGAATAAAAAGTAACTCAATGATAAATCTTGTTTAGAATCTATTTTTGACAAATTTGCTGGGAGTATCACTATTGAGCTAAAACATTTTACTATAAGTGAACAAGGAAAGCTAAAAGGATTTTTAGCCTTTAAAATGAGTATCAGAAAAACAACAATAATGATAGCGGTAAGACCTAAATGAAAAAATACCGGTTGAAGGCTTTCTGTATGAGGTGTGTTGTACTTGAATTGACAATTCAGCTCAAAAAAAATATTCTTTAGGGGATTATGGATAATATACAAAAAGCACAACATTTTTAATCGATGAAAAAATCAATATACTATTTTTCATGTAATGTATTGTTATATAAGCATATCAACGGAGCCTAACATGCTGGATTTTCGCCGTCTTCTCTATTTTTGCACTATCGTTGAACAAGGGCAAATCAGCCGTGCTGCCAAGTATTTACACATTACCCAACCAAGTTTAAGCTTATCCTTAAAAGAATTAGAAGATGAACTTGGGATTACACTTATTTATCGGGAAAAAGGCAAATGGCAAATCACTGAACAAGGGCAATCCTTTTATATTGAAGCACAAAGAATTTTAACACAGTTAGACGATTTACAGCAAAATATTCAAAATCCTTTTATCAATAATGGCGGCATATTTGGTGAAGTTCGTTTAGGTTGCAGTGGTTTTTGCCTATCATTTTTAAAAGCTATCTTACCTGCTATGGAAAAAGATTTTCCAGGGATTCATATACGATTATTGGTAACAGACAATATTTTACTGGAAAATAAAATACAAAGCCACAGTCTTGATTTAGCCATTCTCCATTTGCCGCTTATGAACAGTAACTATACCGCTGTTCCTCTGACAGAACAGCATCTTGTTTCTGTTTGGTCACCTCTTTTGAAAGTACCAAAAGAAAATCCTGTTTCTTTAGAAACACTTGCAAAATTTCCTTTATTGCTTTCAAGACGTTGGACAAATAGTGGATCACTGCGTCCTTTTATGATTGCCATGCAGGAAAAAAATCTTAAACCACATGTTATTTTAGACACGCCAACACCATATTGGATAATAGACACCCTCCAAGATCTACCTGCGGTTGCAATACTTCATCATACAGAGTGTTCACAGACAGTGCCTCATGTAGTGCTGCCCATAGATTTGCCAAAACTGACATTCCAACCTGTGATTATTTGGAAAAAAGATAACTATGTTTCCCCTGCTTGTAATAAAGTTATCGAATTGCTTTGTGATAACGCAAAAATTACACGCGAATAAAATACTTTCATGCTGAAAATATTAAACCCGTTCCAAGTGGAAGAAAACAGGAAATAATCCGTCAGTTGAACACGCATAGACTGTTCCTTTAGGAAATTCAGGGAAATTTCCACCCAGTTGAAGAGATAACACATAATGATTAAGGTCATGCCATGCAAAACTTGGGAAATTTTCAGGACAGCGTCCATTTTCTCCTACCATGAAACTTTGTCCCTCTTTAAGCATTGGCTCATTATGCGGCATATCCACTTCTGGTAATGAATTTTTATAAATATCTCCCGGCATCATTGTCTTTACAACTGTAATTTTGAGTGGACAACGTATATTGCCTTCTTTTTCTCCAACATATTTTTCTTGTATATTTTTTTCATTTTGATGTTCATTGTCGAGATATTCAATTTTAAAAACAACGGGCATTGTTCCGTCAGTACAGCAGGAATATTGAATTCCAGGTCTTTTTTTCATAACAAAATGTCCGCCTGTCTGCATAGCTGTGATGACGGGGAAAAGATCATGCCATGCCCATGTGCAGGGGAAATCCACTGAACACTCACCATTTTCATCAATAATAAAAACTTGCTCTTCTTTTAGTCTTGCACAGCAATTTGGAGCATGAGAAACTTGTTCGGGAATAGGCTTATCAAAAACATCTTCGGTTTTCATTACCCTGAGAACAGTAACTTTAAGCGGTATTCTTTTTTGTTTATCCATTATTAATACTCCTCATAATTAGTGATAACAAGTTGAAATAACATTTTTATTTAGAAATCTTTTTGCATTGAGATAAAAAATCTTTTCCAAAACTTCCGGACGAAGCATTTCCTTATATCGTTTTACGGCATATTCAGTCGGCACGCTGGGGTAAAGGCTGCCAAAAATTATTTTATCCTGTAAGCGATAATTGGCTGCAAGGATATAATCCTGTGAACCCGGATGATCAATCATAAATCCATCAGGTGAAAGCCATATATTTTCCCAATTCATGGCCACAGCACACGCATACGTTGTCCATGGCCAGCAGGCATGAGAAAGCAATATGCGTAAACCTGGAAAAGTTCCTGCCAGTTTTTCAATGCGTGCAGGGGAATAAATGCTGTAATCAGGTGCATTGCTTTTATGAAAAACTCCTCCATAAAGAAGATATATGGGAATATCTTTTTCTTCGCAAAATTCATAAAGAGGAAATAAATACTCATCATCAACGAACCATGGATGCGGGTCAAGCCCTGGTTCCATATAAATTCCCATACACGGTCCGTCACGAACAAATTTTTGAATATCAGCCAATGCTTGTTCTCTGCCGTCTTCATATGGACGAAGTCCTGCAAAACCAGTAAATTTGTCAGGCCATTTCGTGAGCAGTTCTACAAGGTCATTGTTATTTTGGTTAGGTAAGATTCGCATGGGAATAATACTGTGTATAATGCCGCATCGCTCATTTTCCACGAAAAATTCATCCATAGATTGTTGAAGCAAAGAATTGGGCAAATCCATTTCCATCTTTTGAAATTTACTTTTAAGCCCTGGATTACCGGGAACATCATCTAAACGAAAAATCCAATCATGTACAAAATTACCAAAAGGAGGTCTGCTGCGAAAATCAATAATTTGTTGCATATATTACTCCATTCTGTTCTTTCGCATTTTAACATACCGTTGATAAGCATAAATAAAAATTATACCTCCAACACCAATGACGTCAGTAAACATTCCAGGATATACAAGACATAAACCTGAAGCAAAAAGAATAATTGATTCAATAATGCTGCAGCGAGCCGCAAAATATTGCTGTAATCCTGCTGTCAAAGCAATTACACCAATGACAGAAGTAACAACCACGCTGAGAATTTCAGTAACACTGCCTGTAAAAAGGAGTTCTGGCTGATAGACGAAGAAGAAAGGAATAATAAACGCAATGGCACCTAGCTTTACAGAAGTGAACCCGGTACGCATGGCATTCGACTCTGCTATGCCTGCTGCCGAAAAAGCGGCCATACAAACAGGAGGTGTTATTGTTGATAATACAGCGTAATACAAACAGAACATATGTGCTGAAATAACAGGCACGCCTAATTTAATCATAGCAGGAGCAGCAAGAACAGAAACAATAATATATGCTGGAGCAGTCGGAACGCCCATACCAACGATAAAACAGGTAATCATCAGCATAACAAGCAAAAGAAAGAGATTGCCGTCGATGAAATTCATAATCAAATTGATGAGCTTAAAACCACCGCCTGTCAGTCCAATTATCCCAACAACTATGCCAGCACATGCACAGCAGCTGCTAATCATGAGCGTATTGCGGGCAGCACATACAGCAACATCTTTTAAACGTGGAGGAGTAAGGCGGGTTTCTTTTCTAAAAAGAGAAAGTAAAAAAATAACAAGACAGCCTGCAAAAGCAGCGGAATTAACACTTCTTCCCATTACCATAACAATAATGATGAATGCCAATGGAAGCATGTAATATAAACGAGAAATAACAGATTGTTTAGAGGGGATTTCTTCCTCCGGCATTGTACCAATATTATATTTTAATGCTTCAAAATGAATCATGGAATATAATGAAAGGTAAAATAAAATAGATGGCAAAAGAGCAGATTTAGCAATAGTCAAATAACCAAGTCCAGTAACATCGGCCATAATAAATGCTGCTGCACCCATAATAGGAGGCATAAGCTGACCGCCAGTTGAAGCGCAAGCCTCTACAGCACCTGCAAAATGGGGCTGATACCCTACACGCTTCATAAGAGGAATAGTAAAAATACCCGTACCATACACGTTTGCTTGAGCTGAACCGGATATGGTTCCAAACAGAGCTGATGCAAAGATGGAAACTTTAGCAGGTCCGCCTTTTGTCTTTTTTGTGAGCAAGCAGGAAAGATCAATAAATAAATTGCTCATGGTGGAAACTTCTAAAAAAGAACCAAACAAAACAAAAGCAAAGATCATGGTTGCTGCTGCTGTGATAGCAACGCCATAAATACCTTCTGTAAGAAGGAAAAGCTGTTCGATTAAAGCCTCATAGGAAATTTCAGTATGTGCCAACGGTCCGGGAAGATTAGCACCAAACAATGCATACGCGATAAAACACAATGCTACAATGACTAAGGGCAATCCTGATGTCCTGCGGGTAGCTTCCAAAACTAATACAATAAGAATTGTACCCAAAAGTATT